>JBDLJN010000018.1:0-25278 GCA_039714335.1 Planctomycetota bacterium
TCCATTTTCTCGACAAAATATTCCGATGCATAATCCAACCGCAGGATATCAGAGTTATTAAATACGCCTCCTACCACTGACTGAAGACTTGTGATGCGAACGGGTTTGCCGACATTAGGAATGTAAAGCCACATATTTTCGTCAAGTCTTAAGGTGCTTCTTCCTTTTTCGCTTGCGGGTGAAAGAAACAGTCCTGCAACTTTATCGGCCCCCTTCTTAACGATAAAAAGTACAAACTCCTTTTTTTTGCCGTCCGGCTCGATGTTTATCAGCTTTCTATAGGACTCATAGGACTCCGGGCTGAGGTTCCTGTCCAACTTCATCAGGATCCGGTCGCCGGAACTCAAAACCGTCTTGTCATCTGCGGGGGTTGCATCCTCCTTGTTATCCGGTGTGACGGCAATTTTTGCCGCATCTTCCTGAACCGCATAAACTGCGGCCGGTATCATGGAAAGAATGATTAGAATTGAGAAAAGCACCTTTTTCACTTTGAATTATCTCCTAAACATGTCTCAGCGCGTCAATCGGGTTCATCCTTGACGCTTTATAAGCAGGCTGGAAGCTTGCTATGACCGAAACGGCTATAACGACCAATGAGATCATGAACATATCCTGCAAGTTTACGGTTAGTGTAAGTATATGTCCTGTTTTTCTGCCGAAATCAAAGGTTGGTCCGGCGGCGTCTATTATAATAATTGCTGCAACTCCAATAACGCTTCCAATTACCGCACTAACCAGGCCCAGAAAGAATGCCTCCGTTACAAACAAGGCCATGATTTTCCGAGGCGCGGTACCGATAGCAGCAATCGTTCCGATTTCCCGTATGCGTTCATACACAGATGTGACCATTGCATTCATGATGCTGATGAGCACAATAGCGATCAGCATAATCGTTACAAAAAATGTCATAAGATCGATCATCTTGGCGATATTTGAAAACGGATGAATCTTTTCCCAGGTGTCAATGCTAAACAGGGGCTTATTCTTCTTGTTTAATTCTTTTGAGAGTGCGGATTTCAATCTCCCGGTTACTTTATGCAGTTTGTCATAATCCTTCACTCTTATCGCGATTTGACTTATCTCCGCCTCATCCATTCTGAGGATATCCATTGCATCTTCCATGTGGATATATCCATCTCTGCCTCCAGGGCCGATGACACTCTCAATGATTGCGCCAACTTGGAATTGCTTGCCGTTAACAGAGCCGTCTTCATTGGTTGCAATGACAACCACCGTATCTCCAACCTTTACCTTCATGCCTGTGGCAAGCAGTTCGGGAATAAGGATTTCCCCTTTTTTGAAAAAATCCTTTCCTTCATTAACCTTCCCTTTTAATATCCTTTTAGTAAAATCAGGGATGGCTCTGAGTTCTTTGTCCGGATCAATGCCGGTGAGTCTGATGTTGGTTGTCTCGACAAAGTTGCTGAAACCGCCGCCAAATTTTATCCTAGGCGAGTAGGCTTCAATCTCCGGAATTTCATTGATTGCTTTTTTCACTTTTTCCATCGCCTTCGGTCCCAGGTTCATTGTCAGCGGCAGAGTGTCTATGGAAGCCAGATAACCCCTCTTGTGAATCTGGATATGTCCCAGAAACGAGTCCGTTATCTGCCCGATCATCATACTCTTGAAAGCTCCTGATATCGAAATAAACACCAGCACAAATATGACACCGACAGTAATCAATGAAGATGTGAGCAGTGTCCTTCTTCTGCGTCTCATTAGATTTCTAACGGCGATTTTACATATATTTAACATGGCTTTTAACCCCTTTTATTGAGTCAGTTCTCCGTCTTCCAGCAAATAGGTAATTTCGGCCTCTCCGACAATTTTCTGGTCATGGGTTGAGAAGATAAATGTTGTGCCAAGCTCATTCTTCATCTTTTTCATAATGTCAATCACCATGTAGGCCGTTTTATGATCGAGATTGGCTGTCGGTTCGTCCGCTAAAACAAGCTTCGGATTTGTGACCAGGGCTCTTGCCACAGCCACCCTCTGCTTTTGACCGCCTGATATCTGGTCCGGATACTTATCCTTCTTGTCAGCCATTCCAACCGCTTCAAGGAGTGCAAGAATCCGTTCTTTCCTTTCAGACGAAGGAGTGTCTTGTACCATAAGCAGCGGATACCCCACATTTTCATACACCGTAAGCACAGGAATAAGATTGAAATCCTGGAATATGAAGCCGATTTTGTTGCCCCTGAAAGCGGCGGCCGTCCGTGTATTAAGGCTTGAAACATCTGTGTCATCTACCGTCAGGGCCCCCGAAGTCGGCTTATCCAGGCAGCCAATGAGGTTTAAGAGGGTGGTCTTGCCGCTGCCGGACGGGCCAACGAAAGAAACAAAAGAGGCCGGTTCAATTTCAAAATTCAAATTCTTTAACGCCTCAACCTTCAGCTCGCCCTTTGCATATGTCTTTGATAAATTGTTTGCTGTTATCAAGCTCATAAGGCTTATCCCTTCAAAAATGTAGTGTATCTACATAGAATGCTCTTATTATGTCCTCTCGTGTCCCTGCGTCAACTAAAATCTTCTTCGCCAGGGCCTTACTTTCTGTATAAACATTGCACTGGCAAGCATCTTATCGGCGTGAATTAACTTGAATTATTATTACTGGTGATTTGCCCGTTAATGCTGTTCTTCAGTCCTCCAGTGCCACTTTCAAAATGCTGACCAACTTCAAGAGTTGCCCTACAAAAATACCATCTTTCTTATGTGTAGGGTAACACAAATCCGCCCCATATTAGGCCAGATTTTGAGCTTTTGGGGAACCCCGAAAAGGCGAAATATTTTTTTTGAAAAATCTTTATTTTTTTTACCGATGCGGGGTTAAACGAGTAGGAATGTCGGGTAATTTTGAGATTTAAGAATTGCTCCCCCCCCATCGACTTTGCTCAGGGCAGGCTAAGAGTCGGGGAAGGCCATGAACATATCGGTCCCTGCGGGGCCTGAAATAGTGTTACCGGAAAAAAGCCCTTGCGAGAGAACCGCTTGCGGCCGATAATGCGACCCGATCAGGGAACACGATTTCAAAAAGGATTGTGATGGCGACTTTGGTAGGCATTGATGAGGCGGGGTATGGGCCGCTTTTGGGGCCGCTGGTGGTTTCTGCGGTGGCGCTGGAGGTGCCGAAAGACCTGCTGCGTGCCGATCACTGGGAGGTCCTGTCCAAGGCCGTCTCCAATCAGAAAAGGGCACTTGCCGGTCGGTTGCTGATCGCCGACAGCAAAAAGGCCTACAACCGCAAGAAAGGCATCGACCCGCTGCGCCGGTCGGTACTGGCCGGTCTGCACGCATGGAAAAACGGCGACACACAAACCGAAACGATCGCCGATGTGCTGGGTCTTCTGTGCCCGGATACCCTGAAACGCATGGATTCATACCCGTGGTACCAGAAGGCACACACACATCCCTTAAAACACAGTCTGCCGGACATCTCCATCGCCGCAGCGGTGCTTCAGAAAACAATGGCCGAACACGGACTGTCGATCTCCGGCATACAAAGCAAGTGCCTGGACGTGGAGTTCTATAACGAGCGGGTCCGCAACGTTAAAAACAAAAGCCGCGTGCTGTTTACGGAGATCTGCTCGCTGATCCTGAACGCGTTTGAGCAAACCGCCGCCACTGACGGGCCGATGCAGGTGATCGTGGACCGGCAAGGCGGCCGCGTGAACTATCAGCGGGAACTGCTGCGGATGCTGCCGGGGTTTTCGCTGTCGGTGATCCGGCAGGATGCCGCCATGAGCAGCTATGAACTGACCCGCTCGCAGCAGGCCATGCGGATCCATTTCTGCACGAAAGCGGATACAAAATACCTGACCGTGGCCCTGGCCTCGATGGTCAGTAAATATCTGCGCGAGGTGATGATGGAGTCGCTGAACGGGTATTTCTGCAATCTTTGCACCGACCTGAAACCCACCGCCGGCTATTGGCAGGACGGACAACGGTTTGTCAAAGACCTCTCGGCACAACTCGAAACCCATCAATACGACAAAGAAAAACTGGTCCGGATTTTATAGAGTCTATTTCATCACAAGATTAAAAAACTACGAATGGACAGTAATGATCACCAATTATTAACCACGGATGATATCGATGGACACGGAAAAACATTGCGGGTTGTTGATTGTAGAGAAGAAGATAAGATGGTATAATTCAAAATAAACGTACAGAAATAAAGTCCAAGTAGCTTAAAAACACATGAATACAAGAAGATTTTCAAAGAATCAAAGAATTAAAACTTCGCAAATTCTAAAAATAAAGTTAAGGATAAAAATGAAAAAAATACAATGTGCTGTACTTGTCAAGACAATTTTATTAGGTGTACTATACTTTGTTTCTCTCACTGTTGGCGTTACCCCCCAAAACATTCAACCAACTCATAAAGCTACGCATTTGACATCTGTATTTAATGATGCTATAGTGGCAGATGGTGCGCATACTGAAGAGATTAGGAAAATTTCATTAAATACCCTAAAAAAAAATTGGTATTGCGCTTCTGTAACTCAAAAGAGCGGGATGTTCAACCCCGTTTTCTTGCCATTTGAATTCGTCTGTAAAGCTGGTAAAACCGACCCCAAACAATCCCTAACGTTCCCTTGCCTGTTATCATTTAAATTCGATTTTGTTCCGGATAATTTCTCCGCTCGGCACCCAGCATTTATTTATCGTAAGAAACCTATCTGGAATGCCAAACCCGGTGAAACAAAGAAAATCGCCCATTATATTGAATACTGGGAAGCAACACATGCATTTGGCGGGACCGTTGTTCAACACGAAAACGGATACTCGGGACAAATGATCGTTTATAACATGAACGGACAGGAAGTTTTGAAAAAAAAGTATGAGACTCCCGTACCCTATTTTTCTTTGATGGGCCAAATGGTCAAATCATGGATGGACTTCCGTAAGCAGCCAATCTCAGATGGGCTTTACAATGAACTTATCCGTCCCATGACAAACGATATGGAATGTGTTCATTTGTATGGTCAATCTTTTTATAAACCTTGGCGTACACAGGAAGAATGGGATATTTATGAACAAATTCTTCAGCGTGATCCCAACTTTGGGGAAGTCCGTTTTTGGTATGCAAATCAGAAATCCTGGGCAACAGGTAGTCATGCTAATCTTCAGGTGGAAAAGGGTAGAGCACTTCAGGATCACTTGGTTATGCCCGCGTTATATGAGTTTCATTACTCAGCTTGTCGGGAAAAAGAAATCGTCCTGAATTATCACAAGTCCCTTTCCTATGCTCAATCCATTTGTACCGAAAATGCCATGATTGCCTATTTGACATTGAATTCCAAACGCAAAAGGTTACCTCTTAATGACCTTGATTCTTTTCTACCGATAGCTGAAAAAAATCCCTGTTACTATCCTTTGCTCCGAATTCTTGCCAGGGAATACCGCAAACGCGGTATTTCTGAAAAATCGATACCCCTCTACTTATCTGCTGTTTTTTCAGGGTATATGCCGGGAACCGGCTCATTTGAGTGGGAGTGGTTTGCTCTGGCTGAGGATTTTTATAATTTGGGATACTATAACGAGTCGATTTTATGTGGTTTGATTGCGATTCGAGATGGTGACGAAGGAATGGATTATTCCGTCTATCGGTGCTTAGGCAAAGCATATAGAGAGCTGTTTGACTTTGAAACTGCAGTAGAAATGTTTGACAAAATGACTGGCTCCAAAGGAGGGGAACTGGATGCCTGGTTGTGTCCCTATCAACATGGCAATTTACAACTGCTGGAAAACCTCCGAAAAACCAAACTGCCACCTTTAAATTCACCGTTTTATAATTCAAGACAGCTTCTTTCTGAAGGAAAGTACTCAGAAGCCTTAACCCGGTTGTCTCCAAAGACTACATTTAACACCAATGGTACTAACTCCCTGGAGAGTCAGCTTATTGCGACAGACATCTGTCTCTTGTCCGGCGACCTCGAAAATGCTAGAAAATATGCTGTTCGCGCTTGGTATATTGCTCCAAGAAGCCGCCAAGTCAATTTTCTTCTAAGTCGGGCCTTTGAAGGCGATGAACGCGTGTTGGGTCGATATGCCGCCGTTGAGTCATTTGTTTTCGAAAACAGTGCTTGGAGAGAATCCATCATCGCGACGATGGAGCAACCGCTGCATTTCGACCCTGACGAATTATTATTAAAACTAAATGAAGTCAAAAGTCACTATATTGACATAGATCAGCAATCCCATTTCGATTTTTGGCAACAATTTACTCCGTTTGAAATAGAATATCTCTGTCTAGGCCTTCTTAAGACCGGAAACTTAAAAGTCATCGATGATACTCTCGCCTTGTATAAGGCCTATGGGCATTCGATGAAGCGTATTTCTGAAAAGCAAAAAATGCACTGTCGAACATTTTTTATACAATTATTAAATTTGTTACCCGAAGAAAAAAAACAACAGTGGATTTCTGATATGCAATTATAACAATTTCTTTTTTTTGAATTATGTGAGGAAAGTAACCCACCGCCGGTTATTGGCAGGACGGACAGCGGTTTGTTGAAGACCTGTCGACGACGCTTCCGCCGGAGCAAATTGATAAACAAAAATTAATCCGGATTTTATAGGACCTGTCATCGCAATCCGCGGTGTTCGGGCTCCGCGTTGGGGGATAAAATTTTTTCTGCGCAGAACTGCCGCATGGTAAAGAGGTTATCGATTCGGCGCAAGATTTTTCTCGAAATTCGGCATTTTGTTCGGTTTTTGTTTGGTGTTTTTCGGCGGTCTTTGCCGATAGAACTTACCGCGAGTCAGTGCGAAATCGTATCAGAGTTTACAACAAAGAAAGAAGCGGAAAATGAAACGGTTCGATCAAACAAACAAACCCGCCCCCTTATGCAAGTTCGGCCCCGGCGGGGACTATGTCAGCGAATGGGACAGCCCGACCGCAGCGGCGGCGCCTTGCAAAGAGTCGCCTTTAGGGCAGGTCCTGAATGTTATCGCGGAACTTATCGGGGCGACCGTTCAGCCGGAAATACTGACTGAGATCGCTTGTGCCCTGCCTGCGGCGGCGGACAGCGAAAAACCGTTATCAAACACACTAAGTTTTCAGGAGAAAACAGAGGATGGGCCACGAAAAGCAAATCACCCCCAGACAACTCGAAACACTGCGGCAGGTGGAAAACTTTCTAAGGAGCCAATGTTATTCGGCGACGATTGGGGAACTGGCGGCGGCGCTAAACATCAGCCGAACCACCGCATACGAACACATCGCCGGGCTTCGCGAAAAAGGCCTGCTGGTTCGCTCGACGGGCAAGGCACGCTGTTTGAGACTAACCGCAGCGGGCGAAAAACTGCTTGATCAGGCCAGAGAGATTGCGGCCGCACAATGCGGCCTCGACAACTCAGATGGATGTGTCAGCGAGCCGCCGGAGCGTATCTTTCTTCGCGGGAGGGTTTCAGCGGGTTACGGCATCGAGGCCATTGAAGAACAGACACCCTTTTCACTGCCGGGAACCTTTGGCGACGACAAAAACATTTTTGTTTTGCAGGTGTGCGGCAAAAGCATGACCGACGCGGGGATCGACGACGGTGACTTTGTTGTTTGCAGAAGTGCCCAAACCGCCGAGAACGGGCAGATCGTTATCGCGATGCTGGATGATGAACAGGCAACGATGAAGCGATTTTACAGGGATGAAAAAGCCGCCCGGCTGATGCCCGCCAACGATGCGTTTGAGCCGATCTATTCAACGACCTGTCGAATCCAGGCGGTGGTCATTGGCGCGGTCAAACGATTTTAAGGGGACATAAAACAAGAGCGGAACAATCATTCGACCGTTCCGCTCACTATACATTACCTCCGTCGCCCTTCGGCGAATCTTACTGATGTAAATCGAATAGGGATTGTGTCTTGATAATCGTTACCTGATCGGGAAACGCATGGAATGTGTGGATATGCAGTTCGTCCCGGCGAGCCTCGAAGTCGATATAGCTGAACGGTTCCAGGCCGCTGACCGCCTGGCCGGGGAACGGAATAAAAATGCCCCGATTTTTCGCAAATCGTTCCAGGTCATAATGGCTCTGGCGATACAGATTGGGACTCATTTTCTCAACCTGAAAGTCCGTCATATAGCTGAGGCCGCGGCTAAGCGTACATTTATGGCTGCGCTGGCCGCGAAACTGGAATCGTTCGATCAGGCCGCGTTTCGGAAGAAGCTGTCCCGGCGCGCTGATCAACTCTGTCAGGCAAATGTCGCCCTCAGATAAACTGACAACATGAGAACCGCCCGTCGCCCAAATCACTGCTTCATAACGTTCGGTCTTGACGTGACGCCGGGCATAGATGGTGAACAACTCTGGATGCAGCGGACGCTGAAAGAGAGAAAAATTCAGCTCACTGACCGCTAAATGGCTTTTCGGCGATTCCATTAACTCTATTCTCGCAAATGAACTACGGTTGATAATACGTCTTACGATTTGTATTATACAAAAAACTGCCCCCCTAAATCAACCCCCTTGCCAATACTGATAAGCCGGTTTATCTGCCTTATCGGACGAATATCGTGCAAGTCTAAAAGATGTAAGAGATTATCAACTGAAAATTTTTTGAAAATTATTCGCCTGGAGCCGTAAAAAACAGTGCCCGTGCCAATGCGGCCAGGATATTATAGAATGCGTGTGTCCCTGCCGTAACGCCAAATCCCCGAACTGCATACAAAACGGCAAAATACCCCCCCGCGATTGTCCGGAAAACAAACTTACCAATGGTAAAGGGATCTCCTTGGTAAAATTGCCCATTGGCGAAAAAGACATGGTGGTGGGCACTGAACAGGACTGCGGAAATGGCAACCGACCCAATAACGGCGGTCTTTTTCGCAACACCAAACAAGTCCTGAAATATGAGCATTAATAAGCAAATCAATACCAAGCGAAAAACCAGTTCCTCATAGATGCCGGCACCGATCCCGGTAACAATATCCCCCCACAACGGGTTTTGAACATCAGCACCCTGGGCCGCCAAAGCGGTGTTGGCAACGGCCCCCTGGCGATTCAGCAGCAGACTCAGGACGATCAGCGGGATCGAAAGAAGCATGGACTCCCCTATCATCAAAGGGATGTCTTCAAGCTTAACACTCCAGGATGTCTTGGAGGTTACCTGTAACGCAAGCAAAATAACCACGACGACAAAAGGGGTTCCGATCAGTGCCGCACGAGACGAAAACCCCAAGAACCGCATGATGTTTTGAACCCAGACAAAAGCTACGACTCGGACCTGCGGCTCGGCCGTTGGCTGTGACAGCGCGGAGGGTTGAATCAGAATTGTGCCAATGACAAAAGCAAGCATGAATCCGGCCAGATACACCAGCGCATAGATCGGGCGGCTGGTCCGCTCCGCATAGGAATTGGGCAGATACGAAACCAGTTGTCCGGAAACAGCCTGCCGATCATAGTATCGAGTCATTACGGTCTCTGAAAGTTCCATTGATTTCAAACGCGGTATCAGTATAATCGAACAAACTAAAAGTAAAAGGAAAAATACTCAGGAAATCGGACCCGGGCAAAACAAAATGAGCCAGCAAACGCTTTTGGACATCTACAACCGTCTCTACGAACAATACGGCCCACAGCACTGGTGGCCCGGCGAGAGCCAATTTGAGATCGTGGTCGGGGCGATCCTGACGCAAAATACGAATTGGACGAATGTCGAGAAAGCCATTGGAAATCTGAAAGACGCCGACTGCCTGACGTCTGAGAAACTCCATGCGTTGCCGATCGGCGAATTGGCCGAGCTGATCCGCCCGGCGGGCTATTTCAACATCAAGGCACAACGGCTGAAACACTTTCTCGACTGGCTGTTTGAAAAGCATGACGGGATGCTTGAACCACTCGAATCACTTGCGGTGTCAACGCTGCGGGAAGAACTGCTCACCATCAAGGGCATTGGTCCCGAAACCGCTGACTCCATTTGTCTGTACGCCTTTGAAAAGCCAATATTTGTTGTTGATGCCTACACCGCCCGCATCTTCGGGCGGCACGGGATGATCGAAGCACCCAGCGGATACGAACAGATACAGGAAATGTTTCAGGCGGGATTAGACAAAGACACACAACTGTTCAATGAATTTCACGCCCTGGTCGTGCGCGTCGGTAAAGAACACTGTAAACCCAAGCCGGCCTGCAGCGGATGCCCCTTAGAAAACTTGCCGCATCAGATCGATGATGAATTATTTTAAGAATCAAATGGGTTTGGCAAAATTGTAACTGCTAAAAACAGGAGATTTCTTGCGGTTAAATCCTGTTTAATGTATAATGTGTGAATACGAAAAGTAAAGAATCTAAACAAAACTAAAAGGGTCTTGGAAATGAAATATATAAAGTTTGCCGTTCTTATGGTTTTAGTGTTTGCGTCTGTGTGCTTGGCCACTGAAAAAGGCCGGAAGAAAATGTCCATGAAGCCCTCGCGATTTGTTACTTATAAGACCGTTGGTGACATGGAGTTGAAACTCCATATTTTTGATCCTTCGGGCGAGGCTACGAAGCCCCGGTCTGCTATTGTATTCTTTTTTGGCGGCGGATGGAAAGGTGGCACGCCGCGTCAGTTTTATTATCAGTGCAAGTACCTTGCGAGCCGGGGTATGGTTGCGATATCCGCGGAATACCGGACAAAAACCAACGGCGGCGTCGAGCCGAGAGAGTGTGTCAAAGACGGTAAGGCGGCAATCCGGTATGTTCGCAAACATGCCAAAGAGATTGGCATCGACCCAAACCGAATCGCAGCAGGCGGAGGTTCCGCAGGCGGCCATATTGCAGCGGCAACGGGAACCGTCAAAGGGTTCGAGCATGACGATGAAGATATGTCGGTCAGTTCCAGACCCGATGCAATGGTGTTGTTTAATCCGGTTTATGACAACAGCCAAGAGGGATATGGGTTTGACAGGGTTGAAAAATACTGGGAGGCGTTTTCACCGAGGCATAACATCGACAAGAAGACCCCGCCGACGATCGTGTTCCTTGGTTCCAGAGACAAACATATCAAGGTCTCCATCGCAGAAGCGTTCAGAGACGAGATGCAAAAACTTGGGATCAAGTCTGAACTTTTTATCTACCAAGGACAGGAACACGGATTCTTTAATTTTGGCAGAAACCGCAATAAATGGTTTCTGGAGACATTAAACGAAACACATCGGTTTCTCGCAGAGCTTGGTTATGTGTCCGGTGAACCTGCCGCTGAAAAATACTTTAAGGAGCGGAAAAAGCGGGGATAGCTGCGAATGTTTGCTGCTCTTATTCTTCCTTGCCAACCATATAACAGGTGAAGGAACGAATTTTTGGTTGTGCAAGCGACTTCGTCACTTTCAGTCGCAGACGGGACACCTTTTTCGGCTCGAAACGGTAGATCCATTTGTGGCCGACCACCTTGCCTTCTGCAAGCATCACCCATTGCCCGCCGACAAGACCTTCGACGATGTGATCGCGCACCCGTTCGCCGTATGCAATCTGTTCCTGCAGGACGACATGGTCAATTTCCTGAGGTAACGGCAGATCCAGTGTTATTGTTTCCCCTTCGATGTTTTCTACGGTTGCGACAGGTTTACTAAACATCTTACGGAGTTTTTTGCCGAATTCGGCCAGCACTTTTACATCGGCTTCGGGAATGGTTCCGTCCGGCTTAATGACAACCCCGATGACGAGGTTGCTGTTACGGCCCACAGAGGTGTAATATTTCTGGATAAGCATATCTGCCGAATAAACCATCTTATCCTGACCCGGCTTGTAGAACCAGTTGTGTCCGCGATGTCCCCTCAACGGAATGTCCACGATCGCCGGTGACCAGGCACTCCCTTCCGGGTCTCCATTGCGCAAACAGCATTTCCATGAGCTTTGCGTATGGGAAACCGGACCTGCGTCAAGACCCGGCATGGTGGCATAGCAGGGAACGCCTGCATGACCGGCTTCATTGCCGACCCATCGAACATCGGATCGTTTTGCATTGGAATAGAAAATCCCATTTGGCTGGTGTTTTTCAAAAATGGGCAGCATGTCTCCACCGCCTTCTTCGGGTGTCTTGTTGCCCGCATCGAACCATATGTGAAAAATGTCGCCGTAATTGGTCATTAATTCAGTAAACTGTTTCTCGGCTATACGATTGTAAGCATCCTGCTCTGGGGTTCCTTTTCCTTCTCCCCATTTGACATAGTGATTCCAAACTTCCTGATAGACATTGCGATGGGTGCTGAAGAAAAGGCCGGGCAGTATGTCGGCTTTACGACATGAGGCAACATAATCACCCACAACATCTCCTTTGCCATCACGCCATTTGCTTTGCTTCAATCCATAAGGGTAGATGTCGCTCTGCCACTGCATGAAACCGTTGAAATGGGTTGCCGTGAATAGGGTGTATTTCGCGTTTGCGGCCTTGGCCACTGCGAGCCACTGATCTGTATCCAGATTAACAGGGTTGTATTTCGTCGGATCAATTTGTTTTCGATAGGTATTGTTCGGGGTGTATATTTCGGCTGCGATGGGGTGATCAAAACAATAGAGCAGCCCAATTTCACAATCATGCCAGATCTGCTGTGCCTTCGTGGGAGTGGCTATCCCGACCGTGGCGGCTTTTTCAGTCACATTGGAAGCAGAAGTACATCCAAGACCGGTGATCATGACAAGTGATACCATATTTAATGCAGTTCTTTTCATAATCTTTTGAAACGGGTCTCTGATTTTTCTGCTTTATGGTTTCGAGTCTTCGGTTGGTTCTTGAGGCTTATTCTTGTTGGCCTTGTCCAGTTCTTTTTGGGCCTGCTGGAGTTGTTCTTTCGCCTGTTGAACGCGCTGCGCGGCCTCGGCGGCTTTTTGCTTTGCGGCCTGGGCCTCGGTCTGGGCCTGCTGTGCTTCGGTGGTTACTTTCTGCCTGGCGGCTTCCAATTCGGCGGCCTGCTGCTGGGCAGCGAGAATCTGTGTCCTTGTGGTCTGGGTCTCGGCGGCAATTTTCTGTGCCTCCTGCTGTGCCTCGGCGGCCTGCTGCCGCAGCTGCCTGGCTTGCTGCCGCAATTGTTCCGCATTCGCTTCGGCCTTATCCGCCCGGTCTTTCTCTTTCTGAGCCTCTATCCGTGCAAGTTCCAGGTCCAGTTCCGCCTGCACGCGTCCCATCTCCGCCTCGGTCGCTTCTTTTTCAAGTACTTTTGTGGACGGCGACTGGGTCAGGGGGTCGGTAAGGATATCGGTGAATCCCTTTTTGTATTCCGGTTCTTTGTATTTGTCCCGGATCTTTTCGACCATCTGCTCATTTTCAATGCCGCCGGAGGAAATACTGGGCGTCAGAATAAAGATGATCTCTGTGCCTTTTTCCTCAAAGTCCTTGCTGGAAAACAAAATCCCCAACAGCGGAATATCCTTCAGGAACGGAATGCCCCGAATGACCGACCGTTTCTCGCTTTTTCGCATTCCTCCGATAATCAAACTCTTTCCGGTTTCGATCCGATTTTCCGCTATCCGAATCGACCGCTCTGTAATGATCGGTCGCTGAACCACTCCCTCCGGCTTAGAGCGTGAACCGATCAGGATCTCTGTCTGCAGGCCCACCGAACCATCCGCATAGACATGGGGCGTAACCGTCAGCGTATCCGACACCCAGACATACTTTGTAATATTATAGACACCACTGGCACCGGCGCTGCCGGTCTTGACCTCTTCAATGGGTACATTGTCTTTAATGGTAATGCTCGCTTTTTTCCCGTTAATGGTTTCCAGCTTAGGGTTCAAAAGGACTTTCAAATATCCGCGCGACACCAGCACATCGACAATCGCACGAACCTGATGATCGGGAACTCCCATATTATCCCAGTACCCGAAATCCATCCCGAATGCCCCGCGTTCGGTCTCTCTCAGAGCGGCACCGGGAAACGCAGGATTCAGGTCAAGCAGGGCACCGCGCTGCATGGAAGCCCACATGTCAGCGGAGATCAGCGGGAAGTCCCGGGTTGCACTGAGAACAACCGCTTCTCCGTTTTTAATTCCATTGACCACATCGCCATTCTTGCTGTCAAAAAATGTGGCGAGCTGTTCACCCAGGGTAACTTCCTCGCCAAGCAGGTTCTGGACCAGGATAGAAGTCTCCCAGTCCATTGTAATATCACCAAACCGCTCGACAATCAGACAATCGATATTCACCTGAACCGGGCTTATATCCGTCAGCTCAAGATATTGCTGAACGGAATCGGCCTGCACATCGTCTTTACAAAAGGCCACAATCTGATTGGACGCGGGATTTGTCGTGGATACGATGCCAAGCTGCTGATGCAGCAGGGCCGCCAACTCGTTTGCGGGATGATGCTTTGTGAAGTAAAAGATCTTCACGCCGTCCTTGATCGCCAGGCGGGATGTGGGCTGAGAATAAACCTCCGGCACTTTATTTTGAGTATGCGGACTCTGGCGTACCTGGCTCAACTCCTCCAGTATTTTTCTTGACTGAATCTCCGTCGGCTTTTGGGCGAAAAAGTCTCCGCATCCACTAAGCCCTGCAGCGGCTAATCCCAAAACAACAGCTTGTATCCATAAACGATTCATATTTTTCTATTATATTATCCTCATAATGACTGATTTTCAGGCTCCGGAGCCGGAGTTGGCGTTTCTTCTGCAACCGGCGCTTCTGCCGGAGTCTCGCTCGCCGGCGGCGCGGACGGCGTCTCTTCTGCGGGCTGTGATTGTTTTTCCAGGGCATCGATCTGCTTCTGGATCTGGCGTGCCTTTTCCCGTGCCTTTGTTTCTTCCTGTATGTATGTTTGCACCCTTTGTTCCGCATCCTTGAGTTCAGCCTGTGCCTTCTGTGCGGCATCGCGGGCAGCAACCGCTTCGGCCTGCGCCTTCTCGATCTGGGTCTGTGTCTGGGTTATCTGAATCTGCTGGGCTTCGGCTTCCTTGATCGCAGCCAACTTCTCGGTTTCGGCCGCCTTTTTCTGGGCCTGGGCCTTTTCAACCAGTGCCTGGGCCTCCTGTGCCTGGGCCTGCATTGCCTTTGCATCATGAATCGCCTTTTCGGCACGCAGTTGTTCGGTTTGGGCCTGTTGAACCGCTTCGGCGGCTTGAACCTGCAGACGCACCATTTCGACCTCGGCCTGCTCAGTCTGCTTCTGGACAACGTCTGAATACGCCTCTGTTCCCAACGGATCCGTTACAATCTCATCGATATCCGATACATAATCCGGTCTTTGGAATTTCTGGCGAATCATATCGGCCGCTTCTTTATATTCGATTCCGCCGGATGAGATACTGGGAGTCAGCACGAAAACGATCTCGGTGGCTTTCTCTTCGAAATCCTTGCTGGAAAATAAAATACCGACAATGGGCAGATCCTTGAAAAAGGGAACCCCCCGCACCACCGATCGTTTTTCGCTTTTACGCATTCCTCCGATGATCAGACTTTTGCCCGGTTCGATCCGGTTCTCGCCGACATCAATGGACCGCTCCGTGATGATCGGCAACTGCACAACGCCCTCGGGTTTGGACTTGGAGCCGACCGTTATTTTGCTTTTAAGGCCGATGGAACCATCGGCATAGACAAACGGCGTGACCGTCAGTGTATCCGAAACCCACTGGTAGTCGGTGACCGAATAGCTCACGTTTCCGCGTTCGGTCACAACTTTCTCAATCGGTGCGTTGTCGCGAATCTGGACCTGGGCGGCCTGCCCGTTGACGGATTCCAGCGTCGGATTCATCAGGACTTTCAGATATCCGCGCGACTCCAATATATCGACAAGCAAACGGACCTGATGTCCGGGAACACCTTTGTTGATCCAATAGCCAATGTCCAGGCCAAACTCTCCGCGACGCGATTCGCGCAGCGCCGCCCCCGGAAACGTCGGTTTGGGGAACTTGGCCGCACCCAATGCAATCTGCTCGCCCAGAAAATTCTCGATCAGCAGGGACGCTTCCCAATCCTGGGTGATATCCCCGAAACGCTCCAATATCAGGCAGTCGATATGAACCTGAATCGGCGGCACATCGGTCTTTTCAAGATACTTGAGCAGTTGATCACATTCCTGATCGTCAGCGCAATGGATAATTAACTGATTTGTACTCGGATTCGTGCTGACCTTAAACCCCAGATCACGAATGGTTCCGCCAAATCCATGCATCTTTTTTTCGAGTTTTTTGTTGTCCTTGCTAACATGGGTCAAATCACCAACCGGGAGGTATTTGGTAAAATAGAACAGCTTGACCCCATCTTCAACCTTGAGCCGCTTGGGACTTTCAAGGTACACCGGCGGCAGCGGGTTGCCGACCTCAGGATTCTCCTGAACCCGGTTGATGTCCCGAATCACGGCCTTGGATTCCAGATCGGTGGGGGTTTTGTTGAAAAAATCGCCGCAGCCGCTCAGCACGACCGCCGGCAGACAAAGCCAGATCATTCGATGTTTCAGTATTGTTATAATGAGTAATCGCTCAATTTGAAATTCGTGTTCGTCCTATAATTACGCTGCCGCTAATAATACTATTTCATCGGCAAAAACCGGATATTTGCTGTAACTAAACCGACTCGTATTCCCAAAGAACGACATCCTGTTCGCCTTTATTCTCTTAAACGATTCTTGGACACATTCTATTGCAGGCAGCTTGGCTTGATATAATCCCACAAAAACATGGCGTTTTAGAAGAACTTTTGGTACGATTTTTCGCACGATGAGGAAAAAGTATGGAAGAAAACCCGTTTCAGTCGGCTTTGTTGCCCTGGGATGTCCGAAAAACATGGTGGACAGCGAGGTCATGCTCGCGCAGATCGGGCAGGACGACTTTGTCCTCAGTTCCGACCCCGACACCGCCGATGTGGTCGTGATCAATACCTGCGGCTTTATCAAACCGGCCAAAGAAGAAGCCCTTGACGCCATTCGCCAGGCCGTTGGCCAGAAAAAGAAGGGGCTTGTCCGAAAAGTGGTTGTTACCGGCTGCCTGTCCGAACGGATGGGTAAGGATTTAGCCAAGGAAGTTAAGGGAATCGATGCTGTTGTCGGATTGGGAGAACGGGACCGGATCGCTGAGATCATACGAAATTGCCTTTCAGAGAAAAAATACACACCGACCCATGTCCATGTGGCACCTTCCGGCGATGCTATCCACGACGATCGCGGCCGACTGCTGATTACGCCGGGGCACTGGGCGTATCTGCGCATCAGCGAGGGATGCAATCGAAAATGCTCATTTTGCACGATTCCGGCCATTCGCGGCCAATTCCGCAGCAAACCGCAGGAGATGGTTTTGTCGGAAGCGGTCGAACTGGTCAGCAATGGCGCTGTGGAGTTAAGCATCATCGCGCAGGACAGCAATTTTTATGGCCGGGATATGGGAATCCAAAATGGTCTGATTTCCCTGCTGGCCGAGTTGGAGAAGATCGAGCCGCTCAAATGGATTCGGCTGATGTATCTCTATCCGGCGGGAATTGACGACGCCCTTATCGAGGCCATCGCCAAAAACGACAAGATCGTACCCTACATAGACATGCCGATTCAGCATATCAACAATGATATCCTTAAGTCGATGAGGCGGGCGGACACCAAAGAACATACCACCGAGCTTATCGGAAAACTGCGAAAAGCCCTTCCGGAAGTCGCCTTGCGAACCACCGTTATTGTCGGCTATCCCGGCGAGACAGACGAGCAATTCCAAGAACTGTTGGATTTTGTTAAGTGGGCACAGTTTGATGCATTGGGCTGTTTTCCGTTTTATCCTGAGCCCGGAACGGCGGCCGCTGATTTGTCCGATCAACTGCCCGAGTCGGTTAAGCAACAGCGGGTCGATGCACTCATGCAGACCCAGCAGGATATTATTTTCAAAAAAATGGATTCGCAGATCGGCCGGGAACTAACCGTTCTGGTTGACGAGGTATTCGAGAATGACGCCATCGGTCGATGCTACGGCCAGGCCCCGCACATCGACAGCATTTGCAAGATCCAAAACTGCAATGCTGAGATCGGCGGCTTCATCCAGACAAAAATAACCGCCCGCGAGGACTACGACTTTATGGTCGAAGAAATAGGTGACTGTGGGGATGTTGAAAAAGTCAATCCATGATGTTTCAAGCCGGTCATGATATGCGTTCTTGTGCGATAAATACGGGTACTTGTTTTCGTCAAGTGCCGATGCCGGGGTTTTTCAACAGCCCCACTGTCCCTAGTTTTAGTTTTGTCCCAGTTTTTAGTTTTTATTTCTCTTTAGCTGTCTGATTAATCTTAGGACTGTTGGGATGGAACGTATGTTCCTCACGCATGATTTTTTCAACTTTAGCAACGATGTCAGGGTGCTGATCAGCAACATCACGGCGTTCGCCCACATCCAGATCGAGCCTGTACAACTCGATTGGATTGTCGGGACCGCCCTTGCGGTATGCCTTCCAGTTGCCCATGCGGACCGCTTGCTGGCTACCGCCGAACTCCCAGTACAGATACTCACGCCGGGCTTGCCGTTCGGGTTTGCCCCGGAGAGTTGGCAGAATGGAAATGCCGTCCATGTATGCGGCGGCAGGCAGATTGCCGGCCTCGGCTATGGTAGGCATCAAATCCCATTGGGTCGTGGGCAGCGGACAGGTGTCGCCGGGTTTGAGATGCCCGGGCCACCATGCAATCAGCGGCACGCGAATGCCGCCCTCATACAGCGATCTCTTCACGCCGCGATAGGGGCCGTTGCCATCAAAAGTATCTGTTCGCTTGTAATAACTATCTTCATCGCCGTTGTCGCTGGTCCACAGGATGATGGTGTTGTCAGCCAAACCGAGTTTCTCCACTGTTTGACGAATGCGGCCAACATTTCTGTCATGACGGGTCAACATGGCACAATAGACCTGTTCGGCGCGGCTCAGGTTTTCGTGCTGATCATAGCCCTCCAACGCTGGCACCCGAAGGCCTCCGGGTTGACCACCATGGGGCACGGTAGAGGCAAAATAAACAAAGAAGGGCTTATCCTTGTTGGCGGTGATAAATTCGATAATCTTGTCGGCATACAAATCTTCGATAAAGGTGCCTTTGCCTTCGCCGACCACGCCATTGCCCTTTTTGACCAGTTCCGTTCCCTTGAGGGTTTCCGGATTGTTTGCGGGTAGTGAGATTTGCTTTCCGTTTTCCCAGATGGTCGGGCTGTAATAGTCGCGGCAATCGATATGGCCCAGGAAACCCAGCCAGTAATCCCAGCCGTAACCGGTAATATTTTTAGGGGTGTCATGACCGCCGGCACTGACCTTGCCAAAAGCGGCAGTGGTATAGCCGGCCTGGCGGGCAACTGTGCCGAGCATCGGTTCTTTGGGCGGCCAGGGTTGATGCGGCGGCTTCTTGCTGTTTTCTCGCCAGATAGCATGGCCGGGATGACGACCGGTCAAAAGCGAACAGCGTGAAGGACCACATACGGCACTGCCGGCATATGCATTGGTAAAACGCATGCCATCGGCGGCCAATTGGTCCAAGTTTGGAGTCTTTATGAGTGTGTTACGGGCGTTGTCAAATCCGTAGGCAGGGACCTTGCCAATACCCCAGTCATCCGTGTTGATATAGATGATGTTCGGCTGACGGGTACTGTCCGACTTAGTGGCGGCCTGTACTGTCGAACCGCAACCGGTCATGGCCACAGCAGTTAATAATAAGACTGATTTTAGTGTTTTCTTCATTTAAGGCTTCCTTATATTGCCATATCTTATTGCTCATTTAAGAAACTAGGGACTGTGGGGGCGTTGAAAAAGTCCCCTACATCCGGTATAATACCATCTTACACGAACCCAAGAGTAATATCAAGCACGGAGGTTGATTATGATCGGTAAGCAGGAACGCTGGCAGGAGGATTTATTTGTGGCCGGGCCGTTGTCTTCTCTTGTTCCGGATGATCATATCCTCAAGCAGGTTGACACGGTTCTTGATCTGTCGTGGCTTCGCCGGGAAAAACTAGAAAAACTAAGGACAGTGGGGGGTGCATCGGTTCCGAGGGCTTACGCCGGTACGGCTACGAACCTAACGACCCTTCGGGTCTGAGAGGAGAAATCAAAAGCGCGTGGACTCTCACTTCATTGTCAAACAACAGCGTGAGGGCGCAAGCTCTCCGATTTAAGGCCGGCGTTTGAAAGGGACGCAATCGGGCTCACTTGCGCCGCGCCGCTGTTGTCGTGTAAAGCCGCATAGAAAGTAGCTATGCCGTAACAAGTGGCTGATTTCTGACTTGCCTTATCATCCACCCCCCACTATAATCACATCGCTATGACGGAAAACGGAAACAAAAGCATGATGAAGCATATCCCCAATGCCTTGACGGTCGGCCGGCTGGTTTTGACGGTCATCCTGCTGGGACTGATCATTTATGCACCGAAGACCGGGCAGGACAAACCCGCCGGGCTGCTGCTGGGTGTGTGGATTTTGTTCATTGTGACCGGCCTGACCGATATTGTTGACGGGTATCTGGCCCGTAAGTTTGAAGTGACCAGCAAATTCGGCCGCACCATGGACCCGCTGGCCGATAAATTCCTCGTGTGCGGTGCGTATTTCTGCTTCGCATGGGTGGGGCAGCCGTTGCTGAAATGCTTTGCGTTTTCAGAATCAGAAACAGTAATGAGCTTTATTCAATGGGGAACTGCGATTATTATTTTCGCCCGTGAGATCATCGTGCAAACGGTTCGGCACATCGCCGAGAATCGCGGCGTACAGTTCGGTGCCATCTGGTCCGGCAAGCTGAAAATGTTCCTCCAGTCCTTTGGCATCGGCACCGTCATCTTTGGCTGGGCCTTCGTCGAACGCCCCTGGGGCGACTGGTTCACCCTTATCGTTTATGCCCTGATGATCTTCGCCACCGTCCTCTCCGGCATCCAGTCCCTGACGCGACGGATCAAATAACAGGGTTGGAGATTCTGTGCCTGCGGGTGCTTATTTGAAGAGGGCACGGTCCAATAGGCCGTAGGCATCGAAAACAACATTGCGACTGAACAAGATCCCCAGCAGAATAGTGATGCTGGTTCCTGTGAAGATCGCGATCATAATGGCAATCTGATACATCACCGCCACCCGAGGGTCCGAACCGCCGAGGATCACGCCGGTCATCATCCCCGGCAGCGAAACAACCCCGATCGTTGCCATCGTTGCCAGTGTCGGCGCCAGCGCTTCCTGCAGAGTGTGCTGCAGATGGGGCCGTGTGGCCTCGGAAAGTGTCGCTCCGTCGGCAAGCTGCTGGCAGAATGCCTTTTCACCTCGCCGGATGGAGTGATAGAACCAGCGAGTACCGATGATATTCGCCCGCAGGCAGTTGCCGAGGATCATCCCGCCAATCGGGATGACAAACCGTGCCTCAAGTAGATTCGGCAGATGCAGGATGACGCCAAGGAAATATAGCAGCGGAACGGAAATGCCGATCAGCAATGCGGCAAACAGCGGCAGCGCCAGTTTGCGAATTCGCAGCCCCGCACCGCGGATGATGGAGATATCCGCGACACCGATCATGACCAGCACCCACAGGCCGTTGAGCCAGGGAAGATTGCGGTCGAAGACGACTTGAAGGTAAAACCCGACCAGCAGGAGCTGGACGGTCATGCGGATGCCGCCGATGAGCAGCTTGCCCAGCAGCGGCGTCTTTGTCCATAAGAGTATCGCCAGCGGGATGATCAACAGGCCGTAACCGGCGACGAGGCCCCCTATCTGGATCGGTGTTTCAGGCATCGCGGCCTCCTTCAGGAGTGAGTGCCAACGACGCATCGGCAATATCCAGCAGGACATCTTCGTGAGAAATGAACACGATGGTCTTTTGCAGGTCGGTCAGCACGTCTTTCAGGATCTGTTTACTTTGCTTATCGAGTGCGGACGTCGGCTCGTCCAAGAGCAGCACAGGCCGATCCAGCAGCAGCGCGATGATGATGGCGATGCGCTGTTTTTCCCCGCCGGACAGGTCGGTAGTTTGCTTTATCAGCAGTTTGCGCGGCAGGTTGAAACGCTCGAACCATTCATCGACTGCGTCGGGTCGCCATTTCAGGTGGGCATTGGCCTTATAACCAAAAGGCTGGCGGATACGCTCAAGGACGCTTTGGGCACCCATGTCCGGCTCTTGGGTGACATAGGCGATTTTATGACGAAGCCGCCAGACGGTTTTGTCATCAACGGGCGTACCGTCAATAACAATCTCGCCCTGCTGCGGTTGAACAAAACCCAGCATCGCCCGCAGCAGCGAACTCTTGCCGCACCCGGACGGGCCGTCGATGCAGACCTTCTGGTCGGACTGTACTTCAAACGAAACATCTTCCAATAAGGTGTGTCCGTCATAAGCTAATGTCAGATTATTTATTGCAATAGTCACTACTCTACGCCTTGAGCCATTCGTTTAGGTTTTGGGCCAATATTTGTACGTCCTGGGATTCGAGAATACGGGCTTTGACGGGTGGTTTTATTTTTAGCTTGGTCAGGGCTTTTTCGACCTGCTGCCAGAGCTTTTTTTTCTTTGCGGGAGTTTCGGCCAGGTACAATTCGGTTACCAACTCCTGCAATCGCGTCAGGACAATGGTGTCCAGATTCTCATAATAGTTCTTGATGATGTTCTTCTGATAACTGGAATATTCTCTTTTTGCCATGGATGTTTTCCTTTTTGCTTGTGCCTGAAATACACCGTTATTGTGCCCTTGTTTGGTCTTTTTCGCAACCTAAAAGTGGAAAACGTTTTTTAGACACAGAGAACTATGAAGTCCGAGAAAAACGGGCGATTTATGCAAATTCCCGCTGAATTTAATTGAACCCTGAATTATTTTCTGTATAGTATGCGTTTCGTTTTTATCGAGAATCCGCCCTGTTGCCAAATCAGCGACGGCGGACCGTATCGTCTTTTTTTTGGGATCTTAAGTCGTGGAAATAAAACCGTTTAAGGCGTATCGTTTCAATAAAAATGTTGTCGGCAATCCGGGCAACTGCATTGGGCCGCCGTACGATGTGATCGATTCGTCCATGCAGGATGAACTCTATAACCAAAATCAGTATAACATCGTCCGCGCCATCAAGGGCAAACCCGACGCGAATGATTCTCTTGATAGTAACGTTTACACCCGAGCCGCCGCATATCTTGAGGATGCGATCAACAGCGGCGCCCTGACACAGGAAAATAATGAAGCGATCTATGCCTATGTGCAGGATTTTGAGATTGCCGGGCAGACATTTCAGCGCAGCGGAATCATCGCCTGCGGCAAGCTCAAAGCATTCGGCGAAGGGGTGCAGCCGCACGAAAAAACACTGGAAGGCCCCAAGGCCGACCGCCTGAACCTGACGCGGGCAACGGCGTGCCAGCTGGGGCAGATATTTATGCTGTATGACGACCCGGCGAATGTGGACAGCCGGATCATCGGCCAGGCGATGCAAAAAAAGCCGGTTATTGACACGAACGATGAACACAATGTGCGGCACCGTTTGTTTGTGATTGATGAGCAGGATTCGATTGACGCATTTGGCGCGATGATGGCCGATAAGAAAACGGTTATCGCCGATGGACACCACCGCTATGAAACGGCGCTGAACTACTGGGCCGAAACACAAAATGAACAAGCAGCATACCAGATGCTGACATTCGTGAATATGCGAAATGAGGGGCTGGTTATTCAGCCCACGCATCGGCTGCTGGTCGATATGGAGAATTTCGACTTGGCTGCCCTGCTGGATGAACTCAACGATGAATTCGAGATCACCGAGTTTGCCTTTAATAATGATGCCGAACGCGCACAAGCCCGCAAGCAGATGTTTGAGATGATGAGAGCCAGTGCGGACCGGAATATTTTTGGACTTTACGCCGGAACAAATGCGTTTTATGCCGTTCAGCTTAAAAATACAAAATATATGGCGGAGTTGTGTCCCGATATGAGCGAAGCCGGACAATTACTGGATGTGAATGTGCTGCATAAGCTGATCCTTGAAAATCATCTGGACATCTGCGACGCAAAACTGGCCAGCGAGAGCCACCTGGTTTATATCAAGGACTTGGGCGATGCGATCGATCGGTCCGTTGCCAGGGTCGATTCCGGCGAAAGCCAAGGCGTGTTTTTTATGAACAGTACCCGCATCGAGCAGGTGCAGGCCGTAGCCGCGGCGGGCGAAAAGATGCCGCAGAAATCGACTTTTTTCTACCCGAAAATCTTCTCGGGATTGACGATCCGAAAACTGGATATTGAGCCGATAATGAGTTCGTAGTATATGTTGCCCTTCTAGGGCGAGACACCCTTGGTCGTCTATTGGAACCCAGGGCGTTGCCTTGGGCTAAGCTATGCCGGCCTCTCAGGCCGCTAATGCACAGCTTATTTTCGTAATGTGAACCTTTATTTGAACTGGAGTTTTGAAATGACTAACTGGAAAAACCCGCCGAAATTGTTCATCCCGGGTCCGATCCCCGTATTGCCGGAAGTCCTGCAGCAGATGGCGCGTCCGACACTGGGACACCGTTTGAAGGAGTATTCCCAGCTTCACGGCGAAGTGGCCGGAATGCTCAAGAAGATCCTCTATACCGATCAGCATATCTTTTTGAGCACCTCATCGGCGTCCGGCATCTGGGAGGCCAGTATCCGCAACTGCGTCCAGAAGGACGAGACCGTTCTGTGCTGCATGTGCGGTGCGTTCAGTGATAAGTTCGCAATGGTCGCCAAGGCGTGCGGCCGGCAGGTCGAGGAATTCAAGATCGAATGGGGACAGGCGTTTACCGCTGAGATGATCGATGAAAAGCTGGCGACCGGCAAGTACCCGGTCGTTACGCTGGTGTATAATGAAACCAGCACCGGCCTGACCAATCCGGTGTATGAGATCAGCCAGATGATGAAGGAAAAGTATCCGGATGTGCTGGTATTCGTAGACGTGGTTAGTGGTGTTGTAGGTTTGCCGCTGCACTTTGACGAACTGGGCTGGGATGTGGCGTTCGCATCGGTCCAGAAGGCATTCGCGATCCCGCCGGGATTCGCCGTGGCGGCGGTGAGCAATCGTGCAATTGAAAAAAGCAAGTCCGTCCCGGAACGCGGGTACTACTTTGACTTCCAGGAATTCGCCAAAACCGAAGCCAAGGACCAGACGCCGACAACACCGTCGGTTCCGCATATTATGGCGCTGCATTATAAGTGCAGCATGCTGCTGGAAGAAGGCATGGAAAATGTCTGGGCCCGTCATAAAAAGATGGCCGATTATGTCCGCGGTTGGGGCATCGAACAGGGCTTTGAACTGTTCCCGCAGGCCGGGTACGAGTCCAATACGCTGACGACATTCAAGAACACCCGCGGGATCGATGTAGCTGGCGTCAATAAGGCGCTGCAGGAAAAGCATAATGTCGTGTTCGGCAACGGCTACGGCAAGCTGAAAAATG
>JBDLJN010000019.1:0-24955 GCA_039714335.1 Planctomycetota bacterium
TTTATCCGAAAAGTCCGCGCTACATCGAACAGGAAAAAGCAGAGGGCGTCATTAATAAACTGCCGGCTTTTGTCGATACAGCAGGCGTTTTCGTCAACGCAAATTCTCATGACATTCGTAAACTGACAAACCCCGGGCTGTTGAATTGGGTTCAGTTCCACGGCGACGAATCCCCCGAATTTTGCTCTCAGTTCAATGCATGGGGACTTCGTACGATAAAAGCCATCAGGGTTCACTCTTTGGATGATATCAAGCGGTCACAGGATTTTCAGACTTTTTCCGTGCTGTTTGATGCGTTCGACCCCGATCTCTACGGGGGAACCGGAAAAACATTCGACTGGTCCCTGACCGAAGAGTACCCCCAGCGCGTTTTTCTTGCAGGCGGAATCAACCCCGACAATATTGTAAAAGCACTGGAGGTTGGAGTCTATGGGATCGATGTTTGCAGCGGTATCGAGTCTGAGCCCGGCAAAAAAGATCACAAAAAAATGAAGCTGCTTTTTGACACTCTCTACAACTTCACAGGATTGAAGGTACACAGATGAAACATAAAGGAAGATACGGGAAATTTGGCGGCTTTTATGTCCCGGAAGTGCTGATCCCCGCGTTGGAAGATATCGAAGCGGGATTCGATCAATTTCGTGATGATCCGCAGTTTGTTGCGGAGTTGGATGATCTGTATCGCAATTATGCAGGCAGACCCAGCCCACTTTATCACGCCAAACGATTCAGTGAACATGTCGGCTTTCAGGTCCATGTCAAGCGGGAAGATCTGCTTCATGGCGGCGCACATAAGGTTAATAACGCGCTCGGCCAGGGACTGCTCGCAAAATACATGGGCAAGAAGAAACTGATCGCTGAAACCGGTGCCGGACAACACGGCCTGGCAACTGCGATGATCGGTGCCCTGTTCGGAATGGAAACAAAAATCTTCATGGGGTCAGTCGATGTGGCCCGCCAGAATGTGAACGTGCATAAGATGAAGCTGTGCGGAGCGGAAGTGTTTTCTGTTTCCGGCGGGACATGCACTCTGAAGGATGCCATTAACGATGCATTGCGCTATTGGACATCTCATATTGACGATACTTTTTATCTGTTCGGCACAGCGGGAGGACCGCATCCGTTTCCGACAATCGTTCGACACTTTCAGTCGCCCATCGGAGCCGAAGCCCGGCAGCAATGTTTGGACCAGCTGGGCCGTCTGCCTGACAAAGTCGTCGCCTGTGTCGGCGGCGGGTCCAATGCAATCGGCATCTTTTCCAGCTTTCTCGATGACACCGATGTCGCGTTGATCGGCGTTGAAGGCGGCGGCAAAGGGGTACAAACTGACGAACACTGCGCCACGCTCGTCAAGGGGTCGGTGGGAATCCTGCATGGGGCTCAGACGTATGTTCTGCAGGACGAAGACGGGCAGATCCATGAAACAGAATGTATTTCGGCAGGACTGGACTATCCCGGTGTCGGACCTGAACATGCTTATCTGAAAGACAGCGGCCGTGCCGAATATACCGCGGTCACGGATGAGCAGGTACTTGACGCCTTTGAATTGTTCACCCGTTCTGAAGGTATTCTGCCCGCACTGGAAAGCTCACACGCACTGGCACGTCTGATCGCTCTGAAAGGACAACTGCCCAGCGATACCGTTGTGGTCGTCAATCTCTCCGGACGCGGTGACAAGGATGTCTCAATCGTTGAACACTATAGACCAATGGTATAAGGAAAACCCTGTGGGACATTATCAAAATCTTTTTAATAAACTAAATCGAACTGCCCTGGTCCCATTTTTTGTCATCGGTGATCCGGATGAAGACACGAGTTTTGAACTCGTAAAAACAGCGATTGATTCCGGCGCGGATGTCCTGGAACTCGGAATCCCTTTCTCGGATCCGGTCGCTGATGGTCCGACCATCCAGAAAGCAGATATCCGTGCCATGAAGAGCGGAATGACACCTGCAAAAGCACTGGCTTTTATCAAACGCGTTAGTGATTATAATCCGCTGCCCATTGGCTTGCTGGTATACTATAATCTCATCTATCAGTATGGTGTCGAAAAGTTTTTTGCAGATTTCAAAGATTCCGGCGGAACCAGCGTACTCGTGGCAGACCTGAGTATTGACAATGCTGATGAGATTTTTCCTGCCGCCGAAGCGGCGGGCCTGGAAACCGTTTTTATGGTTACACCCAATATGAGCAACGAACGCATTCAGAAAGTCGCAGAGAAGACCACCGGCTTCATCTACACTGTTTCTCTTTTGGGAACTACGGGGGAACGCTCGGGTTTATCTGATCTGGTTAAGCCCTTGATCGCCCGCCTGAAAGGATTGACAGAGCGACCGATCTGCGTCGGATTCGGAATCAGTACGGCCGAACATGCTAAAGAGGTCGCACGAGCCGGTGCGGACGGCGTCATCATCGGCAGTCGAATTGTGAAATTTATTGAGGATAATCTCGACGACACAACTGAGATAAAAAAACAGGTGGGAGAATATATTGCCCATGTTTCAAAAAAAATTACCCGCCTTTGATTAAAAGACGGGTAATGTGAGTTTTAAAAACTTTTGAGAAGCTGTTTTAAACCTGAACCGGTTCTTTCCTGTCTTCCTTGCGGAACGATTCCAATGGTTGCGGTTCAGCAACCTTCCGATAGCCAATCGCTTTGATCACTTCCAGGACTTCGGTCCACGAAGGAAAGGGTCGCTGATTGGCACGTTTGTATTGGTCGATGGCCATGAGAAATTCGAATTGCTCGTCATTCATCTGGCCTTCTTCAGCCGATCGTCGTTCAGGACTCCTCCGATGTCCGGGACCTCGGCGACGGTCAAAACCGCTCCTGCGATCGACAAGGGTCCGCCTGCGTTCGCTGGATTTTCGGCGTTTTTCCAATGAAGTGCCTGTCTGCTCTTTTTCCTGATTATTATCGCGTTCTTCCATAATATAGATTCCTGTCTAAAGTTTAGTAGAGGTCATCATCCTCATCCATTTCTAATTCTGAATAATCAATCCGGGTGCTGTCCTGGTCATCAAAGGCCATATCAAAAAAGTCTTCATAGCTGGCCCGTTCTGAGATTAATGCGTGTGCCTCATCAAGAGACTCTTCCGGCACCATGATTGCAATGTCAGAAAACCCGTTTTCGGCCATATTGGGCTGGCGTTTGACCCTGCTTGCAATCTCGCTGCCTTCCAGTAACTCCTGGTATTGCCGCGCCAACTCCATATCTTCCGCAAACGCGACTGTAACGAAGTCAACAACTGTCTTGGTCGTTGTTTTGCCTTTTCGCTGCATCTTCCATTCTCCATACTACTGAATAACACAATCATTTTGTTTTGATTAGCGGTGCTAACATCGGCGAAATTTCAGGGCGGATTAACAAAAAAGGACGGCACGAGCAGAAAAAGCTTTCTATGGGCTGAAATAGGGCTTGGCGATTTACCGATTTTGCCGATTATAGGCACTTTGAGTGCAAAATTTTGAGGTTTTCGAGATTTTTTTATTGCAATATCCTCGAATCCTTTACAAAATAACGCTAAACACTGATTTAGGGCAACGGTAGCCCATATTATTGGAACATTAACTTATTACATGGAGGTGCCAAATGGCAAAGAAGAAAGCAGCAAAGAAGAAAGCAAAAGCTAAAAAGGCCAGCAAGAAAGAAGTCTTGATCGTTGCCAGCAAGGTGAAAGCTTACGTCAAGAGCAAGAAGAAAATGAGCTCATCTGACTCTATCGCCACCCTGAATGACAAAGTCTATGCATTGCTGGACGCTGCCATCAAAAGAACTGATGCAAACCGCCGCAGCACAGTAAAGCCCCAAGACCTGTAAGCTAAATTTACCTGCTTTTAGGTCCCAAGGACTAATCTACTTACGGCCGCGTCTGAATCAGACACGGCCGTTTCTTTTATCACATCAATCATATTCTGATTTCTGGTTATATTTTATCCTGTTTTTTGTGTCATCTTTCTTAAATTTTTTATGAAAATTCAATAGACGCTTTACATCATTATTTCTATAATTAGATCTTTAGCCGAAATAATAATAGCAGGAAAAATGGAATTGAACTGTTCAAAGACATGTTTCTTCTTTCAGGCCGAGGGGATACAATGAAAGTGTTTATGCTCGGTTGGGAGTTTCCCCCTTTTATAAGCGGCGGATTGGGTACAGCATGCCATGGCCTTACCAAGGCAATGAATGATATGGGTTTAAAGGTAACCTTCGTTGTTCCTAAACCCGTGGATTCTGACTTTTCAACCCATGTAAAAATGCTCAGTCCGCTCCAGTGTTCAGTTCCAAAGACCTCCGCTGACAAAGCCGCCGCGGATGAACTGCTGGAATGGAACAATGTCAAATTCCATATGATCTCCTCTCCGCTGGAGGCCTATACAACCCCGCAGTATTACGAGCAGAAGATCGAGGAACTCCTGAGCCAGCGAACCCCCCTGTCAACTCAGAGCTCCGATATTGAGCCGGATGTGGAACGGTGGCTGAGGGAAACCGAGCAAATTGAGCATATCGCAAATGAACACTACGGCGGCGACATGTATTCTGAAATACACCGATACGCGGCTTCCGCGGTTCGCCTTGCTATCCGGGAAGACTTTGACGTCATCCATGCCCATGACTGGATGACCTACCCCGCCGGAATTGCTGTTGCGTCCGTCACAGGCAAACCGCTGGTGGTTCATGTTCATTCGACGGAATTTGATCGAAGCGGCGAACACATCAACCAGATGATTTATGACATTGAACGTCGCGGAATGCATGCGGCCCAAAAAATCATCGCTGTCAGCTACCTAACCCGCAATATCATCATTACCCGTTATGGCGTTTTGGGAGAAAAAGTTGAAGTTGTCTACAACGGAGTCGAGCAGAACGGCGAAAACCGGCCCCTGACATTCAATAAAATCGGTATCCAGAGCGATGAGAAAATCGTCCTGTTTTTGGGCCGTATTACAATGCAGAAAGGTCCTGAATATTTCCTCATGGCCGCCCGCAAGGTCCTCGAAGAGGTGGACAATGTCAAGTTCGTCATGGCCGGTACCGGGGACATGATGCATCGGGTCATTGAGATGGCCGCACAGATGGGAATCGGGCACAAAGTCCTCTTTACAGGATTTTTGCGAGGAAAGGATGTGCAGAAAATTTACGAAATGGCCGATTTATATGTAATGCCGTCTGTCTCGGAACCGTTCGGGATCGCTCCCTTAGAGGCGCTGAATCACGATGTCCCGGTGCTCATCAGCAAACAAAGCGGTGTTGCTGAAGTCTTGACACATGTGCTGAAGGTGGATTTCTGGGATGTTAATGAAATGGCCAATAAAATTATTGCGGTATTGAAATATCCGCCGCTTCAATTGACGTTACGAGAACATGGGAATTTTGAAGTCAGACGACTGCGATGGTCCGGTGCCGCAGAGAAGTGTAGAAAGATCTACCAGGATATATTGGTACAGGTATAAATTCTTGAATTGCTATATGTAACTGTCTTTGACGAGGATTCAATAATGCCTTCAGTCTGTTTTTACTTTCAGGTCCATCAACCCTTCCGTCTCCGACATTATACCGTTTTCGACCGTTCCCCGCGTTATTTTGACGAATTCAAAAACGCTTCGATCTGCCGAAAAGTCGCAAACAAGTGCTATCTGCCCTCCAATCGCTTATTGCTGGACGTTATTCGCCGCATGGAAGGCCGGTTCAAAATTTCTTACAGTATTACCGGGGTGGTCTTGGAGCAGTTCAAGAAGTATTGCCCGGAGGTCATGAGTACATTTGACGCCTTGGCCGAAACCGGATGCGTCGAATTTATCGGTGAAACCTATTATCACAGTCTGAGTTTTTTGTATTCATCTAATGAATTTACGGCCCAGATCAATAAACACTCCGAGTTGATCCAGCAGTTGTACGGTCAGACACCTCGCATTTTCCGGAATACCGAACTGATCTACAGCAACGACTTGGCCGAGACAATCGAAAAAATGGGACGATTCGATGCGATTATCACTGAAGGCGCCGACCACATTCTGGGTGACCGAAACAGTAATTTCGTCTATCGCCCTCCAAATTGCGAACACCTGAAACTGCTTCTGAAAAACTACTCGCTCAGCGATGATATCGCATTCCGGTTCAGCAACCAGGGATGGAAAGAATACCCGCTCATGGCTGATAAATTCGCAACCTGGGTTAATCGCGTAAATGGCAACGGGCAATGCATCAATCTCTTTATGGACTATGAAACGTTTGGCGAACACCAATGGGAGGATACCGGTATTTTCTCATTTATGTCTCATCTGCCCGAAGAAGTCCTCAAGCACCCGGACAATTGCTTTATGACCCCCAGTGAAGTCGTTGATGCCTATGAATCCGTCGATGTTGTCGATGTGCCTCATATTATCAGTTGGGCGGACACCGAACGGGACTTGTCGGCATGGCTGGGTAATGCGATGCAGTCCAGCGCCCTGCACGAAGTCTACAAGACAGAACCGCTTATTAAAAAGACTCAAAATGAGGAACTGCTGGCGGATTGGCGAAGACTGCAAACATCAGATCATTTTTATTATATGTGTACAAAATATTTTGCTGATGGAGATGTTCACAAGTACTTCAATCCTTACGAGTCCCCCTACGACTCATATATCAATTTTATGAATGTATTGGGCAATCTCAAAGAACGATGTGATGAGTCGTTTGGCGGTCGCAGCAACAGAATGCTCAGTAAGTCGTCATAAAAGCAACTTCATTCACAGGGGCACAACAGAATGCTCACACAGAAAACAACATCTGAAACAGGAGTGATCTCTGTTTCAATTCAGGATAAATCCATCAACACCCTGCTTGATAAAGAATGGTTGCAGACAAACAGCCGCGGCGGGTTTGCCGGATCAAGTATTATTGGCTGCAACACACGCCGCTATCATGCGTTATTAACCGGTAGCCACGCCCCCCCTGCCAACAGAATCGCAGCGTTGTCCAACTGCCTGGAGACAATTGCCGCCAAAGACCATATCTTTTCACTCAGCAACTTTGAATTTGACACTGCCATGCATCCGGTCGGCTATTCACATCTGCTGGAATTTCGTAAAGACATCGGGGTGCATTTCGAGTACGAAACAGCAGTGGTGAATTTAAGAAAATCGATCTATTTATTGCCGGATGCAGACATCGTTTCAATTGTCTATGATTTTTCAAATGTCCGCCAGCCATTTGAATTCTCAGTTCGCCCTTTTGCGGCGATGCGTGATTTTCATGCCCTCGGTCACTGCGGCAGAGATCTAAGCTCCGTCTGGAATGAAAGCGAATCAAGCATTCGCAGTGGCTGCCCTGAAATGGGGCAGTTGACAATGTACTGCCAATCCATGCGGTTCGATCAGAGCCCGCAATGGTGGCATCGATTTTTCTATCGTAAAGAACGACAGCGAGGTCAGGACTGTTTTGAGGACCTCTGGTCTCCGGGGCAATACAAACAATACATTGAAGGACCGCAACGCATTGTGCTGTGGGCCGGCCTGTTCGATCATGATGAACCCCATGACACGCTGGCAACGATGGAACTTGAGGCCGCCGTGGACGCGATTCAGCTAAAGCAAAAAGAATTGTTTCGCAACAATCCATCACGGGACCCCATTGATCATTCACTCACACTGGCCGCAGGACAATTTGTCATTGAACGCACGATTGATGACGAACCAACACCGACAATACTGGCCGGTTACCCGTGGTTTCTCGACTGGGGACGTGACACGTTCATTTCGCTTGAAGGGCTGTGCCTGACGACGGGCCGATTTAATATCGCCTGGGGCGTCCTGAAAACCTTCGCCAAAGCCGTTAGTGAGGGCATGATTCCAAACCGTTTTGACGATTACGGCAATCCACCGCATTACAACAGTATTGACGCATCGCTGTGGTTTGTACATGCCGCTTTTCGATATCTCCGCATCACCGGCGATCAGCAGAATTTTGCGGCCAAACTGCTGCCGGCCGTCAAATGGGTTATGGATTCCTACCGCAAGGGTACCCGATTCGGTATTCACGCCGACTCAGATAAACTTATCACCGGCGGCGATGTGAATACGCAACTGTCATGGATGGATGCCAAGTTTGATGAGATCGCTTTTACGCCGCGATATGGCAAAGCCGTCGAGATCAACGCCCTGTGGTACAGCAACCTATGCGAATTGACCGAATACTATCAGGGCAGAAACGAAGAGTCCGCCCGTTTTTACAGTCTTTTATCCGAACAGGTCCGGCATTCATTCCAGCAGCAATTCTGGAACGAACACCTTGAATACTTAAACGATTGTATACTACCCTCTGGAAAGCCCGATACCAGTATTCGCCCCAACCAGATATTCGCGGTCTCATTGCCCTACAGTCCGCTTTCGAGCATGCAGCAAAAAAAAGTTGTCGAGATCGTCGAGAAAGAATTGCTGACTCCCTACGGCCTTCGATCACTCAGCCCATCGGACCCGCGTTATAAAGGACGGTACGCCGGCCCGCAAGGCCAGCGTGACGCGGCTTATCATCAGGGAACTGTCTGGGGATTCCTGATAGGCCCCTTCGTTGAGGCATACCTCAGGGTTCACGGGTTTGATCCGACCGCGAAACGCCGATGCAGAACATTCCTTTCCAAACTGCTGGAACACCTGAACAACGATGCCTGCCTTGGCAGTATTTCTGAGATATTCGACGGCGACGCCCCCCACCATCCCCGCGGAACATTTGCTCAGGCCTGGTCCGTAGCTGAAGTCCTCCGCGCCCGACAGATGTGCAAGAAAGACAGCTAAATGGCAATGCCGAAGTATGCCCCTAAACCTGTCTTTCAAACCGTTGGTATTTGTTCACCGTATATCGCTGTGCTTTTGGGTGTTTTCCTTTTAAGAAATGGCTTTTTAGCCGTTCTGCTTTATCATCTTGCTTTATTGCCCTGCATTATAAGGATCAACAAATCCAGTGCGATTAAGCTTCTGTTTAAAGGATTCCACCGTATCGCCGGACCATTGATCTGTCTGGGTGGATTGGTCCCGGGTATTGTCATCCTGTATTTGTGGCCCTTGGTACGAGGCGAGCAGGTCGATCTTGCTAAAACACTTGCAACGCTGAATCTGAATGGACAACTGTTTATCTTTTTTGCGGCCTATGCATACCTGGTCAATCCATTTCTGGAGGAATCCTTCTGGCGGGGCTGCTTTAAGAATGAGACACGCCGGCCCAACGCGATTGATATGCTCTTTGCGGGCTACCATGCTCTTGCGGTCTTTCCGGTGCTGAAGCTGCCCTTCGTGTGTTTTGTATTTGCGGCGATGACAGTTGTTGGCTGGCTGTTTCGAACGCTCTACCGACATACCGGCGGCCTTCTGACACCCCTCCTGCTCCATATCATTGCCGACATCTCCATCCTCTATGCCATTTGGAAGATCATGCAATCATCTTAATGTTCTTCAGGGTCAATCATTTATTTCCAAGGAACGAGAAGTTCCGGGTTTTGAATCCACATCGCAAAATAAGGTTTTTTTGAACTTTTATTTTTTAGCATTACAAGGAACGGCTTGTCAAATACCATAATATGTTGAGTCCGTGGTTGATAAGAAGCAGAGCACCCGAATGACATATTGGACTCTGATTTGAGCTTGACTCCTTCTTCGTCCATTTGAAATCGTATTTGCTGCGCCGCTGATAATACAACAAGATCTTGGGCGATTTTAGGATTTTGAATTATAAGCTTTTTATGGATAAGTTCGTCATAATTACGAATAAGATCATAATGAAATTTCGGAACCTTTAATATATCACCAACCCGCATATTTACCGAATCTTCATCAGACATCCTTTTAAGCACCCGGTGAACAGTGGCTTGCAAAGTACCGGCAGGGCTGATTTTGGCGAGAATAACTTGATCAATCGGGGATTTTGTTGCCAATTCGATGATAAAATCATCTTGCCCATTATAATCAAAAATTGACACTTGGTCGCACATTTGGGCATGACCACTCTTAGATGTTTCACCAACACCGAAACACGATACTTTGGATGTCTTAAAATAGATGGGTTGTTTCAACCGCTCAAATCTATTTGGAAATTCCAAGTTTTTGAAAAGATAGGAATAAGCCACAATATCCTGGGGCCGCATTCCGTCTTCGCCCGGAATCAGTTGAGGGCAGGCCGCTCCCTTAAATTTTCGGTTTAGCTCTGTCTTTATTCTTTTGTGAATCCTGTCACGAACATGACCTGCTAATGCAACATAGGATTTATCATCAATATCATTTTTATTTCCTGCTCGTTTATTGAATACCTCAACCATAGGTGGTTCTTGGTGTAAATGTATATCTTCACCGATAAGATTACACATTTCATTCCAAACTAACTGAAACGTCAAGCACCACACGATGTTTTCATCTGTATTTATGGGGGCCTCTAAATACGGGGAGATAGTCGTTGTGTCAAGTTCACCTGATTGGGCCCTCAATAAATGGTCGCTACTAAAATAACTAACATGCGAGGGATTGCAGGAAATCTGACAACTAAGCAGAAAACAGACTGTTACAAAGACAATTATGCGTAAACGCTTCATGTGCTTACTCCTTATGGCTCATAAAGAAAACTCAGAAAATAAGCGATCCAAATCTTATTTATTCTTACGCACCCAGTTGCTGCGGTCCATTAAAATGATGACTTTCTTGAAGATTTCCGCGGACAGGCGCTTTTGCAGCATGTTTCGAGCTTCGACTACACTGGTTCGATGCGTCAGGTGGGTGATAACGATGGTTTCGTTTTCCATCCGTTCCAGCAACGGGCCGAATTCATCAATATGCATGTGCTTGCCGGCATCGGCGCGTTCGATGTGCTCATCCTCAAAGAAGGTGCATTCGGCAATCAGGATCCTGCTTTGGGACACATAGTCCAGTTGTGAAAAATCCACATACGAGGTATCGCCCAGATAGCTGACAATCGGAACCTCAATGTGATTTTCAATCTCGACGCCCTGCTTTTTCAACTCCACGATCTGCGAACCCGTCAGTCCCTGGTATTCGGTTTTCAGTTTCTTGCGTGTTTCAATGACCGAAAAACCAACAGACTGATAAGAATGCCTTGTGGGGAACACCCGTGCGATCAGATTGGGTTTAATCTGGTATTCATCGCCGGGACCGACACCGACCAACTTCGCCGGGATCGGGTTGCCGTCCAGTCGCCCCCATCCGTCTAGAATCTGCCGGATCGGCTTAAGCGTGTTCGGCGGGCTTAAAACCGTGCCAGCGCTCATGCCGTTGAATTTGCGATGCGACAGATAATAGGCGATGCCCGCGGCGTGATCCATGTGCCCGTGCGTCAGCAGGACATGGTTGATCGAAATGAGTTGATCCGGCGCCTTGCCGATATCGAAGCACACATCCAACTGCGGCAGACCGATCACCGTCTCCTCGCCAGCTACCGAGTAGCCGAGGATGTCCAGATCGTCTATCTTGATTTTTGCTAAATAATGACTTGGCATACGAAGCATGGTAGAAAAAAAGAGTTCCGCTGTCAATTTCTTTTTGAAACCCTTGTTTCGTCTTCGCTGTCTCGGTACAATGATACGTATGCCGGACAAACGAAGCCATCGCGGGCCGCATCCTGAGGATGCCGCGCTTTTTACCGCGCAGACACAACCGATCCTGTGCCGGGCGGTTGCGGAGATGAGTTGGCTGCTCAGCCGTGGATATGCGGATAAATCCACGCTAAAACTTGTGGGTGACCGGTACGCATTGACACAGCGTCAGCGGTTGGCGGTCATGCGGGCAAGCTGCTCTGACAATCAACTCGAAAATCGCACCCACAAGCAGATTTCGCCAGACCGGACAGAATCAGAACCGCTTATGATCGACGGGTATAATCTGTTGATCACAATCGAGGCGGCCCTCGCAGACGCCCCGCTTTTTATCGGCCGGGACGGGTGTCTCCGGGATCTGGCGAGCATTCACGGAACTTATCGCAAAGTCGAGGAAACGCTGCCCGCAATCGAAATGATCGCCGGTGCCCTGAACACGCTGAATGTCCCGAAAACCATCTGGCTTCTCGACCAACCGGTATCTAATTCCGGCCGGTTAAAACAGATCATTGCTTTTTTTGCTGAAAGCAATTCGCTGAACTGGGATGTCCGGCTTGTCCAGAACCCCGATAAAGAGTTGATCGAATCGAGCCAGCTTATCACCACCAGCGACAGCAATGTTCTGGACGGCTGTCAAAAATGGCTCAATCTCGCACGAATCATTACCAAAACCGCCCCATTCCCTCGCGACCTCAACCTGCTGGACCTGTGTAACCCATGAGGCCGCCGGAAATGCCGATTTTCAATCAGTGATTGCCGATGGACGATTATCCCGATACCGGCTCTTAGCAGGAGGAAAAGGTTTTGCCCGTTCCATTACTGTCGCGGCTCTGTGAAAAATTTCGTTAATTTTGTCAAAAAATTGTTCACAGCTTGCGTTCTTCGGCGTTTGTATTTATGATGATGCACGATATTCAAGAACTTGTTTTAAGAAATTACGATATTGACAGCGACACAGCAAGAATCTTCGGCCTGTTTGATCGAGGCGGCTCGAGCGGACAAAATGGCGTTTTCTTCCCTGTTTCGTCGGCATTACGACGAAATCTTCCGCTATTGCGCCCGTCGTTTGCCGGACCGAAGCACCGCTGAGGACATTACAAGCCAGGTGTTTTTGAAAATGGTCAAAAATTTTGACAGTTTTACGGGGGACGAATCGGGATTTCGCTGCTGGCTTTTCCGGATCGCATGCAACGAAATCAATTCTTTCTACAGAAAGTCTGCACGACACAACAAAGCGATCGAAAAACTCCGACAGCAACCACAACAACAGGAACAACTTAGCGATGATTTGGATCATGAAAATCAGGATAAGATCGATTTCTTAAAAGCGGCCATTGAGACATTGAAGCCGGATCATCAGGATATCGTGGCCCTGCGGTTTTTTCAGGGCTTAAACAGTGAGCAGATCGGTGATGTCATGCATATGAACCCGGCAACCGTCAGAAGTCAGCTAAGCCGATCTCTGAAAAAGTTAAAAAAACAGTATCGTCTCCATCGACAGCAAACCGCTGAGGAGATTTTCAGTTATGAGTAACGGAGAAAATAAATTCGAACACTATGTCCATTCGCTCCGGTTCGACGATGAGCCCTCAAAGGACCATCAGGATAAACTGGAAAAACAGCTTCTGGAAGTATATGACAACCGGCAAAAGTACGGCGGACACGTCGAACCGGTCGCGGTTTATATGCGAAAGCTGGCAATCGCGGCGGGATTTCTGATCGTGTGCGGCGTGCTGTTTTGGGGGATTGATAAGCTAATTATCACCGAACCTCATCCTGATTTCATCGCCAATCACCCAGACCGAGCCAAACTGGAAAAGATCATCAAAGATGAACAGGCCACCGGCACTGAAAAGAAAAATCTCATCGCTACGATGAGCGATATCTGGGATATGGTCGGCAACGAAGATACGGACGCATTGGTCTCGATCCTGCAGACCGATGATATTGCCCGCTCGATACGCACCTGGGCCGCGGAATATCTCGGCCGGTTCGGCAACGACCAGACACTGACAATGCTGGACAGCGCCATCCTGAAACTGGACGCTACCGACCCCAACGATCCGCTCAAGATCGCTGCGTCTGAAATCCGAAAACGTCTGAACCGGCCGGAACCCCAAACACCCCCAGGGCCAGATGCCATGAAGGCCCCGTCCATGAAATCGCTGGATGACTGCGAACCGCAGGCAGACTGAGAATGAATAAAAAGAGAAACACCGGCCAGAACCCCCACAGTGTCCAGCCGGTGTTTTTTTGCTATCGGTTGCGTTCGACCCTACCAGACCTCAGGAACAATTCCGATTTCTGACTTATACCAAAGCTGTTATTAGAGCACTTTAATCACTCTGGTCGCTGTCTTGCTCCATTTGTGACCGAATCAGGTCGGCAACCCGCAAGGCATATTCCTCGGCGAAACTGATACACGTATCGATCCCTGTGCGGACTGAGATGGCCCATACTTGCGAATTGATGTCTGGATGACCGGTCAGAATTTGTGCTTGTTGTGACCCGGTACTCATTTCGCCAGCCTGAGTTTGATCTGCAGCCGCTGTAGAGGAAGGGACCAGAAAGTAGACTGCCGTAACGATACCCGAACAATAGACGATCATCGTAAACAGGATTTTACTTCGCAACGAGCCCACCAAATATTCTCCCACGGAAAATTTTAGTTTCTTCTTCACCGGAAATTTTCATCCGGCCCCTTACACCTAAAACTTAAGAAATGTAGGCCCCCAAAGCAAACAGCCAAATTGGGTTTTGTCGGCACTTATTCAGCCGTTCAGCGAGAGTGGATATACCCTGAAGTGAATAAAATTAAGTCCGATAAGTCCCATCGGTGATAAACAACACCGGATACGAACGATATTTGGCAAGCCGTACAGATTCAAGTTGGAACGGTCAAATTAGATCTCGTCGAGCCAAGTCCTTAATTCGTTGCAGACCAACTGCACATCGTTCTGTGTCAGGTGGTTGTGGAACGGCAGCGCAATCGTGCTTTTGACCACGGCATCGGTTACCGGCATGTCACCGACTTTACAACCATACTGACCGGCGATAAACGGCTGCAAATGAACCGGCGGAAAGTAATTGCTGACCTGAATGCCGCGGTCCAGCAGTTTTTTCAAGAGTGTATTTCGCTGGTCCTGTGTGTATTGGGCAGTCAGACGCACCACAAAGACAAACCAACTCATGCGGCTGCCCGGCGGTGCCTGCGGGATGATCAACCGATCATCATCGGCTAAACACTGCTGATACATTTGAGCGACCGTCGCGCGCTTTTTGACGAATTCTTCAATGCGCGAAAGCTGGACGATTCCCAATGCGCAGTTAATATCACTCAAGCGATAATTATATCCCAGCCGGTCATGGGCCAGCCAACCGCCGCCACGGCCTCGACCCTGATTTCGCAAAGACACACACATCTCCGCCAACTCGTCATCATCGGTCAAAATCATCCCCCCTTCGCCGGTGGTCATCTGCTTGTTCGGATAGAAAGCAAAGGTGCTCATCTTGCCGAATGTGCCGACTTTTTTACCGTCGAGCTGCGAGCCCAGCCCCTCACAACTGTCCTCTAAAACGGTCAAATTGTGCTTGTCCGCAATCGCACAGACCTCGTCAATGCCTGCCGGACTGCCGAACACCTCCACCGGCAGGATCGCTTTTGTCTTATCGGTGATCTTAGCTTCGATCTTCGCCGGGTCCATATTTAAGGTCACCGGGTCAATATCGACGAAGACCGGCGTTGCTCCACTCATCATGATCGTGGTAACTGATGCGATAAAGGTAAACGGTGTGGTGATCACCTCGTCTCCCGGGCCCCAGCCGAGTGCCTGCGTACATAAGAACAAGCCACTGGTGCCGCTGTTGACAACGACCGCGTGCCTGCGCCCAAGATAGGCCTCAAAGGCCTGTTCAAATTCGCGAACTTTGGGGCCCAGCGACAAATTGGGAGTGCGCAAGACCTCAACAACCGCATTGATCTCAGCTTCCGTAATATCCGGACGGGACAAATTGACTCTCATTTCCATGCTCATCGACCTCAAAAGTAGTATTCATATAAAGAGAAACAGTATACTGAAATCAGCGCACCATTTCCAGCGTTATCTTCAGGAAGATTTTTGCAAACACAAAGCATTGACTTAGATGGCCGCTTCGTATAGACTATTGTTTTAATGGCATGTAATTTCGACATTTACGGAGTTTCAATGGCAGAGAAGAAAGAAGAGTGCGGCATATTCGGAATCTACGGCGATCCAGATGCTGTGCATAAGACATATTTTGGGCTTCACAGCTTACAGCATCGCGGCCAGGAATCGGCCGGGATCGCCTCCAGCAACGGTGAATTAATCCACTGCTTTACCGGCATGGGACAGGTCGGCAGGGTTTTTCGGGCCGGCCGCGGCGTTCTTGAGCGGTTGAAGAATCCGACGGCTATTGGGCATGTGCGGTACTCGACCACCGGTTCGAGCAATCCAACCAATGCACAGCCGTTTTTAAGTGAATTTTCGCAGGGACAGGTGGCCGTTGCACACAATGGAAATCTGATCAATGCCCCTTTGCTGCGCGACGAGTATGAGGCCTACGGGCACATCTTCAAAACCTCTAATGACACTGAGATCATCGTCCATCTAATGGCCAAGCCAACCCATGTTGTTAAACCGGACCCGTTGGGGCATGTTTTGAATCATCTGCAGGGCGCCTATTCACTGCTGTTTTTGTTCCCGGACAAAATTGAGGCGGCACGCGACCCCTATGGCATTCGACCGCTTTGCCTTGGAAAAACCTCCAATGGCGCCTATTGTGTTGCCAGCGAAAGTTGTGCATTGGATTCGATTGATGCCGAGTATATTCGTGATGTCGAACCCGGCGAAATTGTCACCCTGGATAAAAACGGTCTCAGCAGCCGCTTCTTTGTGGATCCCGGGACTGTTACGCCGGGACACTGTATTTTTGAGCACGTTTATTTTGCCAAGCAGAGCAGTACGATCTTCGGTGAAAATGTTCACGATGTCCGTGTTCGCAGTGGTCATCGACTAGCTGTTGAACATCCTGTTGATGCGGATATCGTCATTCCCGTTCCTGACTCGGGAACCAGTGCCGCCATCGGATATGCCAAAGAAAGCGGCATCCCGTTTGATATGGGGTTTGTACGAAGTCACTATGTCGGCCGTACCTTTCTGTCGCCCTCTCAGGATATGCGGGATTTGGCCGTCAAATTGAAATTGACCGTTGTCAAGAGCGTTGTCAAGGGCAAGCGGATCATTGTAGTGGACGATTCCATCGTTCGCGGAACAACTACCAAGGGCAAGATCAACTCACTGCGGAAAGCCGGAGCAAAAGAAATCCATATGCGGATCGCCTGTCCGCCGATTAAGTGCCCCTGCTTCTATGGGGTCGATTTCCCAACACACGAAGAACTTCTAGCCAATCAGAAAGAAACAATGGAAGAAATTCGCCGGTTTCTGAAAGTGGACACCCTGGGTTATGTCTCGCTGGAAGGCCTGCTCGGTTGTGCGTCTCTGCCGCCGGACCATTACTGCCACGCCTGTTGGAGCGGCCATTACAAAATACCCGTCAGTAAAGTGGTGAACAAGTTTTCAATGGAACGTCACCAAATGCAGCTTTTTGATGAACGCGAGTTATAAATGAGCAAGGAAGATTATCTCAGCTATGAACAGTCCGGCGTCAGTATCGACGCCAATGACCACATGGTCGAACGCATCAGCCGGTCGGTCGCCTCTACGCACGGTCCACGCGTTATCAATATGCATAATGCCTTTGCGGGGCTGTTTCGTCTGGACTATGACGAAAAGCTGTTTAAGCAGAACTATAAAAATCCCGTGCTGGTTGCCTGCACCGATGGTGTCGGCACAAAGGTCATCATCGCCCAGCAAATGGGACGATATGATGGCGTCGGCATTGATCTGGTCGCCATGAGCGTCAATGATATGATCGTTCAGGGAGCCGAACCGCTGTTCTTTCTCGATTACCTCGCGGTCAATCACCTGGACCCCGAACAGGTTGCTCAGATGGTTGAAAGTGTGGCCACCGGATGCCGATGGGCCGATTGTGCGCTGATCGGCGGCGAGACTGCGGAAATGCCCGACCTCTACGGAAAAGACGAGTACGATATGGCCGGCTTTGCCGTCGGCGTGGTTGAACGGGACCGAATTATTACCGGCCGCAATATTCAAAAAGGCGATATCATCCTGGGGCTTCGCTCCAGTGGTATCCACAGTAACGGCTACTCGCTCGTCCGCAATATCTGCTTCAAAAAACACAAGCTCAAAGTAACCGACCGCATCAATGAACTCGATGGTCAGCGTCTGGGAGACGTATTACTGGCACCGACACGCATCTATGTCAAGCCCATTGTTAAGTTATTACGCAGCTACAAGGTCAAACAGGTCGTTCACGCCATGGCACACATCACCGGCGGTGGTCTCGTTGGCAACATTCCGCGAGTCCTTCCGGACAACTGCAATGCTGTACTGAAAACGAAATCATGGCCCGTACCGGACATTTTTAACTACCTTCAAAAACTAGGCCCCGTCGAAGATAACGAAATGTACCGCGTATTCAATATGGGCATTGGCTATGTGCTGGTCGTGGCACCGGACTTTGCGGATTCGATCCATCAAAAACTCGCCCGCTACGGCGAGCAGGTGTATAAAATCGGCACCATTACCGCCGGTTCAGGGAAGGTTATCTTGAAGTAAGGAAACAGAATGGGAAACTCGCTTCCGGAACTTGCTAAAAAACGCATGTCGGCAGGGATAAGAGTCCATGACTTGGCCGCCTTGGTCCTGTACGCCGCTTTTGCCGTTCTTCTTTATTTGCCCTCACTAGGTGTTGATAATCTTAAATTTGCCTGCAGCTTTAACTCCGTTGCCGCCGCATGGGGAACGTATTTTCTCAGTAAACGATGGGTCAATAACTGGACCCCTTTATTTTTTGCAGGTGTGGTATACGGTTTTGGACCGTTTGCGTTAAGCTTTGTGGAGTTTCTTCCGCTGGCGGGCCTGTCATTTGCCATCGTTCCCTGGCTGCTGCTGCCGGCGATTTACTGGCACAAGGGCAAGTCGCCGGATGTATTCCGTTTTTCTGTTCGTGCCTTACTGACGCTGCTGCCTTTTGCGGGTATTATCCTGTTATTCCGGTTGTCTGCACAGCAATGGCTTGGCGGCCCCTTTTTCCTGATGCCCAGAGACATCGGCATGACCGCTAATGATTTTATCGACCTGGTCCTTCCGTTGCACAACTCCGGTGGAATGGTTGTCTTTGGGTTGTATCACTGTTCGCTCCTATTTGCCCTGATGGGCATTTTCGTCTATATCAAACTCCAGCGCATCGCCCTGCTGATCCCCATTGCCGCCGGACTGGTGCTGGCCTTTTGGGAACCGGTTTTTCAAGTCAGTCCGATCGTCTGGGCGGCATTCCCGATTTTGTTTTTGTCTGTTCTGTGCGGACTGGGGTTTCAGGCATTCCTGTGGGCGGGCAAGACCGATACCAAGTGGATTCTGACCTGTGCCACCGCTGCATCGGTTCTGGCTCTGGCGGCCCTTCTTGGTGAAGTAACGATAGAAGGCGTTGACGACAAGATCCTTGACTGGACGACCACGATGTACGGTCTCACCGCAGCGGCACTGTGGATACTGCTGGCCCTGATAAGGTTAAACCTGCGATGGCCCTGGTTCAAATGGGCCATCCTGACCGCGGCAATAACAATCGATCTGATCTACTCCGTTCTTATTTTTTAACGGTCGGATTTGGAGTCGGCATTTTTGCGTCCACCTCTTTTAACCATTTATCGAGCATGGCTTTTAATTCCCCGGCCTTTTCCGACATCTTCCCGGCAAGATTGTTTTTTTCTCCGATATCCTCTTTCAGATTATAAAGCTCAATCGAATGATCCCGATACTTTTCAATGAGTTTATAATCGCCCATCCGTACGGCACCGCCCGCAAAGCGGCCTCTACCTCCTGAAGTGAAATGGGGGAAGTGCCAATAGATCGCTTTTCTGTCAAGTGATGTTTTACCTTTCAGCAATGGTAGAAGACTGACACCATCAATATGTTGTTCCGGCATCAGGTCCAACCCAGCTATTTCAAGCATTGTCGGATAGAAATCCGTGCTGGTAACCGGTTCTGCACAAACACTGCCGGCTTTTGTTACACCAGGCCATTTGATCAGCATCGGCTCACGAATGCCTCCCTCATAAAGCAAGCCCTTGCCGCCCCTTAGCGGAAGATTAGAGGTCGCATACGCTCTTGCAGTTGAAAGACCTCCGTTATCCGACATAAAGATAACTATCGTATTGTCCTCTAAGCCAAGTTCTTTCAGTGCGTCAAGGACTTTCCCACAGGCCTGATCCATCGCGTCAACCATTCCTGCATAAACAACATTGTCTTGCGAGTGTCGGTTTTTTCGGCCGTCATCAGTAGTCCATTGGGTTTTGATCCCGAGTTTATCTTTCTTTTCAATATACTTCTGCTCAAGGTCTTTTCGGGCCATAAGAGGAGTGTGTACCGAATAGAAAGAAAGACAGGCCAAAAACGGTTTGTTCTTGTTACCCTTCAGAAACTTGACGGTTTCAGCCGCCAACCGATCCGGAAGATGCTCGCCTTCCGGACCATCTTCAAGACGCGGGTTTCCATAAGGCGGGAAATATTTACCACTGCCGGAAGGTTCTCCTTTAGCAAAACCGCCTTTGTTAATATCGAATCCCTGATGCTCGGGCCAGAATTGTTTGGTGTGGCCAAGATGCCACTTGCCCGCAAAGAAGGTGCTGTAATCGGCCTGTTTGAGCGTTTCTGCAATCGTCACCTCTTCTAAGGGCAATCTATCCTTGACTTCAGAGTGGATGACATCAGCAACGTACTGCCGGTGACAGAGATTGGTTTTTAAATTGCCCCGAAGACGGTTGAGGAGCACCAAACCAATCTGTCGTATCCATGCGGGCCGGATACTTGCCGGCCATGATACTGGCACGCGTTGGAGAGCAGACCGGACAGGCGGCATAGGCATCTGTAAAACGCATTGCCTCAGCAGCAAGTTTATCAATGTTGGGCGTTTCGTAGAACGAACTGCCGTAACAACCCACATCTGCCCAACCCAGATCGTCAACAAGGATAAACAGGAAATTGGGCCTTGGAACTGGTTTTTCTACAGCGATAACGTCAGCACAACCAGCAAAAGCAAGTGTTGCTGAAAACAGACCGACCTCCTTAATAAAATGTCTGCGCGTTTCTGTCTGTTTTGTCATTTTTTTCCTCTCCGCTATTGAGAATGGGATCTAACTATTCCCTTTCTTTTGTTTTTGTTTGCCAGATGGTTTTCTTTTTCCTTTAAATGGCCCAACATCGCCGACTTTGACCTGCAAAGCTTTTAATTCCTTTGCAAGAGTGCCCCGAATATCAGAGCAAGCCGGATCATTATACAGATTTTTCATTTCTGTCGGATCCTTTTCCAAATCGTATAATTCCCAGCTGTCAATATCATGATAGAAATGTATCAGCTTGTAGCGTTCTGTGCGAATTCCATAGTGGCATCTTGTCTGATAAGGAGGGAATTCCTGATAGTGGTAATAAGCCGCCTTTCGCCAGTCCTTAGGGGTTTTACCCTTGAGAAGAGGTTTCCATGAACGTCCCTGAATATCAGCCGGAGTCTCAATATCCGCATAATCTAAAAATGTTGGCGCAAAATCAAGATTGGTAGTCAATTGTTTATTACGAAATCCGGGTTTAACCGCTTTCGGATAACGGATTGCCAGGGGCATCTGTATCGATTCCTCGTACATATACCGTTTATCACATAAACCATGTTCACCAAGGAAATATCCCTGGTCGGAACTGTAAACAACAATGGTGTCTTCGGCAAGACCGGCCTTATCCAAATAGTCGAGCATGCGACCAACATTGTCATCAAGGGCGCTCACCGCCCGGCAATATCTCTTGATAAAAGTCTGATAGGTCCATTTTGTCCATTCATTGTCATCGAGGCCTTTCGGCGCAAGACGGCTGATCGGCGTGTGCCGTATCAAGGCCTGACCGCCGCCTCGCTTGGCATAAGTCAGCGCCTCCCTGCCGGCATAGTCGTCAAGAAGCGTTTCCGGTTCGGGCATTTCCACGTCTTCATACATTTTGGCATGTTTTTCATCAGAAAGCCACGGTCCGTGTACTGCTTTATGGTGACAGAGAAGCATAAATGGTTTTGTTTTGTCACGATTTTCCAGCCATTCAATGCTTAAGTCCGAAATCAGATCTGTCGTATACCCCTTGTACTTCTTGGGTTCGCCGCCGTCCGCCTGCATAACGGGATTGAAATAGGTTCCCTGCTGATAGTGATTGGTCAGGATATTCCAATGATCAAATCCGGTCGGATCGCTGTTTAGGTGCCATTTCCCGATAAGAGCGGTTTGGTAACCATTCTGCCGCATAATCTTGGGAAATGTTTGCTGCGATCCATTAAATTGGATGTTGTTTTTGATCTGACCATTGAGGTGGCTGTGTTTACCGGTAAGAATCGCAGCGCGACTGGGGGCGCATATACTATTCGTACAGATGCAGTTGTCAAATAAAATCCCCTCTTTGGCAATACGGTCAATATTAGGTGTTTGGACCAGTTTACTTCCATAGCAACTGATTGCATTTTTCGCATGGTCATCCGAAAGGATAAAAAGAATGTTCGGTTTTTTCTCAGGGAGACCTGCCTGCAAAGCAACCCCCTGGCTTGCACATGATGCAACTCCGATACATGAGACTGTAAAGCACCCCATATTCCTGATAAATTGCCGTCTTGTTTGCATTTTAAGCCCTTTCATCATTACTATTTGTCACAGTGTTTTGTTTTTGTCAGTATACTAACTACAGACCAAAATCAAACAAATTTTTAAGATAATAACTGTCGACTTCCATTCACTCGCAGCACATAGAAAACCGTTCCGTCGTCACCTGCAATACTGGTTCCGGCTGGCAGATATAGATAAGCCGGTTTGGAATCAATCATAAGAACCTGGGGCCTTTAAAATTTGCCGCCTACGCTATAATATTTCTTTGGCTTGGTCCAATATTCAGCGGGAATGTGATCTCGCATTCGTCCAAAACCCGCAGTGGGTTCGGGGTCAAATGTAATACCGTCTTTGGAACGCCATAATAAGCCGCCGCCGCGTTTTATAATGTCGTGATTGTCAGTCGTCAGAAGGCAGATATCGTCATCCATCATGAAAGCATATCCGTCCTCGATCGTAGTCTTGTTGTCTGTAACCGGATTTGGCTGATGGATGTATGGACCTTCGAGTTTATCGGCGATGGTCAAGCCCATCCTGGCCTTGTTAGATTTATAATAGAGAAAAAATCGTCCGTCGGGATGGTGAAGAAAAGCGGGATTGTTTACCCCGTTACCTGCCCGGTAGGTCCAGTGTTTGGGATCATCAGACGGACTTAGAATCAGGCCGTCTTTACCAGCTTTTTTCCACGGTCCATGGAGCAAATCAGAGATTGCCATCCCGATACGCTGGGAGCGGGTATGCGCTGCGTTGCCTTTGTCTGCCCCCATTGCATTGGCGATATGAAGCAAAACATATTTACCGTCTATTTTCTTAATCAGCGGATTATGGGGACCATAGCGGTCCCAAGTGTCCTCGCCGGTGCCTTTCAACGCAATATCAGAAAACTCGAAAGGTCCTTCCGGACTGTCGGCTACATAGTGCGCAATTTGGGAGTCATGACGCCAACCCCGGTTAAAGGGGACCTCAGTCGGCCATCGAGCCGCAAAGATATGTGTTTTTCCATCATCACCGAGTATCGGTGAACTGCCCCAAATATCCCACCCTTTATCTCTCACAGCAATGCCAACGTATTCAAGGCGGTCGGCAAACGGGACGGGTTGCTTTGTTTCTTGTTCCGGCGAGTCTATTGCGAATGTTGCCAAAACTGCTCTATGGTCGGAGGGCCATTTACGCGGATAGACAACTTCGGCAAATCGTTTGTCTTCGCCTATCACAGCGGCATCAACTGCAGTCAGTTCATCGCCGGAAAAATAGATCATATCTATACGAGTTAGTATCTGATCGTCATAGTCACGTCTGCCAGGGGTTCCGTTTGGATATGGAGGCGTCCATGTAATGCCGGGTTTGGCGACTTCGTCATCATGGACAAGTCGATAGGCATCTTTAAGCCCCACCTCGGTGAGCAACTTAGACCCTTTCCACTCAATCCTGAAGTTCATGGGGGTATCCGTTGAATTCCTGACCAAACGATCTTTACCCCTGAGGGCATAAAAGTCTGTCCAGTCAAGATGTGACGGCTCATTAAAATCGCCCGTGATGACAACGCTTTCTCCGGCGTCAATATATTTCCTGGCTGCATTGACGGTCCTTAAATAGCCGCGCGGGCCTTTATCGCTGGATAGTGAGTTCAGGATTTCCTGTTCGAATCTGTCAAGTTCCTCTTTCTTCAGGTCCTGAAACTTCTGTAGGTCCTTCTTTGCGATCTGGTCTTTATTAAGGGGTTTGGGGGCCTGACCGGCACTTAGCATTTTTTGTATCTTGTCAAGCCCGCCGCCTTTGGGCCACCAGTGTGTGTTGATTACGATTATACTTTTGCCGGAATCGAGATGAGCGCGGCAGATAGTAAACCAATCACCTGTTTCAATCGGGGTAAGTTTGTACTTTGACAGTATGGTACCTTGCAGGGTCCATCCGTCCCCAAGAGCTGACAGTAGCTTTTCATCAATATTGCCCGTGTAATGTGTTTCCTGGAGGCCGACAATCTTAGCGCCGGAACTTGTTATAACCTCTGCAATCTCGTCGACACGCGAACCGCCGAAATCTTTGTTTTCGAAGCCAACATTAGCGGCATTTCCGCCGGCCTGAAGGATATTGAACGAAAGCACTTTAAGCTGTTTTTCCTTTGTTTTAGGATTAAGCGAATCATAAACAGCAAATGTTTTGATGATCGGGTCGGCAATGGACTCACTGATTGTCAGCCGAACTCTGTCGGCAACAACCGGTTTCTTGAGCTTGACGATCCGCTTATGGCCTATACATGAACCCGTATTCAGTTCCGTCCATTCCCCATCACTGAAAGATTCAACCTCGAACTGGCGAACACGTTCACCTTGTTTGATATCTTCCTGAAGTACGAGATGGTCGAATGAAGCGTTTGCCGGCAGCGTCAGTTCCAGGATATTGCCTTTGCCGGATGTCCTGGCGATCTCGTTGCTGAAGTTTTTTTTAATCGCCTGACCAAATTCCCGGCATCTGTTAACATCCGCATCGGGCATAAGACCACGTTTATCAGGAGTCAGTCCGACGATGAGGGTGGAGTTGCGGCCGACAGAACCGTAATACATATTCACCAGTTTTTTCAACGGCTTAATC
>JBDLJN010000020.1:0-24770 GCA_039714335.1 Planctomycetota bacterium
TTCGCCCCTCTGGGGCTTGTTAGCAGAAAGAATCTTCCTTTCCGGAGGCTCACGCCTCCGGCTAACTATCTGTCGGGCCTTCGCCCTGAACTGCCGGCAGGATGCCGGCGTTACATTATCCGCCGCCGACGAAGCGGATCAGTTCGATTCCCTGCGCTTCGTTCAGCGTTGTCTGCTCAAAATTTTTTCGTTCGATGATTTGGCCATCTATTTCGGCAACCACGGTCGCAGCGTCAATGTTAAGCTGTGCCAATAACTCGCTCAGATTGGACGGCAAACCCTCATCGAACGTTTTTTCGGTTCCGTTTATCTTTAATACTGCACTCACTTGTTATTCCTCGCTAACTTTGTATGCAACTCGTTGATCAGAATTTCCGCAATGGCATTGGCCTGATGATACGCAGCGATGCCCACGCGGGGAGCGGTCAGCGGCACGCCGGGGCCCGTTCCGGACACTGTATCACCGATCAGTATCAACCGGTCCGAAATCCGGCGGGTTTGTATCTCATTGCTGCGGCCATAGCCCGCTAAACCGCTTACGGACACCACTGCCACATCCTTCATCTTTGATAAAACAGTCTCAACGATCATCTGTTTTTGGTCGGGCCGGTCAAAACACTCAGCAATCACATGGCAGTCTTTGAAAACATTGACCAGCTTTTCGGGTGTCAGGCGAACTTTATGGCCATCCAGATCGGCATCCGGATTGATCCTGCGGAAATTTTCCAAAGACGCATCAACCTTATGCCGGCCGATTTGGTCATGGAAATAGTTCTGCCGGTTCAGATTGCTCTCTTCGATCACATCAAAATCGGCCAGAATCAGCTTTCCGACCTTGAGCCGTGTCAGCGCAACGCCTACATTGGACCCCAAACCGCCTAAGCCGGCGATGCCAACCACTGCATTTTTCAATTCATAAAACGTGTGCGGCGTCATCAGACTTACCTCTATAAAAAAACGCCCCTGCCAAACATAACAGGAGCGCACATTTTCAACTTCCTGTGCCTCCCTTCGCCGGGATTACCCGGATCAGGTTCAAAGGGTCCTGCCTCTGGCGAACTCTCAGCTTCGGGCAAAGCGCCCATCGCTCCCCTGACACTCAACACTTATACGAACTATTTTAGAAACAGGTCGAATAAATGCAAGTATTTTTGTAAGTGCACAATGTGTTTTTAGGAGGATAATTCAAGATTTTGAGGTTCGGGATAGCTCAGAATCTAACCATTCGAACGGTTGTCATTTGCGCCTGCTCCACAGTGCCAACCCACCCATTCCCAACAGCATGACCGTCATCGGTTCAGGAACGGAGGCAACACGGAATCCCGTGAGGTTGTCCTCAAAGTCTGGGGTTTGGCTGTTCCGGTAGGACGACCTGAGACCGGTATCAGCGCTTATATATGAACCGCCACGGATGCCGCGATTGACACTTGTAAAATAAAGCCCGGGATATTGAGAGCTTTCCATCCATTCCCAGACATTGCCCATCATGTTATATGTACCGTTAAGCTCTTGGGCGCCAAGGTCGGCGGCCCAAAGTTCACTCCCGTCAGAAGGAAAGTAGTTCCATTTTTCGGGGTCCGGTTCGTTAGAAATAAGATCCGTTTCAAATGCATTGGCGTACGTCTGTAGATCCGAACCGTTCCAGTAAGCCGCCTTGACCCATTCATCTTCACTTGGCAGGAAATAACGGGCATTTTTATGCCGGTAGAGATTCGTACCGCCCCAAGCGTCCGCAGCATCCCAAAGTTCCAACGTGTAATTTGTGGTACCCTGTGTACCCGTAAAATTGTATGCCGCCTGGTAACCGGAATTGGTATTGAGCCAATTGACAAACTGCGCCGCTTCATACCAGCTTACATTGTCGGTTGGCAGGTTTGTTCCGGGGTTGGGGTTTGCGTCATATGCGCCATACGCACTACCGGTAACCGGCACGCCCAGGCTGATTTCGAATTTGCTCCACTGATCGTTGGTGATCTCACAGGTCCCTATGCGATAATCATAGTTAGCAACTCCATAGCCGCTGGCGGGATTTGTATTACCGGAAATCGGAACAAAATCAATTTCAAACTGATTGTCTCCATCGCCGAACGTATCCGCAAAGGAAGCACCTGAAATGAAAAACAGACACAATGCTATAATAACTGCCACCCTCTTCATCAGACATCCCTATTCAAAAAATAAACAGATTTAGTTAACATTCGATAAATGATTGAAAACCGAATATTACCACTCATTACAATCAAAAATCGAAAAACTACGATGTCTTTCCTCAACCCCAGAACTGATTAGATAACTTATCTTATACCATAAACATGATGCTTTGTCAATGATTATCTTGAGCAGCCAAATACACTGCATCTAATTAGAAGCTATCCCAAAACCCTCATTTTTGGAATTTCCAGTGCCATAAACAGCGTTTTTTAGAGGTTTTGGGATGAGTTCTAGAGCAATTCAATTTTTAGTGTTCGCCTTATGCCTGTTGCGGCTTCGTCCGGCGTCGTTGAAAATACTCGACAATGAATAGCATTGGCTGCGTTTTTCGCCTTGCCGGACTTGTCCTCACGACGGCCTAAATCGGAACATAAAAACTTGAAGTGCTCTAATACCGCTTTCGCAGGCGAGCCGTAGGAATATTGAGGATTTTTCGGTATTTGGCCACGGTTCGGCGGGCAATGGTTCCCATGCCGGCCTGCTGCAGGGCCTCACGCAGCGCATCGTCGCTGAGGGGCTTTGATTTGTCCTCATTATCGACGATTTCCTGCAGTTTGGCCTTGACGGCATCCCAACTGTGTTTGGTGCCGGAGTCGTCCTCCATGCCGCCGCTGAAGAAACCGCGAAGCGGCAGAATGCCCTGCGGGCACTGGACATATTTGCCTGAAACCGCCCGTGAGACCGTCGCGATATGCACGCCTATCTCATCGGCGATGACCGCCATCGGCAGCGGCCGCAAATGCAGTTTGCCTTTGTCGAAAAATGCCTTTTGGTGGTTCACAATCGCGCGGGCCACCCGCAGGAGTGTGTATTTTCGCTGCTGGATCGCATCCATAAACCACTGGGCCGAGTGGATATTTTTCTGGAGAAACTGACGTGTCTGGTCGTCAATTTTACGGTTTCGAGCCATCGTCTGATAGAATTGATTGACCTGCAGATTCGGTAACCGGGTGTCGGTTAATGAAACAATATAACCATTATCCTCGTCGGATTCAACGATCACATCGGCCGTAATGGGATGGTTATCATAACGGCCGATCTGCAGGCCGGGAGATGTGTCCAGTTTACTCATCCGCTCAATCGCATGGTTGACCTGCTCCAGTGAACAGTTTATTTTTTTGGCAATTTTTGGCAGGTGGTTTTCCAGAAGGTGATCCCAACACTGCTGCACCATGCGGATTTCAAACGACATGTCTTCAGGAAACTGACGCATCTGGAGCAGCAGACATTCACGGAGGTCACGCGCGCCCACCCCGGCCGGTTCCAGATTTTGAATCAGTCCGAGCGCGTGCTTCAAATGCTCCAATCCGAACGCGTGTTTGTCTTTGTTGTGAAGTTGTTCCAGGCGAACAGACAGATAGCCCTTTTCGTCCAGATAATCAATGATCAGTTCGCCGGCGTCTTTGACCAACGCTTCGGCGTCCACCATTCTCCACTGGTCTTTCAGAGAGTCAAGGAGCGATTGCTCGGCCGCGGCGGTATTGTTCAGGGCCTCCAGTTTTTTATCGGGATCGCCGGTGGAAACGCGCTGATAGGCGGGCTGAAACTGCATTGGCCCGGAACCGTTAAGATAGTCCGCATAATCGTCGCCAATATCCTCAAGACGCTGAAAATCCTCGACGTTGTTGGAATCATCATGAACGACCAGTTCTTTCTCATCGGCGGTCTCTTCCGGCTCCGGCGGCGAGGTTTGGGCCTCTTCGGGCCGTTCCTCGGCAACTTCTAAAACCGGGTTGCTGTTTAACTCCGCCTCGATCTTTTCCTGCAATGCCAGAAAGGGAAGCTGCAAAACCTCCATGGACTGAATCATGCGCGGAGCAAGTTTCATCTTCTGCTCCATCCGCATTTGACCGGTCATAGAAAGCTTCATCGCCATTTGTTCAATTTCCCGTAAAAGACTATTTTAATCCGATTCGTATTATAACAAAATACGAGCAAAAATGATATCAAAAATCCCGGACCCTGTGCGTTCTACAGTTCCGAACGGTTCAGGACGGCATCTGTCAGGATGCTGCCGCTGGCAAACTCGATCGTCGAACCGGCGGGCAGGCCCCGCGCCAATCGGGTTATCTTGATATTTAATGGATGAAGCAGGGAATGAATGTAAAGCGATGTGCCATCGCCTTCGAGGTTGGGGTTGGTCGCCATCACAACTTCTTTAACGGATCCTTCGCGGACCCGCTTGACCAATGCATCGATCGTCAGGTCATCCGGCTCAATGCCTTCTAATGGCGCAATATGTCCATTCAAGACATGGTAAACCCATTTGCACAACCCTGTTTTTTCTAAACTGATCACATCCTTGGGCTGTTCAACCACACAGATGACATCCTGGTCCCTGCGAGTGTCCGAACAAATCGAGCAGATCTCTGTTTCAGACAGATTGCAGCATCTGCGGCACTGATGAATATTGGCTTTAACATCCGAAACAGCACGCGCCAATGCGAGGGCCTCTTCCGGTCGGGCCTTGAGAATATGAAACGCAAGACGCTCGGCAGTCTTGGAGCCGATGCCGGGCAGTTTCGCAAACTGATCGATCAATTCATTTAAGCTTTTGGTATATGCAGGATTCACGGGCTAACCTGTCTGTTCCTCTGTAACTGTATCCATTTGTGAATCATCTATCTGGATATCTACTTTCTGTATTTCGAACGGCGTCGCATCCAGACCTTTCAGGACCATCTGAACGACGGGATCATTGAGGGCTTCCTGACGCTGCTGACGGTTTACCGGCGGAACGGCCTCGGCCGGGGGGCGGGACGGCGACTGTTTGGGCGCTGTTTCGGGCGCTTCGCCCAATATCATACGAAGATCGATCTCCGTTGAGAAAATCTGCGACAAGATTTTTCTGATCACGGCAGACTTTCGCTCGCACATACTTTTGGCCAACTGCCCCTGTCCGTTTTGATCAAATTGAAGGGACAGCGTGGAATTGTCAAACGAAATCGGACGGGCCTGTGAGAGGAACGCAGCCAGCGAGGAATCCGCCTGTCCGCATTGAGCGGTAACGGCCTGCCATGAGGACCGAATGGAGTTGATATCAGCGGTAACAGAAATATCCGCTTTTTGCGGCGGCACGGCGGTCTTCGGCGGACTGCCCGGAGCCGTCGAAGGACTATTTAGCCATTTTTTTTTTACCGGTGCGGTGGTCACCTGACCGGTAGAGAGTTTTTCACTGAGCTGGTCCAGACCGATGAAATGTTCGCTTAATGTCAGCCGCAACAGCGACGCCTCCAGCAGTGCCCGGCTGGTTTCACTGGTTCGCAGGGTCCATCGCAGCTTTTCCAGGGCTGTGATATTGTAGACCAGTGCCGCGACATCAAAACTTTGTGCGACCTGCTGCAGCTGCTGCTTTTCCTCGTCGGTTAATATAAGCACCTTGCTGTCGGCACCGGCACTTTGCAGCACCATCATATCACGCATATTCTGAATCAACAGATCACAAATCTGCCCGGAAGTCTGGCCGCTGTCGATTAACTGGTCGATCACATCCAGCGTCGCCGCCGCATTATGGCCGGCAACTGCCGCGAGCAAACTCATCACCTTCTGTCTGTCGGGAACGCCTACCAATTCGTTCAATTGGGCCGACGACAGCGGCTGCGAACCGGCACTGATGAGCTGGTCCAGCAAGCTTAACGCATCACGCATCGAGCCGTTAGCCAGACGCGACAGATGAATGATCAGGTCCTTCTCGAATTTAATCTTTTCATCGCCGAGAATCATCTCAAGCTGACGGCCGATGATCTCGGGGCCGATGTTCTGGAAATCGAACCGCTGGCATCGTGACTGAATCGTGGCCAGGACCTTGTTCGGCTCGGTCGTGGCGAAGATGAATTTGACATGCTCCGGCGGCTCTTCGAGGATCTTCAGCAGCGCGTTAAACGCGCCGGTGCTGAGCATGTGGACTTCGTCGATGATATAAATCTTGAAGCGTGCCCGCGCGGGTCGATAGGCGGCGTTTTCGCGGAGTTGGCGGATGTTGTCCACGCCGGTATTGCTGGCGCCGTCGATCTCGATGACGTCGATGTCTTCGCCGACGTTGACGGAAACGCAACTGTCGCACTTCAGACACGGGGTCACGGTCGGGCCGTCGGTTTTCAGGCAATTCATGGATTTGGCGAGAATTCGGGCCATGGTGGTCTTGCCGACGCCGCGTGTGCCGCAAAACAGGTAGGCATGGGCGACCCGCCCCATCTCGATAGCGTTTTTCAGCGTCTGCGCAACGGCGTCCTGTCCGACAACGTCGTCGAACGTCTGTGAGCGGTAACGCCTGGCTATCACAGTGTACGCCATGTCAATTGACCATTGATTAATGATTATTATTTTGGGAGGTCTTCCTTGAAGCGATAAAGATTGCTGTCAATTCTCTGCCTCTAACAATAGTTTTTCACACTTCTCTCGGGAGAGTATACCTTCTTCGACAAGAAATTCAATCCAGAAAGCTGTTTCATCCACTTCCTCTATTACAATGCTGATTTTTGAAGCAAAAGCCGCCTTTGAGTGGGCTAAACAGGCCGCTCTGTAATTTGCGGCTACCGAAGTGGAACTGCGGACGGCTTGATTTTGAATATGACGAGCGAGGACACCTTTCGGCGAAAGACGCTGCAAGTTTGACACAGCGATGTGCAAAAGCCGTTGTCCGATCCTGTAATTGCTTTGCATCCATATAATAATCAATCGTCAATCAACAATAATCAATAAAAAAAGGCGGCCGGGTTGACCACGCACAACACCGGTAACGCTTATGGCTGCTCGGTTCCCCGCCTGACCAGGTTCGCGCCCAATGCTTGCATGGGACCCGACCACGAATGGAATTCGACAGTGGTCCCCCGCCCTTGCTATAAGGGGGTGGTAGTGTAGGAGTTTTAGTCAAATAAATCCAGCAAAAAAATCCATAAAAACCGCAAAAATTGTTTTATTCCGGCGTTTTCAGGGTATAATGGAGTCTATACACAATAAAAGGAGAAAGCAATGAACGTACGAATCGAAGATAATTGCACCGCGTGCGGGCTGTGTGTGGATACCTGCCCGGAAGTCTTTCAAATGGGGGATGAAATAGCCGAAGTCGCCGTCGCTAAAGTCCCCGCCGAACTGGAAGACACCGTCCAGCAGGCCGCGGACGAATGCCCTGTTGAGGCGATTGTTGTGGAATAGCTTATTGTGGGGTGTCCAAAGGGGCTCTATTCTGACCCATGTAATTAAATTGTCAGTGAAGGGTCTTTTGTATGAGAAATCGCATCTGGATGTTCCAAGCACCAACGAACTGCCATAACCTTGGATGTTCCTCCCACCATATCCTTCATTCTTTGTATTCCCTTCAATCCAAATCTTATTCGGCCTTTGACAGTTCCTGCCCGCGATTGCGAGCGGCGGTGAGGGCTTTTAGGACAATTTGTCCAAAACTGCTTTTGTCCATTACCTTTAATGCCGCTTCGGTTGTTCCGCCGGGACTGGTAACTTTTTGCCGCAGAACAGCGGGGTCTTCACCCTGCTGCTGAGCCGATTCGGCTAACAGCGCCGCGCCTTTGGCGGTTTGCAGAACGAGCGTTTTAGCCGTTTCCTCTGTCAGACCCAACTCAACGCCCGCTTTAATCATTTCCTCCATCAGCAGAAAGTAATACGCCGGACCGGAACCGCTGACGGCGGTAACCGCATCGATCAGGTCTTCGCTATCAACAACAATCGCTGTCCCCACCGAGGAACAAATATCCAGTGCGGTTTTTAATCCATCTTCTGCCGCGCCGGCATTATATAAACCGCTTGCACCGGCCCCGACTAATGCCGGGGTATTGGGCATGACACGAATGATCTGGACATCGCCCAGTTTCGCTTTGATCGCGGCGGTCGTGATACCGGCGGCAATCGAAATGACCAGTACACCGTCTTTTAATGTGCCGGCGATACCGTCCAGAACATCAGCTATCACCTGCGGTTTGACGCTGAGCATCAAAATATCAGCATATTGAGTCAGTTCTGTGTTGTCTGTTGTGGTCCAAACCCCGTATTGGGCTTTCAACTCATCCAGCCGTTCGGGACGCACATCCGAAACCCAAATACGATCCGCATCGAACAGACCCGCCTTGATAATGCCGGCCAACAGGGCCTGTGCCATATTGCCGCCGCCGATAAATCCGATTGTGCTCATCGCAACATACCTTTCAATTGATCAATTTTGATAACAAAACGATACCTTATAATGCTAAAAACGTAAACACAATTTCGTTTTTTCGAAATACTTTCTTTAACCGAAGCGTTTTCTCTATTAACATAGAGCCATCAGAAGACTTATTCTTTTTACAAGCTAACCTTTATCAGGAGATTGCAGATGAAACCGTTTAAGATTTATTTTGCTGTGTTAATCACGTTGTTTTCGGCTTATCTGTCATGCAACGCATCGCCTCAGGAGCCCTCTTGCAATAAATTGACCCTCTGGTATCAGCAGCCCGCGCAAAAATGGGTGCAGGCTCTTCCCGTCGGCAATGGCCGATTGGGAGCGATGGTTTTTGGTAGCATTGAAAAAGAGCGAATTCAGCTCAACGAGGACTCGGTTTGGGCCGGGCCACCGGTACCGCAGGCCCAGGAGGGCATGTATGAGGGTCTTCAGAAAACGCGGGATTTGATCTTTAAGGAGCAATATACTGAAGCTGAAAAGGCCGCTCAGAGCATTCTGCCTCCTCGAATTTCTCCACGAAGCCATCAGACTCTTGGCGACCTTCATCTGACGTTTGATCTTCAGGGTGAAGCATCCGATTACCGGCGTCAGTTGGATCTTGATACCGCTGTTGCCACGACAACATTTTCGGTGGATGGTGTTCGCTATAAGCGGGAGGTATTTGCCAGCCCGGTTGATGAGGTTTTGGCCGTGCGGCTGTCGGCTGACAAACCGGCGAGCATCTCGGTTGAGATCGGCTTGAGCCGCCCGGAAAATGCGGTAATCGAGTCGACAGGATCCGATACGCTGGTCATGTACGGCCGGGCAGCCCAGGGAAACAAGCAAAAAGGCGTTAAGTATCATTGCCGTCTTCAGGCATTTGCCCAATCCGGTCAGATCAGTGCTAACGAGAAAACGCTGACCGTATCAAAGGCCGATTCGGTAACACTACTGATCGCCGCGGCAACCGATTACAATGCCCAGTCGCCGAAATCTCCGCTGACACGAGACCTTGGGGGCCTCTGTCAGACAACCATTGCACAAGCGAACATAAAGCCTTATGACAAGCTTCGCGCCGACACCGTTGCGGCACATCAAAGACCCTTCAACCGGGTCCAACTGGATCTTGGCAGGACGGATGCGGCCGACAAACCGACCGATCAGCGGCTGAGAGCTGTCAAAAAGGGGCAGGCCGATCCGTCGCTGGCAACGCTTTATTTCCAGTACGGCAGATACCTGCTGATATGCTCGTCGCGCCCGGGGACGTTGCCGGCGAACCTGCAGGGACTTTGGAATGAGCACATCGCGGCCCCCTGGAACGCGGATTATCATATTAATATCAATATGCAGATGAACTACTGGCCCGCAGAGGTTGGCAATCTTCCCGAGTGCCATCAGCCGTTTTTCGATTATATCGAGCGACTCCTGGATAACAGCAGGTCTGTCGCCCGAGATGTTTATCATTGCAGGGGCGTCGTCGGCCATCACGCTTCTGATGTCTGGCACTGGTCGATGCCTTTTGGCAAAACCCAGTGGGGCCTGTGGCCGATGGGCGGGGCCTGGTGTACGCAGCATTTTATGGAACATTATCGATTTACACAGGACAAAAATTTCCTGAAAAACAGGGCATGGCCCGTCCTAAAAGACACATCCTTGTTCTTTATTGATTTCCTGGTGGAAAATCCGGAAACGGGGAAACTGGTCGCCGGCCCCTGCAACTCCCCTGAAAATCGCTTTGAAGGCCCTGACGGCCAGAAGGCCACTCTGGATATGGGGGCTTCGATGAGCCAGCAGATCGTGTGGGATCTTTTTACAAATACCCTCGAAACCGCTGACGTTCTTAATATCAAAGACGACTTCACACGGGAAGTAAAACGATCGCTGGACAATCTCGCGTTGCCGCAGATCGGTCCGGATGGGCGGCTCATGGAGTGGTCCAAACCTTTCAAGGAAGTCAGCCCCGGACATCGGCATATCTCACATGTCTATGCCCTTCATCCGGGCCGGCAGTATACCCACGCAGACACACCCGACATGATACAGGCCATCCGGAAGAGCATCGACTACCGGCTGGCTCACGGCGGTGGACACACCGGTTGGAGCCGGGTCTGGATCATCAATATCTGGGCGCGTCTGCTCGAAGGCGAGAAAGCCCATGAAAACCTGATCGCCCTGTTCAACAAGTCAACGCATCCGAATCTCTTTGGCAACCATCCGCCCTTCCAGATTGATGGAAACTTCGGGGCAACCGCAGCCATTGCCGAGATGCTGCTGCAAAGCCATACCGATGAAATTCACCTGCTGCCGGCATTGCCTTCGGCCTGGCCGGACGGTTCAGTCAAAGGGCTTTGCGCCCGCGGCGGGTATATCCTCGATATCGAATGGAAAAACGGTGCGCTCACAAAAGCAACGGTGCTTTCCAAAAGTGGTAAGCCATGTACACTGCGATACAAAGATGAGACGCTTAAAACAAAAACCTCAAAAGGTCAAGTATTGACTGTTGTTTTTGAAAATGGGCTGCAGCTGAAAACAGATTAACCCGTCAGCAGGTCAAACTGTTCGGGACTTAAGCTGTGCCGGAGTTTTTGCAGGGCCTGCAGTTCGATCTGACGGATGCGTTCTTTGCTTAAGTTCAGGTCATCGCCGATCTGTTTGAGGGTTTTGGGCTTTTTCCTGATGACTTTCGGGGCCAGCGCATAGTGGTTTAAGATGATGTATTGCTCACGCTGGTTGAGATTGTTCTTGATAATCGTCTGCAGGTCCCGCTGGGCCTGTTCGACGGCTGTAATATCCGGTAACTGTTCGAGCCGCAAATTAACCGGCAGGTTCTCAAAATCCGCGCCGCCGGCCCGGTCGGGACGTTTGGCCTCGGCTGGGATCAACCGGGCGAAGGCCTTGGCGATCGCCCAACTGGCATAGGTGCTGAATCGATAACCGCGCGTGTAATCGAATTTTTCCACCGCGGCCATCAGGGCGACGCTTCCTTCGCTGACCAGATCGCTCATCTGTCCGCCGGCCGTTAAATGTTTACCGGCTATGCTGACAACCAGCGGCATATTCGCCTCAATGATCATCTTATTGACCGCGTCTATCTGCTCGAAGAGTGATTCGATACGATTCAACCGGTCTGACCGGGGGCGGCCCCGCTGAATTTTATCCCGCTCCTGACACGCACAAAACTTCAGATAGTTATAACGCCGGAAAAGCTGTGTCTCCTGCTGTCGGCTTAAAAGAATATTTTCTTTGTCTCTGTCAGGGAACATCTGCTCCAGCGGAATCGACAAAACAGATTGCTCCGCATCCGGGCTCAAAAATTCTTCGCTGGGGACAAATTCGATCTTCCGATTGAACATTTCCTTGGCACGCTGTTGGTTGATGATGCGATAAATTGAACTCCGGCTGCGTCCGAATGTTTCCATGAGTGTCTTGACGGAAACGTGCTGCCGACTCAAGCGGTACAAATGAGCGGCGTCTTTGGACAAGATCCTGCCGCGGGAACGGGGCAGGTCGTGCAATTGTTCTTCCGGTTCTGACAGGATCGATCGAATGGTATGTCGGGCACGTCCAACCTGCCGGGAAATCTCCAAGACAAGCTCGTTTTGGGTTCGATAGCTTTTTTGGTTTGTCAGTTGCCGGGCCAATATCTGTATCTGCTGTTTCTGCTGAGGTGTTACCAGGGAAAACTGCCCCGCCTTATCCACCAGATCGGGGTGGTCGCGAACAAAAGATTGTATCGTCGATTCCGTAAATCCCTTGCGTTTGCGGCCGTTTTCGAAAATATAGATCTTGCCGGCCAAACCGCGTTTTTGCCAGCGGCGTATGGTCTTGGTCGAGACATTGAACCGCTCGGCAAGCTGCTGGACGGTCAATATCGTTTCATCCTGCTCTGAAGCATCCAGCCGCAACTCAGCACTAAGCTGAGCAATCCACACCCGCAGGTCCAACAGCAGGTCCCTGCCGGCAATGAGTGATTGTTCCGACGGGACGGGGCTTCGGTATCCGGTAATGCGATAAACAATGAAATCGAACGGATACTGGCGTTCGGTGTCGAGGATCATGAGGAGTTTTTCAGAGGCGGCGAGCTGTTTTTTCTTCTGGGGGATCGGCGCAAATCGCAACTGATCAAAAAACTCCCGCAAAACCGGATGGCTGATCCGCATCTTCATAAATGACTATGGCATGGCACTATCAATTAACGAATCTCAATGGCATATTGTTTTTCAAATACTTCCGTAAAATCGAACACGTTGTCAAAATCTTCAATGGTATCGGTTTCCTGTGACGTCATCCATCCGCTGTCAATCATCAGGTACACGATCTCGCCGAAATCGCGAGTGCCTTTTAAGTCCCAGGAAGACAGGACCATCGCGGCCAGACGTCCCCAGCGTTTTTGGGCCGCATCCGCCAGGCCCCAGGCCAATTCCTGCCCTGAAATGTGGCACGGCGTCTCGTCGGGTTCGGGATGCTGACGGAACTTCTCGACGGTGTGAGCCAACCCCTCAAAAACGAATTTCAGGGCCCGGGCATCATAGCGGCCGTCTTCCCGTGCAATTTCTTCGATTGTTTTCTTCACAAGCGTAAACTCAAAATGCGTTTTACCAAACCGCCGGCAAGATGCCGGCGTTACATCATTAATGAACGCGCTGGCCGGGTTGGGCACCGGTGTCGGGGCTGACCAAAAAGATCTCTTCTCCGCCGGGGCCTGCGGCACAGACCATGCCTTCAGAAACGCCGAACCGCATTTTTCGGGGCTTGAGGTTGGCCACACACATCACCAACCGACCTTCGAGGTCTTCGGGCTTGTAGGCTTTAGAGATGCCGGCAAAGACATTTTTCGTCACGCCGCCCAAATCCAGTTCCAGTTGCAGAAGTTTATCAGCCCCTTCAACCGGTGAGGCCTTCGCGACTTTAGCGATTCGCAAATCAACCCTCATAAAATCCTCAAAACTGCATTCGGCCTCCAACGGCTCGTCCAGTTTCGGCTGTTCTGTCTGCTGCGGCACCGCTTGTTCCTTGCTTTCTTCAACCATTGCATCTACCTTTTCTTTTTCAACACGTTCAATCAAACGAACAAAGTCATTAATTTTGTGATTTTGCAAAACCGCCTCAACATCCGCAAAAGTCAACGGATCGACCGCCAGAAACCGTTCGATCTTTTCCGCAAACTGCGGCAGTACCGGCTTCAAATAAATCGTCAATACTTTAACGGCATTTAAAATTGCTGTCAGCACCGTACGGGTGGCTTCGGCATCCGTTTTAATTAGTGCCCACGGGGCTTGTTCCTCAACATATTTATTGCAGACATCCGCCAGTGCAGCGATTTTACGAATCACCGCGGCATAGTTAAGGTTTTCGTAGTTTTCAATAATCTCGGCTTTGGCCACAACCAGTTCGTCGATAATCGCTTTGCCGGCTTCATCCAGCGATCCAAGTTGTCCGTCAAGCTTTTTTGTCAGCATCGGCCCGGAACGGCTGGCAAGGTTTGCCAGTTTGCCCACTAGATCTGAATTGACACGGTTAACAAAATCCTCAAGATTTAACTCAATGTCGCTTACATCGCCGTTAAGTTTGGAGGCATAGTAATAGCGAAGATACTGCGGATCAAGATGATTCAGATATGTCCGGGCCATAATGAATGTGCCTTTGCTCTTAGACATCTTTTTCCCGTTAACAGTTAGAAAACCGTGAACAAAGAGCTTGTTTGGCATCCTGAGATCAGCACTCATTAACACCGCCGGCCAGAACAGGGCATGAAAATACATGATGTCTTTGCCAATAAAATGACAGATTTCATATTCCTCATTATTCCACACCTGCTCAAAATCCAAGCCATTTTGAGCACAATAATTCTGACATGAAGCCATATAACCAATCGGCGCATCCAGCCAGACATAAAAATACTTGTCTTCTTCCCCGGGAATCTTGAATCCAAAATAGGGGCCGTCCCGCGAAATATCCCAATCCCTCAACCCCGCTTCAAACCACTCGTCCAATTTATTCTGAACCGATTTTTGAACATATCCCGTTTCAAAAAGCTCCTTCAGTTTGGTCTCATAATCCCCCAAACGGAAGAAATAATGCATACTTTCCTTGAGCACAGGCGTGTTACCGCTGACGGTACTGACCGGATCAATCAACTCGGTCGTTTGGTAATGCGCCCCGCAACTATCACACGAATCGCCGTACTGGTCCGGGGACTTACAACGCGGACAGGTACCCTTAATATAGCGGTCCGGCAACCACATTTTTTCCTGCTCGTCATATGACTGTTTGATTTCTTTTTTAACGATTGAACCTTTTTTATTTGCTCGATGATAAATCATCTCACTGAGCTGACGATTCTCGTCTGAATGCGTCGTATAGAAATTATCAAATTCAATCTTAAATTCTGTAAAATCCCGAAGATGATGCTTATGCATTCCGGCGATTAACTCTTCAGGAGTAATACCCTCACTTTTTGCACGAATCATGATGGGTGTACCATGAGTATCATCGGCACAAAAATAACGGCATTCATGGCCCATCACTTTATGAAAGCGAACCCAAATGTCGGTTTGAAAGTATTCAACTAAATGTCCGATATGGATCGGAGCATTTGCATAGGGCAAGGCAGAAGTAACTAACAATTTTCGCGTCATGGATTATTCTCCGCCGGGTTGAGGGGTGTTGCCATTCGCCGGTTTGGGCTTGTTATTCTGATTGTTATTGGCAGGCCGATTGTTTTTCGACTCCTGACTGTTTTGGTCGTTTCGAGGCCCGCGGTTTTTGTTTTTTGGTCCCCGCCGCCGTCTTTTCTTGCGCCGCGGGGCCTGTTGAGAATCCTCCCGGTCCTTCTGCTGCGAACCGTTGCTATTGCCTCCGGAAGCGGGCTGCTGCATTGGTTTTTCAACTTCCAGGCTTTCCTGTTCGCTCTCGGCTATCTCGACAAGTTCCTCGGTAATGACAGCGTCCTGCTGTTCGGTGACAGGTTTGCGCAGGTGTCTTTTGCCCGGTTTCCTGGTCCCGGAGTCATCTTTGTTCTTTTTCACCTCATCGGGATCAACCTTTTGTATTTCTTCAACAGGCCAGGCCGAACGGTCCCCCGACTCGGTCTGAACCACGACCAGCTGCGTCAGAATCTGCACATCCACAACTTTCCCGATACCTTTGGGGGTTTGAACAATCGTGCTGCGATTGGGCAGCTTTCGTTTGAGGTCCAAATAGGCCTGGTCTTCATACCGCAAACAACATTTGAGCCGCCCGCAGTGTCCGCTGATCTTGGACGGGTCCAGAGTCGCTTTCTGCAGTTTCGCCATCCGCATATTGACCGGTTCCAATATCTTCAAAAATCGACTGCAGCAGCATTGCTGGCCGCAGGATTCATAATCACTGATGAGCCGGGCCTCGTCGCGCGAACCGATCTGACGCAATTCGATCCGTGTCTGGTACTCCCTGGCCAGTCGCTTGACCAGTTCACGGAAATCGACACGGTGCTCACTGGTGAAGTAAAAGATAATCCGCTCGCCGCCGAACAAGTGTTCTCCCTCGACAACTTTCATCTTCAGACTCAGCTCTTCGGCGATCCGCTGGCAGGTTTTGGCCTCTCCGATCGAATTTTTCTCCAGATGCTCCTGCTCGCGCAAATCCTCATGGGTCGCATAGCGAACAAAAGTTCCCCCTTCGGCCAGGGGGTAGTCTTTGGTGCGATTGCAGAAATACTGCTCGACCTGTTCGGGACTGTTTTTGAAATGCCCGCCGCGATAGTTGTGGATGCCGACGATCTGGCCCAGTTCCAGGCCGCGTTCGGTCTTTATGATGACATGGGCGTTGATCCGGGAAATATGCGATTCGTGATGGTCAAACCACCCCAAGCAACCCAGACGGCCATAGCGAACCAACATCTGTTTGGTGTTTTTCTGGCCCTTTGTTTTCGTACTGTCAACTTTTGACATCTATCCATAAACTCCTGATACAAAAGAGGATACATTCTTATCTGCAAAGCTTTTTCTTCACAAAATATATCTATAAACTAAGCAGTATATCCGAATTGGCAAGATTTAACAAGAGTTGTTCGAAGATGAGTTTTTCGTTGACGCTGGAATCGACCCATTTGCCCATCCGATAGCACAATTCCACGTTCCGGGCGGCGGTTTCGGGGTCGATTTTCTGTGCAAGGGCCGTAATGTACTCACCCTGGTCAAAATTGGCCGGGGCGTCCGATTCGGAACCGGCTCTCATCACATCGCTGAACAGGCAGGCGACCATACGGATAAGCCCTTTTTGTGCCCGGCGGTTAATATCCGTCGTGCTGACATTGTCGAGATTGGCGATCCAGGCGGCGGCGATCTTCTTGGCGGTCTTGCCCATCCACTCAGCTGTATCAACGGCATCGGGAAGTTGAAGTGCGGCGATTTTTTCGACCAGTTCCCGCTTGAGAGCATAGGCGGTGGCATCTTTGATTTCCAATTGTGCCCAAGCCAGTGCCCTGCCGAGCGACCCTTGGGAAAAACGCGCCCAGAAAACGGCCTCTGTTTCGTGAATGCCTTCAGCGGTCAGCCGTTCGACAATGCGGGATTCGGCGATGGAGCCAAAGCGAACCAACTGGCATCGCGACAGCGTCGTGGGCAGCATCTTATCCAACCGGGAACATAACAGGATGATCACGCAATAGCTCGGCGGCTCCTCCAGTACCTTCAGCAGCGCGTTCTGGCTGGCGGCATTGACCTTTTCGGCCTCATCCATGACATACACGACAAACTGTCCCTGTGTCGGGCGGTTGGCCGCTTTGTCAATCAGAAACTCACGAATCACATCGATCGGCATATCTACGGGCGTTTTTTTATTTTTGCCCTTCTTTGTGAACTGGACCAGTTCTTTGTAGATCGGGCGAAAATCAGGGTGGGAAGCCGCATCGAATAGTTGGCAGGAATGGCATACGCCGCAACTGTCAGTAAAGGCGTCCTTGCCGCCGGCGGTTTGCTTGTCTTCGCACAGCAGCATCTTCGCCCAGCTTTGCGCGGTGGTGAATTTGCCCACACCGTCATCGCCGGCGAAAATATACGCATGGGCCATCCGCCCGGCGGCATACGCCCGCTGTAGCGAATCAAGGGCTTTGTCCTGACAGAACACTTCTTTTAACAACATTGTTTTCCCTTTTGCAACGGTTATTTTTAACCACGGAATTCACAGAAATACACGGAAGTATTTTTTATTTTTTTCTGTGTCATTCCGTGCTTTCCGTGGTTCTCTTTTTGCTAATACAAATTCTATATTATCAACTTCAAAACATCTTTATGCACCTGTTCGACCGTTTGGCATGCATCAACGACTTTCACAGACGATTCGGTATCGGGCAGTTTTAAAAAGCCCTCACGCACCTTGGCATGATAGGCATCACCCTTTTGCTCCATGCGGTCCAGATCCCGCTGCATTCGTGAAGCGGCCGTCTCGGCATCCACATCCAACACAATCGTCACATCCGGCCAGACGCGTTCCAGAGAATCCATCGCGATCCTGATGACCTTGTCAATACCAAAGCCGCCCGCCCATCCCTGATAGGCGCACGTACTGGAAAGCCAGCGATCCATCAGAACACATTTGCCCGCGGCCAGGTCCGGGCCGATATGCTCTTTCCACAATTGCGCCCGCGCGGCCATATAGAGCAATACCTCGACATTGTCACCCATACCCTCGTGGGCGACATCCAGCAGAATATCGCGAATCTTTTCGCCGACAAGCGTTATGCCGGGATCGCGGTAGGACACCACATCCACGCCCTGTTCAGCAATCCACTCACTGAGCAATCGCGTTTGCGTACTCTTGCCGCACCCGTCGGGGCCGTCCAGAACCAGAAATTTTCCCTTTAACACATCATTCATGCGTTGTTTTCCTCTTCACCTATTTTGATGCACTCGGCGTCAAACTGCTGCTGAACCCATCGTATCACAACCATCGCCAGTGTCAATAAAACCAATGAAGTCGCGGTATTATACAGTCCCAAAACAATATATCGCTCCATCCCTTCGGCATCCATCAAAACAGATGGAAGCAAAGACAACCCAATGAGACCAAAACCGATTGCTGTTGCTTTAAGGATACCGCCGATCTGACCGAACCGGAAAAAACGCATTTGCCCAAATGCGACAAAGGCTGAAATATCATATACCATAACATAAGCCGGAACCAGCAGCATCGGCTTAAGCACGATCAAAATCCCAGCCAAAGCACAAATCTGAGCAAACCAATCCGGCAACTGCTCAATCGAACGCTCCTGCCAAATAAGCCCGCCTAAAACATTAAGAAAAATGCCGTTCAAAACAATCACAGCAAGTCCAAGAAATATTTGAAAAAGCAATATCCGCCAAAAATACGGTCGTCCCGAACGAAGCAGTTGTATTGGTTGCTGGGGATCGCCTCCGGAAACAGCGGCAGTTTTCAAAAACCCCAGATAAATCATCTGCCATAAAATACCGAACAAGACCATTCCCATACCCAACAGGAAGGCGGCCCAAAACGGCGGCGCACCCTGTGCGTCCATATTCTCTGACGCCACGACAACATCCTCAAGCAACAGCACCATCGCCACATGCAGCACCACAACCAGCGTCACCTCCGGCCACCGCATCTTCAATATATCAATCGTTTTTCGAATCAAGTCAATATCCTTTGGCCCCGTAGGGGTCATTACAATAATAGCCGCGGGTATCGGGAGCGAAGCGACCAAAACCCGTGGTAACAGTCCCACAAAACACCACAACCCCAAAGGGGTTGAATAGTTATGCCCTAACAAAATTTCAATTCGATTATTCGACCCCTGTTCAGGGTCGATAAAATTGTTGCACAACTAACCACGGGTTCCGTTCCGCTTCGCTTCACCCGCGGCTATTCTTATTAAAGCCCTACGGGCTTTTTTAAGTTGTCGGCTTTATGCCTGTTTATTTTTTTTACCGACGCTTATCCAAACAATAATAAAACCAATGACAAACAAAACACCCAATAGGATACAGAACAGAATGGGACTCAAATGGACAAAAGGAACCACGATTGCTGGAAGCATCGCACCAACAACAGGAAATAAAAGAATCAGCCACCACCCTGCTTTTTCTGATTTATGATTCCATCCCATAACCATCAATTCCGCATGAGTTTGACTTTGCCGCGGCCGACGACTTTTTCCATTTTGGTGCAGAAGTCCACATCGGCTCTGACGTTCATCGCTTTGTCGGCGACGGTTACAATGCGATAGCCGCCGGTGGTCTGCATATTGACATGCACCGGGCTCTTGCCGCGATGAGTTTGACACAGGTTCTTGATCCGTTCGACTGTTTCCGAACTGATATCCACCGTCAACAGCTCAATGCTCACACGGGCGGCGAACTTTTCGGCCATGTCGTCTATCGCGATCAACTCATCGCACAGGATATTGGGCGTTTCCCGCTGGCAATCGACCTTGCCCCGCACAAAGAGCACCTTGTCCACTTCCACCAGTTCGGCGAACTGTTCCAGCTTTTTCGGGAACATTACCACCTCGACCTTGCCCTGCAGGTCCTCCAGTTCAAAGACCGCCATTTTGGCCCCCGCATTGCGGCCGTTCTTGGTCACCATGTGACGAATCTTCATGATCATGCCGCCAATGATAACCTCTCTGCCCTGAGATTTCTGACTCAGGTGTGAGGTGTTGGTGGTCGAATAAATATCGATCATCTTCGCGTGCTTGCTCAGGGGATTGCTGGTGACATAAAAGCCGAGCACATCCTTTTCAAACTGCAGCATCATCTGTTCCGGCCACGGCTGCACATCCGGCAGCGCCTGCGCGTCGGTCTGGTCCGATGCGCCAAAGCCACCCTCGCCAAAGAAGTTCATCTGGCCGCTGGCGGCGTCGGCCTGCATCGAAGAACCGACCTGCATCGCCTTTTCCAGGGCGGCCATCATCTGGGCACGGCTGCCGCCGAGATTATCAAATGCCCCGCCTTTGATCAACGCATCCATAACCTGCTTATTCACTGCCCGCAGGTCCACATTTTCGCAAAAGTGAAACAAACTCTTGAAACGCCCCACCGTGTCGCGTGCGGCGATGATCTGCTGGACGGCTTTTTCGCCAACCCCCTTGACCGCGGCCAGCCCGAACCGGATCACACCATTGTCCCTGCGATGGTCGTGTTCTTCGTTATAAATGACGGTAAAATCCACAAAGCTTTCGTTAATGTCCGGCGGAAGGACTTCGATGTTCATCACCTTGCATTCTTCGATATACTCAACCACCTTGTCGGTGTTGCCCATCTCGTAGGTCAGCAGCGCCGCCATGAACTCGACCGGGTAATAGCACTTCAGCCAGGCGGTCTGATACGCGACAAAGGAATACCGCGTCGCATGGCTCTTATTAAAACCGTACCCGGCGAACTTTTCGATCAGGTCAAAAATATCCCTGGCCTCTTTGTCCTTAAGGCCCTGCTTGACACTGCCTTCGACAAAGCGTTTCTTCTCGGCCTTGATGACCTTTTCTTTCTTCTTGCCGATGGCCTTAATCAACGCGTATGCCTCACGCAGCGGGATGCCGCCGAGACGGTTGCAGATCCGCATGACCTGTTCCTGATAGATCATAATGCCGAAGGTCTCTTCCAGCACCTCGCGCATGATCGGGTGCGGCACCTGCCATTTGGCCCCATGTTTTCGCTCGATAAAGTCCGGGATCAGCGCCATCGGACCGGGCCGATACAGGGCGTTGGCCGCGATCATGTCCTCGATACGGTCGGGCTTGAGCTTCATCAGCAGATCCTGCATCCCGCCGGACTCAAACTGGAATACGCCCTTGGTTCGACCCGCGCCGAAGATATCCTTAAAGACCTTCTGGTCGGTAATATCGATCGCCTCGATATCGATATCCTCATTGTGCAGGTCTTTGATCAGATCGACCGCCCGCTGGATAACGCTGAGTGTTTTCAGCCCCAGAAAATCCATCTTCAGAAGGCCCACTTTTTCAACCGTCGGGCCTTCAAACTGTGTGATCAGGTCATCCGAACCGGCTTGTTTATACAGGGGGAGGAAATTCGTCAGCGGTTCGTCGGCGATCACGACTCCGCAGGCATGCACCGATGCGTGCCGGGCCAGTCCCTCCAGCGTTCGCCCGATGTCGATAACTTTGCGCGTTGTTTCGTCCTGATCGTAGGATTTCTTCAAATCCGGCTCGACTTCCAGCGCCTTGTCCAGCGTCATCTTCAGTTCGTTGGGAATCAATTTGGCCAGTCGGTCCGCTTCGGGCAGGGGTACGTCCATCACACGACATACATCCCGAATCACCGCCTTGGCTTTCATCGTCCCAAACGTGATGATCTGGGCGATCTGGCCGTATTTTTGACGCACATATTCCAGCGCCGCCGGACGTGAAGCCTGGCAGATGTCGATATCAATATCCGGCATCTCGTTTCGTTCCGGATCCATGAACCGCTCGAACAGCAGGTCGTATTTGATCGGATCCACATCACACACACCCAGGCAATAGCCGACCACCGTGCCGACAGCACTGCCCCTGGCGCCGATGGGGATATGGTTCTGGATGGCATAATTGCAAAAATCCCAGCAAATCAGAAAATAGCTGGCGAAGCCCTTGCCGGAAATCACGGACAGTTCGCGTTCGATCCGCTGTTCGATGTCTTTTGTAATTTTACCGTATTTCTTTTTCGCACCCTCATAGACAAACCTCTTGAGACAATCTTCCGGCGTGCTACCATCTTCGGGATGATAGACCGGCGCGTGCTGAGCACCCAGTTCAAGCTTGACATTGCACCGTTCGGCGATCTTCAGCGTGTTGTCGCAGGCCTGCGGCACCTCGGCAAACAACTGCCGCATCTGTTCAGAGCTTTTCAGGAAAACGCTCGGCGGATAGGTCATCCGGTCCGGGTCAGTTACTTTCCTGCCGGTGTTGATGCAGCACAGCGCATCGTGGGCCTCGAAATCAGCCTCATTGAGAAAATGCACATCGTTCGTGGCGACCAGTTCAACGCCCATCTCGCCGGCCAGTTCGATCATTTTGCCCATCAGGTCGGGGTGTTCGTCGTCATCGTGCTGCTGAATCTCCAAAAAGAAACGGTCCGGACCGAAGATCTCAAGATAATCGTCCACCGCCTTGCGGGCGGCGTCCCAATCATCCCGCACCAACGCCGACGGCACCTCACCGGCGATGCAGGCGCTCGTACAGATCAGGCCTTCGTTCAATTCGGCGAGAATTTCCTTATCGATGCGGGGACGATGATAAAACCCTTCGGTAAAGCCGATGGTGCTTAGTTTCAGGAGGTTGTGATAGCCGGTGGTGTTTTCGGCCAGCAGGATCAGATGAGACATATTGCCCTTGACGCCGCCGCCCTTTTGCTTCTCGAAGCGGCTGGCCGGTGCGATATAGGCCTCAATTCCTAAAATCGGTTTGATTCCGGCTTCTTTGGCTTGTGTATAGAAATCCACCACGCCGAACAGATTGCCGTGATCCGTAACGGCGACGGAATCCATGCCCAGTTCTTTGCAGCGGGCAAACAGTTTTTTCGCTGAGATCGCCCCGTCCAACAGCGAGTATTGCGTATGTAAGTGTAGATGTGTAAATCCGTTATGAGACATCGTTTCGTCCTGTTTTTGAAAAATCCATCACCAAGGATGCATCATATACGCCACCATGCGAAAAATCAATCACAACCGGCTGGAATTGTCAACAATTCGTCAAAAAACGCTTGACGCGGCGGGAAAAGCGGATATAGTACTCCTCTCGCTAGCGGATGTGGCGGAATTGGCAGACGCGCAGGCTTCAGGTGCCTGTGTCCCTTGGGACGTGGAGGTTCGACTCCTCTCATCCGCATTTTTTTATGCGCAGCAAAAAGGCGAGCTTAGCAGCTCGCCTTTTTAACCACTATAATTTATTCCCCTCACTTTTTAGTTTAGAAGCGCCTTAGCCGTATCGACCGCGCTGGCCGCATCGGCGGCATAGCCGTCAGCACCGATCTTGTCTGCATAGGTCTGCGTGACCGGAGCACCGCCAATCATAGTCTTGACCGACAAGCCCGCATCCTTGATGGCCTGGATCGTCTTTTCCATCGCCGGCATTGTCGTCGTCAGCAACGCGCTTAAGCCAATAACCGCAGCTCCGCTTTCTTTTGCTTTTTCAACAAAGGCATCCGGGGCAACATCCACACCGATATCCAACACCTTAAACCCTGCTCCCTTGAGCATCATCACAACCAGATTTTTGCCGATGTCGTGCAGGTCACCCTGAACCGTTCCAATCATCGCTGTGCCGATGGGTTCCACGCCCGCTTCGACCAATTTGGGCTCCAGGATCTCCATTGCCATCTTCATCGCGCGGGCCGAGATCAACACTTCCGGAATGTACACCTCATTGGCTTTGAACCGAACGCCAATGACATTCATTCCGGCGATCAGACCATCGGCCAGAACGGTACCCGGAGCCATCCCTTCGTCCAGTGCCGCCTTGGTAATATCCACGGCGGTCTTTTGATCACCCTTGATAATTGCATCACTTAATGCTTTCAAATCTGCCATATTTCACCTCGTTAACTTTATAAAAGGGTTAATGTGTTATTTCCGGGTAAATTTATTACCTGTTACGGCTTTTTAAGTCAAGGATTATCAACAATTACAGCAGGAATAGCACAGAAAGTTGTACAAAATGGCAGTTTTATACTACTTTTCTGCCGGTTCATACTTAATTTCCGGACCCACTATTGCCAGACTGTTCATGATTGGTTAGACTGCCAACCTTGTAAGATTCAGAGTCAATTTGTTTCGGACAAATCTTACTTATTATGATTTTTTAGCCGGAGAATTCGATGAGCCATTATATCGTGTTAGTCAAGCAGGTTCCTGACGTATCTCAGATCACTGACAACGCCTTTGACCCGAAAACAGGCAACCTGATCCGAACACGTCTGCCAAGCGTCATCAACGAACTAGATGCCCAGGCATTAGCATTTGCACGCCAAATGAATACCCTCAGCAACGATACGGACGGCAAAGTGGTCGCCCTGACAATGGGGCCGCCGATGGCGGCTGACGTCCTGCGTTACAGTCTGAGTCGTTTTGCCGACACTGCAGTCCTGCTGACCGACCGGGCACTGGGCGGCGCGGACACCGTGGCCACCGCCAACCCGCTGGCCCATGCCGTCCGCAAAATTCAAGCCGAACTGTTCGGCGGCAGCAATGATTATTATATCATTTCCGGCATGCAGTCTGTTGACGGCGACACCGCGCAGGTCCCGGCGCAGATGGCCGAAGAACTGGACATCCCCTGTATACCTTATGCAACGGACGTGGAATTAAATAACGGACAGTTTACATTTACCCGCATTATCACCGGGGGGTGTCAGATCGTTGAACCCTTGCACAAGCCGGCCGTTATCACTGTGGCCAAATATGAGCATCAATTATTTGC
>JBDLJN010000021.1:0-24305 GCA_039714335.1 Planctomycetota bacterium
GCAACCTCTGCGGTTAATACATAAAAAACAGAATTTGGCGGTTGACAAATGATGTTTTTCGGGGTACCATCCTCGTTTCTCATTTTGCGGGAAAGTTGCAAGATAACTATAAAGTCAGTAACAGGAAGAACTTATATGCCTAAGCAGAAAACACATAAAGGGTTGGCCAAGCGTGTCAAAATAACCGGTACCGGGAAAGTTAAGCGTCCCAAGTGTAACGGCAGCCATTTAATGAGCGGTACCAGTTCCAAAATATGTCGTGGGTTGACTAAGAGCGTTCTGGTCGAAGGCGCCCGTGCCAAGAAGATCCGGACCCTGTTGAACAAGTAAATATCAGCCCGTTTTGGGCGTAAACTGCTTCCCGGCCTCATCAGCTTGCCGCAGCAGTTTTTTGGGAAATCAATAATCTTACGAAAGGAAAGCTGGTATGCCAAGAGTACGTAAAGGGGCAGCCGCCCGTAAATCCAAGAAACGCGTTCTTAAAGCGGTTAAAGGGTACCGCGGAGCGGCCCACAGCCAAATCCGCCTTGCCAAAGAAGCCCGCACCCGCGCCGATGTCAATGCCCGTGTCGGACGCCGACTGAAAAAACGTGATTTCCGCGCTCTGTGGATCACTCGTTTAAGTGCGGCCTGCCGGATGCGTGATATGCGTTACAGCCAATTTATCGCCGGCCTGAAAAAAGCCGGGATCGAGCTGAACCGCAAGATGCTCAGTGAGATTGCGATCGCTGACGAAGCCGGTTTCGATAAGATCGTCGAACAGGCCAAGGCCGCTTTGGCGTAGCACGATTCGAATTTGCCTGTTTGATCTCAAAAAGGATTGACGCAGATGCTGGAGCAGTTCACACAAATTGGTGACGCCGCTCGCGCCGAGTTGGCGAATATCACGGATGCCGAATCCCTGGAGGCGTTTCGGATTCAGTATCTTGGTCGCAAAGGTTCTGTGACGGGGATGCTCAGCATGATCGGTAAACTGCCCAAGGAACAGAAGCGAGAGGGCGGTCAACTTGCCAACCAGATCAAACAGGAGATCACTGCTGCGTTCGAAGCGTTGAAGGGCGAGCTTGCGTCTTCGACGAAGAAAACAAAACCCATGGTCGATGTGACGCTGCCGGGGATCAGTACTGCACAGGGAAAGTCACATATTATCTCCCAGGCGGTATCCGAACTACTGGAAATCTTCGGACGGATGGGCTTTGATATTGCCTATGGGCCGGAGGTTGAGGATGAGTGGCACAATTTTATCGCGTTGAATATTCCGCCGGAACACCCCGCGCGGGATCCGATTGATAATTTCTATATCGATGAGTCAACGCTGCTTCGCAGTCAGACCTCGACGATCCAGATTCGCGTGATGGAAAATACCGAACCGCCGATCCGTGTAGTGGCGCCGGGGCGTGTCTATCGGCCCGATACCGTCGATGCGACGCATATGTTTATGTTCCATCAGCTTGAGGCGCTGGTCGTCGATGAGGGCATCACCATGGTGGACCTGAAAAGCAGCGTCAACCAATTTATCCACACCTTCTTCGGAACTGATACACAATGGCGGTTCCGGCCGAGTTTCTTCCCGTTTACCGAGCCAAGCTGCGAGGTGGACATCCTCTGGGTGGACAAGTCCGGCAACGAAAACTGGATGGAGATTGGCGGTTGCGGCATGGTGGACCCCAATGTCTTCGATGCGGTCAATATCGATAGCGAAAAATATACTGGCTGGGCGTTCGGCTTCGGTATCGAGCGGCTGGCGATGAAGAAGTACGGTATCACCGATATCCGCAACCTCTTCGAGAATGACATTCGCTTCCTGAAACAGTTCTGATTTCACCACTGAGATCGCTGAAACCTCTTTTTTTGCTTAAAAATGGCGTAAAATCTCTATACTCAGACTCCATATGGAGATATCTTTGTGTTTAAGGGTTGACATGAGAAGATTATTGGATATAATAAATATACATTTGTGGGGTTTAATTCTATAGAAGTATTTGAGGGAAAAACAATCAGGAGATGGGTTATGAGGACCGCATATTCTTTTGTGTTCATATCATTGGTATGTCTTGTTATGCCATCGCTTCAGGCTGCTACTATCTATGTTGATGCCTCTGCGTCCGGAGCCAATAACGGAACCAGTTGGGCGGATGCTTTTTTGACGATTCAAAATGCAGTCAATCTTTCGTCTCACAGCGACGAGATCATTGTGGCCGAGGGAGAGTATTACGAAAATATTGACATGGCGGGCAAGCAGGTTTTACTGCGCAGCACTACCCCCGATGACCCGAATGTAGTGGCGGCGACCATTATTGACGGCGGTGGTTCCGGCAGCGTGATTACCTGTGAAACAGGCGAGACTGCTGATACGATCATACAGGGTTTTACAATCCAAAATGGCGGCGGCAACAGCGATAAGAATGCAGGCGGAATCTCTTGTTACGAGAGTTCTCCATCCGTCAAACAATGTGTATTTATCAATAATACAGCCGATCATTATGGAGGCGGAATTTTCTGTTATTTGGGTGCGCCGACCATTGCAAACTGTGCCTTTCTCGGCAATACAGCCAATTATTATGGTGGTGGTGGTTTGAGTTGCTACCAAAGTAATGTGATGGTGATGAGTTGTGTATTCAGCGGAAACACTGCTGCTATGTATGGGGGCGGTTTGCATAGTTATGAAAGCGATCAGATTGTAGCAAGCTGTACATTTAGCGGGAACAGCTCAAATTTTGGAGGGGGCATTTATTGTTTTGAGAGCAATGCTCCGGTCATTTCTAACAGTATTTTATGGGGCAATTCCGTAGGTGCCGACAGTCAAATATACACTTACAACAGTACTCCCACCCTAATCTATTGCGTAATTGAAGGCGGTTGGACCGGGGACGGTTCGGATAATATCACCAGCGATCCGTTATTTGTTGACGCTGACGGAGCCGATGATGCAGTTGGCACCGCTGATGATGATCTGCACTTAGACCCGTTTTCATTATGTATCAATATGGGAGACCCTGCCGCCAGTTATTCGGGACAATATGACATGGATGGCCAAAAACGAGCTTGCTATCAGCGAATCGATATCGGATCGGATGAGGTCTTTCCCATTGGGGGCGACCTGAACACCGATGAACAGGTGGGGGTGGCGGATCTCGTTATATTTGCGGATAGTTCGATGTGGTTGGCGGAAGTTGACTTGGTTGAATTTGCTTTCTTCGCGGAGCAATGGCTGTATGGTGCAGGTCCGGTTCCGGGTGATTTAACCGGCGATAAAAAGGTGGACATGGATGATCTTATTTTATTAGTCTCCAGCGATAAGTGGCTGGTTCAATATGATCTGGCTGATTTCTCTTTGCTGGCCAGAAACTGGCTGTATGGGGTACAGTAAGAGTCCATGAACAGAAAAGGGTTTTTTTAGGGTCTGCGGAACCATATGCTTAATGGTGCAACAGTTTGAGGACTGCGAAGCCGCCGACAAGTAATATCACAAACGCCAGTGACAGCCAGTTGAAGTATTTCTCGATGAACGGACGAATGGCCTCACCTTTCCATCCAAACAATCCGGCCACAATAAAAAATCGTGCCGAACGGCTGATGGCCGAGGCGACCAGAAACCCCGGGAAAAAGATTTTTGCGACGCCGGCAGTGATCGTACACACCTTATACGGAAGCGGGGTGAAACCGCAGGTAAACACGATCCAGAAGTCATATTTTTGATAGCCGTTCTGAAATGCATCAAAATTTTCCTGTGTAAAACCGATCGACCCCATGTGTGCAAAAACCCACGCCGCAATCTGATCCCACAGAAACATCCCGATCATATAACCGAAGATACCACCGAGGACTGATGCGATGGAACATGACAGGGCAAAGCGGAACCACTTTTTCGGCGCACCCAGTGTCAACGGCGCCAGCAGCACGTCCGGCGGGACGGGAAAAAAGCTGGACTCGGCAAAGCTCAAGAGAAATAATGCCCGCTCACCGTGCGGCGTATCGGCGAAATGAACCACCCAGTTATAAAGCCGTCGATGCCAGTGCCACCAAGTTACCTGCTCGTTTGACGATTCGGTCATAACGCACCCTTTACGAAAAAGTAGTTGATTCGATGTACAGACGGATGATATAGTGGTTATCAGTTAAAGTCAAGGATTCCAAAAGCAATTCCTATGAAGCAGACAGAGAGATTGGATCAATTCGAGCAGACCGCCGCCGGACTTATTGTTCGTGCTCCGGCTAAGATCAACCTGTCGCTTTTGATCACCGGCAGACGCCCCGACGGATTTCACGGCATCGAGACACTCATGGCCAAGATTAACTGGTATGACGAGTTGTTATTTGAGCCGACGCAGAAAGAGGGCATTGAACTGATTTGTACCGGCCCGCACTGGGCGCCGGACGGCGAAGAAAACCTGGTCTATCATGCCTGCCAAAAGCTGTACGAGAGGGCGGGGGTAAAACCTGCGGTTCGTGTTACACTGACGAAAAATATTCCCGCCGGTACGGGGTTAGGCAGCGCCAGTTCCGATGCTGCGGCGGCTGTGATGGGATTGGACCGATTTGCGAAATTGAATCAGCCGAATACGGTTCTGGAGGAAATCTGTGCCTCGCTTGGCAGTGATATCAATTTTTTTCTCGGCGGACCGCTGGCCTGCTGCACAGGTCGCGGAGAAAAAATCGAAAAAATCACAGAAAAGTTGGAGTTCTGTGCGTTCCTGATTGTGCCGAATGTAAACACTTCAACAAAAAGAGTTTATGGGAATTACCGTCATAACGAAAAGGAGTACAGTGAACTTTCTGAGAAGATTAATCCACTTTTGAGAAAAAAGAGTGTTGATTCTGTAGCCAAAATATGCGCAAATATGCTTGAGAAAAGCTGTTTTGAACTGCATCCGGAACTGGAGCGGATTAAACAGGATTGCGAGCGACTGTGTCGTTCAGACGTATGCCTCAGCGGCAGCGGATCAGCGATGTATATACTGATGCCGGGACCTTGTGAAGACTTCCTGCGATTGCAGGAACATGTGAAGAAAGAATACAACTGCGAAAGCAGACTTGTCTACAACAATAGATGGTAATTTTTTCATGAGGCAGTCAAAATGGAGATCAGCGAAGTCAGAGTCAAGATGGTGGCCAATCAGGATGATCGGCTCAAAGCATTCTGCTCGATGACCCTGGACAATGAGTTTGTCATCCGGGACATCAAAATCATCGAAGGAACCGGCGGATTGTTTGTTGCAATGCCCTCTCGTAAAATGAGTGACCATTGCGGCAAGTGCGGCGGTAAAAATCATCTTCGGGCGAAGTTCTGTTCCAACTGCGGGGCCAGATTGCCTGAGAATCGTGTCAAACCTGACGCACACGGGCGTATGAAGCTTCATGCGGACATTGCCCATCCGATCAATGCGTCCTGTCGCAAGATGATTCAGGAATCGATCGTCAAAGCGTTCAATGAAGAGTTGGAACGGTCCAAACAACCCGGCTACAAACCAACCGATCTTGAAGTAGACGAGCTTTTAACAGATGATCATAGTGCATCCTGAGATGCATTAAAACACCGGTAACGGTGACATAATGCGAGCATAGGACCGCGGTGGGAATATATTAACCCTCGGTTCGAGGACTAATCTCCAATGATCAATTCTTCGAGAACCCTGTCCAGGGCCATATCCATTCTTGCATCCCAGCATTCTTCCGGTTGGTCGATTTGACGACGGGCGCGTTCGACTTTTTCAACGCGTACTTCCGGAAGGGCGGAGATGATTGACAGCAATCTGCCCAGCGGACTGGAGTGCATGCTGTCAAAAAGCCGTTCGACCAGCATATCGGTGTCTTCTTCTTCAAGAAAAAAAAGATCGGCCCGATCCGGTGCATTCAGCAATTCCTGGTACCTGTTTACGTTTTCTGGTTGTGTCTGTTTTGATGTTTGCATAATAGTACTCACCTGTGAGCATGGTCGGTCAAATCACTGCATCCTGCCGCAATCCGCCACCCAGCAACCGTGACAATTTAAGTCTTAGTCGCCTCTTGTTGATAATCCCTCGAATCCATTTTGAGGGTTTCATTTTTTTCAAAGCTCTCTGTTGCAACCACAATATATAGTATATGTTCTTTTGAGCTTCTGTATTCTTTTTCCCTTTACAATACTGGTATCGACAGAGAAGTTGGCATTCCTTAAATCTTTTTTGAAATTCATATAACCGAATTATGTACAAAGACTTAGCATGGTTTTAGCGAGAAACGTTATTTATAGGGCTAAAAACACACTTCCCGGAATACCTAACCCGTCCAATTTAATCGCGTGAAATGTCAATTTGGAAAAGATGGATAACACACAACATATAGAGGTGGATATTTTTTTTGTGAAAATAATTTCTGGGTGTTTCTTTGAAACCTTATCGGTCGTTTTGGTTAGTGAGGCGGGCTATGCCTCGATTGCCTTGGCTCGCTGGAGACAGTAGCGGTCGGTCATTCCCGCGATATAATCGCAAACAGTTTGCTGGAGGCCTTCGGCGTCGATCATCTGTTGATAATAGTGCGGCATCTGCCCCGGATTCTCGGACAGATAGAAAAAGAGTTGGCGGAGCCATTGTTTGGCCTGTGCGGCAGTCTCAGTCAAATCCGGGTGCAGATACATATTTTTCATCAGGAATGCTTCAAGCTGCCGCAGCGCCGCATCGGCTGTTTTGCTGATGTCGATTAATATCTGCGGACAGTTTAAAACCTCATTGAGTGTTTTGATATTTGCCGCGGCCAGGTTGGCCTTGCTGGCCTCAATGGCGTTGCCGGCGAGAATATCCAGCATTGTCTTGGCCAGTCGCGTCCGGCGGATCACATAGTCAGAAATTCCCTCTAACTTCGCTTTTTCAAGGGCCTGCTGATACAGCGACAATCCCTCAAGCTGGCTCTCATCGATCAGCCGCGACCGCAAACCATCCTCGAGGTCGTGGCAGTTGTAGGCGATGCGGTCAGCGATGTCGGCGATCTGACCTTCCAGCGAAGGGTGCGTGGGCCAATCGCCCACGGCATCCGGCTTGTCGTATGGGCTGGAGTGCTTCATCAGTCCCAGCCGTGTTTCAAACATCAGATTCAGCCCCGCAAAGTCCGGGTAGGGGCATTCGATGACATCAACGATCCGCAGGGACTGGCGATTATGCTCAAATCCGCCGGCATCTTTCATCAGGTCGTTCAGGATATGCTCGCCGTTATGTCCGAACGGGGCATGGCCCAAATCGTGTGCCAGGCAGATTGCCTCGGTCAGCGGTTCGTTCAGATTCAGTACCCGTGCGATGGTGCGGCCGATCTGGGCGACTTCGATGCTGTGTGTCAGCCGGGTGCGGTACTGGTCGTTTACGCCGGTGGTGAAGACCTGTGTTTTGCCCTCCAGCCGTCGAAAGGCCGCACAATGGATCACCCGGTCCCGGTCGCGTTCAAAGGCCGCCCGATAGGGGTGCGGCGGTTCGGGGTGCCGCCGACCCCGGCTGGTCTGTTCGGTAACGGCATATTGTGCCAGTGGTGAAGTCATCGTTTAATTTTAGACGGGATTAACGGGATTTACAAAATATATTAACCACGGATTACACAGATTATTGCTTATAATTGATAAAGAATTAACTGATAAATCATCCTTTAAGCATATTGCTCAACCTTTTCCCAGTCGATTAGCTCTTTGTGAAGAGACCAAGATTTTTTCAAAATAATAAAACTTCGTATGTGTGCCAGAATCATACCCATAAGATATCCAGTACCCACTAAAGCTGCGGATTGAAGAAATGGATCGTCCTGCAAAAACAAAACGATGGTAAATATAATAAGCACCCCTTTTGAAATAAACCATTGAGACCCCAGATAAGTCATGAGTTGAATACCTTTTTCTCGCTGCATTAACAACTTTTCACATAACATCTGTTTGGTTACCTTGAACATATCCCGTTACTCCTGTCTAAAAATATTCTGTCGATCCCGTCAAACTATACTCTCGGCAGGTTTTCGGTTTGGCTGATTTCGACCAGTTGGTCGTAGAGTTCGGTTAGCCCCTGGCTGATGACATCAGTATCACTGCACACATGCATATAGTTTGTGTCGCCGTTCCAGCGGGGCACAATATGAATGTGCAGATGGTCGGGCAGGCCTGCCCCTGCGCATCGCCCGAAGTTCATGCCGACATTAAAGCCGTGCGGTTTGATGGCCAGCGACAGCGCCTTTTGGCAATCCCGCACCAGGCCCATCAGACACAGCAGTTCATCATCGCTTGCGTCCTCAAGCGAGGGAATATGCCGGATCGGTGCGATCAGCAGATGGCCATTGTTATAGGGAAATTTATTGAAGACGACAAACGCGTGTTCGGTTCGCCACAGAAGCAGATTTTCTTTATCTTTCTGCGGCGTCGAATAATAGTCACATAGAAAACAGCCGCTGTCTTGAGACAATCCCTGGATGTATTTAATGCGCCACGGAGCCCAGAGATTTTTACGCTTCAAGGGAGTGTGCCTCCAATTCAATCAGGGAGTTTCAATTCGTTCGATCAATATTTTCTGATCCACAGTCAGCACCGGCAGCGAGTCACCCAGCGGCAGCATGAAGTTCGCGGTCACATCCAGCCGATATTGCTGGGTGTCCGACTCAACCAACCCGTCGTCCATATTAAAGATCTGTGTGCCGGTCCCCTCCATGTGTTTGAATTGAAAATTCCGCAGGAAGCCAAACAATCCCCGCATCTGAAACTTGCCTTCTTCATAAGGACGGATGTATTCCTCAATCGGGGTTTCGCTCAACGTATAAACACTGTTGAGAGTTGCTTTCCGCGGCAGACCTTCTTCGCTCTGGATGTTCTCCAGGGTATAGGTGGTTGTTCGTGCCGGCGGCGGATATATCGGAACCGGCCAGGGGATCGATTGTTGGGCCTGCCAGGTGTCTCCCACAGCCAGGTCCAGTTGGTTGGAGATCGTCGAACTGGCGGCCCACAGATACCGCTGCATTGCCAGAAAATCGTTGATCATATCGGGGTTCTTAATTCGCATGTTTTGCTTGCCCTTGGAAAATGAGGCCGCTCCAAGCTCTTTGGCAACACGTTCCAGGTCGCTGATGTCGGCAATTTCCCCGGTGGGTGTCAGTTTCAGGATAAAGCTTTTGCCGGTGAGTGTCTCCATAGTGTCGGCCGTATTTTTTTTGCCCGAGAAGGCTGAACGAGTTGCCTTAACTGACAAGCACTGAACTTCCAGCGTGGACAGTCCGAACGGATCGACCTCGACAGGGGTGTAGACCATCACCAGTTCAAGCTTTTCTTTTGTTGTCTGCGGTCGGGATTTTTTCTCCGGATTGCCTGTGGTCAGATCGATCTCAGTTGCCCGCTCGGAAATCATTCGGTAGGTAACCGGGACATCTTTTTCAAATGAGACCAGCAGCCAATTGTCCTGTTGCGAACTCCCGGCATCCTGACACCCGGCAAAACACAACACACAACCTACAATGATCAATCCCAGGCGAAGCGTTTTCACGATGCATCCTTTCCAATGAAAATCTCAAATGACGCTTTAGTTCAGCTTTTCCAATTGGATGCGGTTGGTAAATCGCATGGTCAGTGTATCGGGTCCTTTTTCGGGATCACCGCTTTCGGGCATTTCCTGTGCGACATAACTGCTGATAAGTGTCTCTTCGGACTTCAGCACCTGTCCGGTGCCCAGATCGATCTGCATCGAACCGGTATAGTCATCCTTATTATCAAACATCTTGGCGAACATGCCCATACCGGCAGATGTCTGACTGTCGCCCTTTACGGGTTCAGCACTTTCACCGGCAGCCATCTGGACCGTGGCAATGTTATTTTTTATTTTTGTCAGGGTATAGGTTTTTTCATAGGATTTGGGTGCCAGCAATCCCTTCGGAGAGGGAACCACTTCACTCCAGGAACTCTTGACAGAAAGTTTTCTCGCTTCGTCCTTTGGCAATGCCGCGATTCCATGGCGGTCGGCAATGGCCTTCGGGGCAAGAATACCTTTGGCAATTTTCTTTTCATAGACGGATGTGACTGCTGCCAGAGCGTCTTTTGTGTCCAACGCTTTAACCTGTCCCGCCGGCGTGATCTCGATGGTATAGCTCTGTCCCAGCAGTTTCGCCATGGGAGCATTTTTGTCTTTTCCATTTTGACTGTCGAAAGACAGTTGGGATTCGTTTTTATTGGTGATATCGACCTTCAACTGCTTGACTGTAATTTGTGCCGTGGCGTTGCCGTTTTCATCGACGCTCTGAATGGTCTGAGCGAATTCCATTCCGATCAGCGTCCTTGTCTGTTCTTCTCGCAGCTTGTTGAGGTTGGGTTGCTCAAAACGATAGTCTTTGATGACCTCAGTTGTTGCCTTATAAGTCGTTGTGTCTTCCGGAGAGAACTTCAAACTTAAATTTGCGGACGGCCCGCATCCTGAAAGAAAAAGCACAGAAACCATACCAACAGCCATCAGTGTCATAGATACCTTACGCAACATAGCAATTCTCCATTAAAAAAATGTCCAGTTCTTTTTGACGATCCGTATCACAAAGCCATTATAGTTATTTGCAATCTGCCTGACAACAGGAAATTGGGCCAAAAACTGAAAAAATCACACATATCAGGGCCTGTTTTTCGATTATTGTCGCTGGCAATCCCGCTGCCAACGGATATAATCGCCGGTGTTAACAAACGAAAATTGTGTTTTGAAGTCATGGGAGAGCATTATGAACAGTGATACCGTTAAAAAGGGATTCCAGCGGGCACCGCATCGCGGTCTGCTGCGGGCCTGCGGGGTTAAATCGGACGATATGAAGAAACCGTTTATTGCGGTTTGCAACAGCTATTGCGATGTGGTGGCCGGCCATGCGCATCTGCAGGAAGTCGGCCGGGTTGTCAAGGAGGCGATCCGTGCTGCCGGCGGCGTGCCGTTTGAGTTCAATACGATCGCCGTCTGTGACGGTGTTGCGATGGGCCATACGGGCATGAAATATTCGCTGCCAAGTCGCGAATTGATTGCCGATTCGGTTGAGACGATGATCCGGGCGCACTGCTTTGATGCGATGATCTGTATTCCCAACTGTGACAAGATCGTTCCCGGAATGCTGATGGCCTCGATGCGGCTGAATATCCCCACACTGTTCGTTTCCGGCGGGCCGATGGCCGCGGGCAAGACCAAAGACGGCAAGGTCGCCGACCTGATCACTATTTTTGAGGGTGTCGCCGAATATAACGCCGGCAAGATCGATGAAGATACGCTGACCGATCTGGAATGTGCGGGGTGTCCTACGCCGGGAAGTTGTTCGGGGATGTTTACCGCCAACAGCATGAACTGTCTGTGCGAAGCTATCGGGATGGCGCTGCCGGGTAACGGCACGATTCTCGCTGTCGATCCCAAGCGGCAGGACCTGTACAAACAGGCCGGAACACGTATTGTTGCGATGGCGATAGCCGAGGGCCCGAATCCGCTGGATATCGTGACCGAAAAAACCATCGACAACGCGTTTATTCTCGACATGGCCATGGGCGGTTCGACCAATACCGTCCTGCACACGCTGGCGATTGCCAACGAAGCGGGCGTTGAATACGATCTGGCCCATATCAATCGCATCAGCCAGCAGTGTCCGAATATTTGTAAGGTCTCGCCGTCCAGCGATTGGCACATCGAAGATGTGGACGCCGCCGGCGGCATCACTGCGATCCTCAATGAGATCAGCAAGACCGGTTTGCTGAATACTGACTGCATGACTGTTTCCGGCGTCACACTGGGCGAGCGCATCAAAGACGCTGCCATTAAAAATACCGACTGCATCCATACGCTGGACAACGCCTATTCCAAGACTGGCGGCCTGGCGATCCTGCACGGAAATCTTGCACCTCAGGGATGTGTGGTCAAGTCTGCTGGCGTAACAGCGCCCATGCTGACCCATACCGGCCCGGCAGTGATCTTCGAGAGTCAGGAAGCCGCCTGCGACGGTATCCTCGGCGGCAAGGTCACCGAAGGCGATGTGGTGATTATCCGCTACGAAGGCCCCAGGGGCGGCCCCGGCATGCAGGAAATGCTCTCGCCGACCAGCTATATCATGGGCGCCGGATTGGGTGAATCGGTCGCGCTGATCACCGATGGGCGTTTTTCCGGCGGCACACGCGGCGCCTGCATCGGCCACATCAGCCCCGAAGCCGCGGTCGGCGGACCGATTGGTCTTATCAAAGAAGGCGACATCATTGAGATCGACATCCCGAACAACACGATCAATATCAAGGTGTCCGATGAAGAACTCGCCGGACGCAAAAAACAATGGACCCCGCGAGAAGCAATCATAAAAACCGGCTACCTCGGCAAGTACGCCACCATGGCCACCAGCGCCGACACCGGCGCCATCCTGAAGTGGGATTAAAATGGGAACGCGGGCGTCTCGCCCGCACAACAGCGCGGCGGCGCGAGCCGCCCGATTATTTTTTCGACAGGATTAGCGGGATAAACAGGGCCGAAGGCCCAAAAGTCATTTAGCCGGGGGCGTAGGGATTATAATAGGAAATAAAAGGCAATGAAGAGTATTAAATTCACAATCATAACAATACTTTTATGTTTATTGTTGCTGTTGGTAATAGGTCGTTATTTAGAAAGATTTGTAGATTGCGATAGACATAAACTTTCTATTGCATGGAAGTGTTTAAATAAATCAACTGAAGATCGTTATAGAATATACACAAACATTTTGGAAGAGGAGCCAGGTAACTTTTATCGACGAAAGATTGCTCTCAATAAAATGATTGAAATAGGAGAGATTGCGTTACCTTTGATAGTTCGAGAATTAGAAAATGGGATAAGTGACTTCAATAAAAAACGACTTCTTATTAATGCAATGGGAAACATCGATCCGAATAGATATGCGGACGCTTTTACGGGTCTTCCATTTTCAGAATACCAAATTGACGATAATTTAGCAAAAGAAAGTCTTGGTATTTCATTTCTAAAAGCCGCTAATGTAGACCATGAGCAAGAGCAAAAAATCCTGAAAAGAATATATTCATTTGGTGATGAATATAGAGAAAAGTATGAAGAATATGACAATTATATAAACGGGGGAAACAGCCCATAGCCCATGCGGATAAAATCTATATCAAACCGCAAATGCGTGTGTCTTCCCCGAATGTATCAATTCGTACATCCTTGAGGTTTTTCTGATGGGCCAATGTGTTCATGATCTCACTGGTCGGGGCATTGCCGTCGTCACCAAGATTCATTGGGGCGATGTAGATGCAGGCCTCGTCGGCCAGACCCTGCTTTAAGAATTCGGTGATCAATGTAGGTCCGGCCTCGATCAATACCTGCTGAACGCCGCGGGCACCCAACAGGATCAATGTTTCACTCAGATCGCAATGATCTTTATACATCGGAACCGGCAGAATCTCTACTCCCGCGGCCCGCAGTTTTTCGACTTTCGCCGCTTCGGTCTGTGCTGTCTGTGCGGTTGTCACCACCGCGGTCGGCGCTTCGGGAACCGTGATCAGATTGCAATCCCACGGCATCCGCAGTTGGGAGTCCACCACCACCCGCAGCGGCGGGCGTTCGATCGTTTCACCTTCGATGCGGACGGTCAGTTTCGGGTTGTCGGCGATGACCGTATCCACGCCGGTCAAAATCGCCCCCATCCGCTTTCGCAGCCGATGCACATCGGCGCGGCTTTGTTCATTCGAGATCCAGTTGCCTTCCGCAGGCGGATGCTTCCATGCCAGATAGCCGTCTTTTCTCTGCGCCCACTTGACCACCACCCACGGCAGTCCCGTCCGGGCATGTTTATAAAACGGGGCATTCAGTTTTTCCGCTTCGTCACGACAAAGTCCGATTTCAACTTCAATCCCGGCTTGCTTCAGCATGTCAATACCGCCCCCGGCCAGATCTGTCGGGTCCTCAGCTGCGATGACCACTTTAGATATATTCGCTTCGATTACGGCTTGTGAGCAGGGGGGTGTCTTTCCCGTATGGCTGCACGGTTCCAGCGTAACATACAGTGTCGCACCTGCCGCGTCGTGCCCGTTTGCCTTACAGTCCGCCAGCGCGTTGACCTCCGCATGCGCCTCGCCGTACCGCTCATGCCAGCCCTGTCCGATAACAGCCCCGTCTTTGACGATCACACACCCCACCGCCGGATTGGGCTCAACATTCCCCAATCCCCGCCCTGCGAACAGCAAGGCCATTTGCATCAGCTTGATATCTTTTTCAGCACTCATGTCCGCGATTATACCGATTTAGGTTTTCTTAGAAACACTTTTATTTGAGATCGGCCGGGGCGGGTTCCCAATCGACCTGGGCGGCTCCCAGCAGGGTGCCGGTGGCGTAGGCCAGATCCACCAGGGCGATCTGGTACTCGGTCAGGGCGTTGATCTCGGTGTTTTGTGCGTTGGTCAGATTGGCCTGTGCTTCCCGCACATCGGTGGAGGTGGTCAGGCCATTTTCGAACTGGTGGACCTCGGCTTCATACAGGCGGGCCTCCAGCAGTGTGCTTTGGCGGGTGGCCAGAATACGCTGCCAATTGGTTTCCAGTTGGTCCAGTGCATTAAGCACCTCGACCTCGATCAAAGCGGTACGTCCTTTTTTGGAAGCCAGAACCTGCCGCCGCTGATAGTAGGCCCGGCGGAGATTGCTTTTGGCCCGTTCGTTGCCCAGCGGGATATTCATCTGCACGCCCAGCCGGTGGTCGGCGAAGTCGTTGTCGAACAGCAAGTCATACGAGTTGCTGCGTGTCTCTCCGGTCCCATTAATATTGTAGGTGTAGTTCAGATTGATGATCGGCAGCGCCTGATTCTTGAGATAGTCGATCTGGCTGACTGCCTTGGCGATTTCCAGTTCCAGTTCAAGCATCTCCATGCGGTTTTCAATGGCCTGGTTCACCAGCATCGCATCATCAAATGTATAATGCATGGGATTCGGCTCTGTGGTGGGGATAATGGCGGTCGTGCTGCCGGTTTCCAGCCGGATTTTGTTCAGTGTGAGTTTCATTTCGCGCTGGCGATTACGAAGATTGTTCTCGGCAAAAATAATGGACTCCAAGCTCTGGGCCATCGCCGCCTCAGCGCGTTTGACTTCAATCTGTGCGTGCTTGCCCGCATTGACGAATCGTTTGGCGCGTTCGAGTTGTTCGGTGGCCAGGTCGTGCTGCTGTTTGCGAACCTCAAGCTGTTTAAACGCCGCATACAATCGCCAATAGACACGATCCATTGCCGCGACCACACGGATGACCTCCAACTTGGTTCTCGCATCGATGATGGACTTGTTATATTCAGCCACGCGGATGGAGTGTGTATTGGTGCGGATACCTGCATTCTGCAGCAACGGCTGGCTAATCGAGACGGACATTCCGTTTGAAAATATTGGATTAATGATGACATTTTCGGAGTCGGTGTCCGAGCGGTTGTCGGCAAGATCAAATGTAATAGCTCCGCCGGTTTGCAGGGGCAGGTTCACGCCCCAGTCGAAGCTGGTGGTATCGCCCTGTGTGCCTTCGATATTATCAATATAGATATTGGGCTGATCGAACTTATAATAGTTGACGTTGGTAAAGAACGCCGCCTCAAATTTCGCCCGCTCAGTATTGACGGTTTCCTGTGCGATGTTTGGGGCGATGAGTTGGACCTTTAAATCGAGATTGTTTTCCATCGCCAGTGCCCGGCACTGTTCCAATGTCAGATCGACCTTCTCCGGCGTTTCTTCAGGCAGTTCCAGAATGGACGTGACGGTCGGCTGCACTTCGGATTCGAACTCCTTTAGCGAGAGTGGTTTGATGGTTCTGGTCTTCTCAGCCGGCACTTTCATTTTGTAATACGGGGCTTCTTTGTTCGACTGACACCCGCTGATAACGAAAGCAGCTAATAAAGTGAACACTAATATGTCCGTTGTTTTTTTCATTATTCGATTCCCCTTACAAATCTTTATTCATGTCTTAACGCATCGATCGGGTTCAGCCGGGCCGCTTTGATCGCTGGGAACATCCCGAAGATGATTCCAACGCTTCCGGCGAAACCAAACGACAGCAGGATTGCCCATGCGGGAATCTTCGTATCTTCCATCAGCGGGCCGAATTTTGAGATCAACGAAGCCAGCCCATGACCCAGAGCCACTCCGATCAGTCCGCCGATCAGGCACAGGACCACGGCCTCGACCAGGAACTGGGTCAAAATGGCCGAGGGTTTGGCGCCGACGGCTTTTCGCAGGCCGATTTCCCGTGTTCGTTCCGAGACCGAAACCAGCATGATATTCATGATCCCGATGCCGCCGACCAGCAGCGAAATACTGACGATTCCATACGCTACCGCCGAGATCATACCCATGACTTCCTTGACTTTTTTGACTTCGCTTTCCATTAGATGAACTCTGAATGTGTCCGGGTCGCCGGGTTTGATCCGTCGCGTGCGCCGCAGGAAGAACTGGATTTCCGCTTTGGCATCGCCAGCAACTTGGGCACTTTTACAACTGGCCATCACTCGAAACCAGCGATCGCCCATTTTTTGAGCCGTCCGGTAGGGGATGTACACTTCATAGTTGTCGCCGCCCATGTTTCCAAACATCATGCTGGGCTTATCTTCCAGCAGTCCGATGACGAGAAAGGTGCTGTGTCCGATCAGAATAGTATTGCCGGTACATTCCCGGTCCATGTTGAGTTTGTCGCGTAGTTTCTTGGAGATAATACAGACTTTTCTGCCCTGGCTCTCATCCAGATGTGAGAACGGACGCCCCATGATAATCGCGCGGTTTTCAATCTTGAACCAAGTGGCTTCAACGCCGGTCATGCGAACGGATTCGACTGATTTTTCGGCAAAACGAGCCGGTAAGTTATTGCCACCAGAAACAAACGATTTATATTCGACCGAGGGACAGTGTTCGGTCATCCCCTCGAACTGTTCTGTCCTGAATCGAATCTGCCACCAGTCCATATTCTTTTTAGAACCCGTCTCCGGGCGGTGCGGCCACATAAATATTTTCTTGGTGCCGAAGATCTCAAAGTTTTCCATGATCTTGTTGTTCATACCGTCCATCGCCGCGATGACCGCTGAGACAGACGCGACTCCGATGATGATTCCCAGTGTTGTCAGGATGCTGCGGGTCTTATTGACCCAGATTTGATTGAGCGCCAGCAAAGCGCTTTGTATCACCAGACGGATAAACAACAGGGGTGCCCAAAATAAGTGTCTCATAACGGCTCCTCCGAAGACGGAGCGGTCTTGTTGTGTTCAAAGATGGGATCCTGTTCGATTGGCAGATCGCTGATGATCTGACCGTCCTTCATTCGGACGATGCGGCGGGCGTGTGCGGCAATGTCCGCTTCGTGCGTGACCATGATGATCGTCTGACCCTCTCGATAGAGTTGTTCAAACAAATCCATGATGCCCGCGCTGGTGGTGCTGTCCAGGTTGCCGGTCGGTTCGTCGGCCAGCAGCAAACTGGGCTGGCTAACCAAAGCGCGTGCGACGGCCACACGCTGTTTTTCCCCGCCGCTGAGTTGGTTGGGTTTATGGGTGGTCCGGTCGCCCAGTCCGACACGCTCCAGCGCCTGTTTAGCCCGTTTTCGTCGTTGCCAGAACGGGATATCGGAATAGATCAGGGGCAGTTCAACATTTTTCAAGGCCGACACACGGGGCAGCAATTCAAAGGACTGAAAGACAAACCCGATCTGCTGATTGCGAATATGGGCTAATCGCGCCGCGCTCATTTTCGTCGTGTTGACCCCGTTGAGCTCGTATTGGCCCGCATCGGCTTTATCCAGACAGCCCAGCAGATTCATCAGTGTGCTCTTGCCGGAGCCGCTGTGTCCCATGACCGCGACATATTCGTTTTGGTGAACATCCAAGTCAACTTCTTGAAGTGCGTGGACAGACTCTGAACCCACCTTATAAGTGCGGCTCAGCGACATGACTCGGATTACAACAGATTCTTCAGATAGTTCAGCCATGGGCAAGACTTTGGTATGTCTGTCTATTTTTTCTTTTCAGACTCTTTCGATTCATCGTCTTTGTTATCCGAGGTGTCATCTTCGGCTTTTTCTTCTTCGACGGGTTGGTCATGCTTGAGGCCTTCAAGAATCTTATACGGTCCGACGATCACTACATCGCCGATCTTCAAGCCGTCCCGGATGAGCGTATGCGTCAAATCACTGGGCCCGATCCGGACCGGCGTGACGACCGTCTTACCGTCGCGAAGCAGATAGACAACGGGGATCTGCGTTTTCTTTTGATCGACGACAGGGTTGTCTTTGGTAATATCCAGCGGCAGACTATCCAGCCGGCGGGCCAGTACGGCCTGGCTGGGGATTTTGATCACATCCTGATGGCGGTTGGTTTCGATGTCAACATCCGCGGTCAGTCCCGAATACAGTTTATCAACATCACCGGAGATCAGTATTTCTGTTTTGTAATATTTCGCACCCGTGCGGGACTGCCGCTGGGTCAGGGCGATGTTCTGTACCACGCCGTCGAATTCCTCTTCCCAAAAGGCTGGGATATGAATTTTGGCTGGCTGCCCGATCTGGACCTGTCCGACATTCGTTTCGTCGACTTCGGCCAGCAGCATCATCTTGGAAAGGTCCGCCACCTGCAGGATGACCGTGCCGGGATTGTTCATCGTTCCGGTCATCACGACTTCGCCCACTTCGGCGTTGAGCTGTGTGATCACTCCGTCAATGGGCGCATACATCGTCGTGTAGCCCATCGCTTCGCGGGCTTCTTCAACCCGCGCCTCCGCGGCGGTCAGATTATGTTCCATCACGGTCAGATTTAACTCGGTTGCCTTAATCGAATGATCTGCGGCCTCGTATTGTGCCCGAAGTTGCTGTAGATTGCACTCAACCTCGTCAAAACTGGACTGGCTTATATCCTGACTTTCCAGCAGTTGTTTTTGCCGTTCGAATTCCCGTTCCGTTTGTTTCAGCGATGCATGGGTTCCTTCCAGTGTGGCCTTTTGGCTGAGAATGTTTGCTTTTTCCACCTCGATGCGGGCTTTCTGGGCGTCCCGGCCGGCAATGGCGCTGCGAAGCTGGCTTTCAAAGTTTTTGGAATCCAGCCGGACCAGCAGAGATGCTTCGGTGTTCGCATTGCCGCCGGTGACCCGATCTCCTTCGTCGAAGGGCAGTTCAACAATGCGTGCGGACACTTTGGCGCTGATATCGACCTCCGTTTCCGGGCGGATTTCGCCGGGGGCATTGATGATCTCGACGAATTCTCCGGTCTGTACGGTTTCAACCCGAACCTTGGTAGTCTGTTTGTGTTTTTTCTTGCCTTTGCCTTTGATTCCGCCAAGGATAATAAGAACAATGACAAGACCGACTGATGATAAGACAATGATCTTCTTTTTCTTTTTCACTATAAATTCCTTCTGATCAAAACCTTGCGGATGCTATGTCCGTGTCGATAAAGACATATCTGCTAGCTCGATTTTAGCATGAATACCGGGATTATTAAAGCTCTAATGGACAAAAGAGCCCCCTGCGAGCCTATTTCGGGCGTTCAACTACCCTACTAAGACGCACAAACCCGCGTATTGTTACAAAAAAATATGTAATTTATGGTTTTTTGACCATAAAAACCTGCACTATAATTATCACCGGCCACCCGTTTTTCTGCTGGAATCTCAAATTATCGGGAACACAGGCGCTCTTTTTTCGTAAATTGAGCATATTAATATGTGTATTGCACAAATCAGAAATCAAAGAAAGGGTGCCGCATGGCTAAGTTAGATGTTGAAATGTGTCCGGAGACCGGGATTTGCTCGATCATGAACGCTCAGGGCGGCAAGATCGATATGATCTCTTCCGAGGTGGATGAGCTTCGCGCTGCTGCGGGCGATTCGCAAAAACTCAAAGAGCTTCTCGCCCAGGTGGATGTTTCCTTCTCCGAAACACTGACAGAGGAAGAACTGAACCAATTAGCTCAGGACATAAAATAGCTGCCGCATTTGATTCAGGTTTGGTGCCTGGGACGGCTAAAAATCCTTTCTGATGAGTGTGATTTTTTTCCCGCTCTTCATTTTCAGGGTCTGTGTCTTATCTCCATACCGAACGATACACGCCGTTCCCGGCTGACTGTGCAGGGTTGCTGAGGTAAGTACTCCGTCCTTCCAGTCGATATCGACAACAAATCCGCCGCGGGCCTTGAGTCCGTGAACATGCCCGGTTGGCCATGCCTTGGGAAGTGCCGGGAGAAGGTGGATCTGGCCGGTATGGCTCTGGAGGAGCATCTCGGCGATGCCGGCTGTTCCGCCGAAGTTTCCGTCGATCTGAGGCGGCGGATGCTTGTCGAAGAGATTGGGATAGCAGCTTTTTTCCAGTAACATTTCTACATTCTCGTGTGCCGCTTCGCCATCCTGAAGACGGGCAAAAAAGTTTATTACCCAGGCGCGGCTCCAGCCGGTATGGCCGCCACCGTGACTGAGACGCCTTTCAATCGTCTTCTTTGCCGCCTCGTAGAACTCCGGGGTCTGCGGTGTAATCTGAGCGAAAGGATGCAGTCCCAACAGGTGGCTGAAGTGACGATGACCGGGAGACTTTTCCCTGTAATCCTCGGCCCATTCCAGAATGGTTCCATCCTTGCTGCCGATCTGCAAGGCGGGCAGTCGTTCCAGTGCTGCTGTCAGTTCTTTACGAAATCCCGCATCCTGTTCGAGGGTTTCCGATCCACGGATGACCGTTTGAAAAACTTCACGGGCAAGTGTCAAATGATAGCCGGAGTTGTAGGTAATCCGCACGGCATCGCGTGAGTTCGGAACGATGTAGGTATTTTCGGGAGAGACCGAGGGGACGATCATCAACTTTCCGTCCGGGCCTTCGATGAGGTAGTCGAGCAGGAACTCCGCCGCTCCTTTGAGGATGGGGTAGGCCCGGTCACGAAGATAGGCCCGGTCCTGCGTAAACTCATAGTGCCGCCAGTAGGTCAATGCCATCCAGGCCCCGGCGAACGGGTCGAGCGTGCCGTTTTCAAACTGGGTCTTCGGTGCCGAGGCGCTCGGAGTGGTCCGACCAAAAAGGTTGACAGCGACAAAGGCCACCCAGCCGTCCGCGCCGTACAGTTCCTTTGCGGAGATGCGTCCTTTCTCCGCCACACGGGCGAACCAGTCCGTGAGCGGATCCATGGTCTCTGAAAGATTGCAGAGGTCCGCCGGCCAGTAGTTCATCTGAAGATTGATATTGATATGGAAGTCAGACTCCCACGGTGACCACATGCGGTCGGTCCAGATGCCCTGAAGGTTGGCGGGGATCCGGCCGGGTTGGCGCGAGGAACCCATCAGCAGATAGCGTCCGAATTGGAAGTACAGCTCGATCAGGCCGGGATCATCAATGCCATTGGCCAGCGCGGCCAGGCGTTCGTCGGTGGGGAGATCGTCCTGTTTCGAGGAACCCAATTCGATCGAAACACGGTCAAACATCGCGCGATGCTCAGCAACATGGTCCTTCAAAATCGCTTCCCATGACCGCTTGGCGGCCTTTTCGAGAATGGCTTCGGCCTTCTTTCCCGGATCGATCGACCGGTCAAAAGTCATCTTCTCCAGGTTGAAATCGGTGGCGGCGGTGAACAGCAGGACGACTTCTTCGGCGTCTTCCACAACGAGATGATCCGCTTCGGCCCGGATGCGTCCTCCCTTTGTTTGGGCATGGAGGCGTCCGGCAAACTTCATATGCGCTCCGCCGGGCCCCGATCCACCTTTGTTGTGTTCGGGGCCTCCCTGCGATTGCGGGATGTCAATGATCTGGCCGTCCATATTGAGCCGGTTCGTTCCGGATGGTGTGACTTCCATATCCTTTGGGCGCGTCAGGCGAATCCTGCCGGAGACCTTTCCGGAAAGGCGAACCGCAACAACATCGTCGACAGCGGAGACCAGAAACTCACGCGTCATGGCCGTTGGGCCAACGGCGTATTGCACCCGGGCTACACCGGTCTGCAAATCCAACTCCCGGCGGTAACCGTCGATCTCCTTATCGTGATCCAGTTCGATCACGAGATCGCCAAGGGGTTCATAGGAACGGAACGATGTGGGGGTTTGTGTCATCTTTTCCATGCCGAACGCGCGCGCCTCGGCATATTTTCCGTCAAGCACCATTGCCCGCAGTGTTTTCAGGTTTTCCGAAAAGTTTTCGGGATAGGTGTCAAATGGTTCGCCGGCCCAAAGACTTTCTTCATTAAGACGGATGACTTCTTTTGGAGCCGATCCGTAGGGGATGGGTCCGAGTCGACCGTTGCCGAGCAGCAATCCTTCTGTCCACTTTTTCGCAGGTTGACGGTACCAGAGCATTTGCTCGCTGGCTGTAGCAGAACCCGCCGTCAGGATAATCAGCAGCAAAGAGATGAGTGCTTTCATTTTGGCCCACTCCCTTGTTTATGCTTAATGATTGGTTGCTTAAACTGATATTACCCATATAAACGGTTAATAAGCAAGATTTATTTCTTAGAGCCTCGGTAGATGAAAAATTTTTTCTGCGTTTCGGGCAATCTAAAATATTCGCTTTTGAGCACAAATCCACTTTTTTCATTATTTTGTACATCAGCACGATGTGTTTTGACTTGTGTTTTTTCCTTGTATGTTGATAATCAGGGCAGCGATAATGTAAGTTGACATATGGAAAGGAACAGGAAAATGTTAAAAAATGTACCGAATATTATCAGCCCCGACTTGTTAAAGATCATTATGGAGATGGGCCATGGCGATGAACTTGTTTTGGCAGATGGCAATTTTCCGGCCGCGAGTATGGCGCAGCGACTGGTGCGTGCGGACGGGCATAATGTCCCCGAGTTGCTGGAGGCGATATTAAAATTGTATCCGCTGGATATTTATGTGCCCAAAGCTGCGGCCCTGATGGAGGTGGTGCCGGGCGATGACACAAAGCCGACGATATGGGAAGACTATCGCAGGATCATCGTCGATAGCGGCGAAAAATTCGAGGACTTTGAGTTTGTTGAGCGGTTCGCGTTTTATGAAAGGGCGAAAAAAGCATATGCCGTTGTGGCGACCAGTGAAGGGGCATTGTACGCCAATATCATCCTGAAAAAGGGCGTTATTGCCTGAGTATATTTTCTGGAAAAATATTGAAAAGCTTGCTGTTCGTGCCTATTATGTAGGGCGTAAGGCAACGTTAATCCATTCTTTAAAGGAGTATTTGTTATGGAAACAAATCAGGCAAACCCGCAGAATATGATCGATACGACAGACGCCCTGGAGGCCGTCAGCGCCTGTCAGTCAATGAAAAACTTTCTGTTTACGCTGATCCTGATCGGATTGGTCTTGTGCCAGATCGTTTTCTGGATGAACCATGTTGACCTGATTACTGAAAAAGGGTGCTCCGCGAGTGAACCTCCCGCTCAAACAACTTCTCCAGCGATTCTCTCGCAGGAACAAAACAGCCCTGAAGCAAAACCGCAGGCCAATGCGCAGAAAGCAGCACACGCCGAAGCGATCGTTTTTCTGGCCGCAACAACCGAGTCGGATCAGCAGACCGAACCAGTCGGAATCGACCCTGAAACGATGAAAAATATTGAAAAAGTTATTGAACAGATTGGTGAGCCGACTGATAAGGAAGAGCCGGAAGCAGAGATTCTGCTCGAAAAAGAAACGGATGCTGTGCCCGCGGAGACACCGACAGAAGCGGCCGGTCCCGAAATGCTGGAACCCCAGCCGTTGCCTGAGGAAGCGGAAGCGCCAGAGGATTCTTCGCAGGGCGCACTGTCGCTGTTTCGTATTTCCGTTCCGTTTGCTGCCGGCATAGTGACCGTATGCAATTTCATCATTCTTGTCGCGGTGATCCTGTACTGTCTGTCATTGCTGATGTGCCTGAAGATATCGCTGGCCGGTCGCCTTGGAGGCATTAACCATATCACACGGGCATTCTTTATCTCGCTGTTCCTGCTGGTGTTCCTCACGCCGTGGCAGGTGGTCCTGCCAAAGGTTCTGATCGGTGCGGCATGGCTGCCCGCTGAGTTACTGTGCGGCGGTTGGGAAAAAGCGGAGGGTTCGATTTTCTGGAAAATAATGCTGTACCTGCGTTTCTGCGGCCTGCCGTTAATTACAGTGTGGCTGCTGTTGTGGGCGCAGATCCGTTCGGGCAAGTGGGCACGCGCCAGTCTCCGCCGTCTCGGCATGGTGCGGTAGCAAAATCCGGTAGGGTGGCGTGGCTTACCGACGGAGTCGGAAGCCATGGTCTGCTCTAAGCACGAATTGCAAAAAAAAATGAAACACCGCCCCGATAGGGGCGTTTAGTAAATTAGCCGAGGGCGTAAGCCCCCGGTTTTGTGTGTAGAGATACGTAAGCCCCAAGGGGGCGAAAGAAAATGGAAGAGCAAAATACCCAAAACCCGTATGAGT
>JBDLJN010000022.1:0-23941 GCA_039714335.1 Planctomycetota bacterium
AAGCCGAGATTATTTCTGCCGGGTATATTTGCCAACAAGTTGACCCTGTGCAAGGATGTGGCCGTCGATCGCTTTTTCCAGTTGCGGTTTGGTCGCTCTGGCAGGCAGATTCAGCATCGCATCCAGTGCATAGACCTTGAAGTAGTACCGATGCACGCCCGACGGCGGCGCCGGGCCGCCATAGCCAATGCGGCCAAAGTCGCTGGTTCCCTGCCGGGCACCGTCCGCCAACTCCGCGACCGGCGGGGCCTCCTCGTCCAGTGATGCCACTTCCGGCGGAATGTTCCACACCAGCCAATGCACCCAGGTCCCCATCGGCGCATCCGGGTCATCACAGATCAGGGCAATGCTTTGGGCCGCATCCGGCACACCGCCCCACGCAAGCGGCGGCGAGATATCCGCCCCGTCAGCGGTATACTTGGGCGGGATCATGCCGCCGTCTTCAAACGCAGCACTTGTTATTTTCAGTTCCATCGTCGAACCTCCATTCTTCGAAATCGGTTCTTCATTTTCCGGTTTACATGCCGTGATACATATGATGACCAAAAAAACAGCTGTTCCAGCCAGAAATTCTGTCTTGAGTATGGGGCAGCGGGTTTCGAACCTGCATAATCTGTTAACCATGTCTCGATATCCTCCCGTAAAAGCTGGTTATCCTGCCTGTTCATTGTAGTAGCCCCACCTCAAACCGCAAGAGAAATTTGCCTACCTGAGAGCTCTTGAAATTTATGCCTATTGGAAAGAATTTCCGCTTGACGCCGGAAGTCTCAAAGATTAAATCAATAAAAGCCGGCCGCACCGCGTTTTTGAATTGAATCCGTCAGACAATGCAAGGAGTAACACATGAATCGCAGAGAATTTGTTAAATTAACCGGTCTTTCCGTTGCCTCAATAGCAGTTAATGGCTGCACAAGTCAGCAAAATCCGAGTATTGGGAAAGCTTCTCGGCCCCCGAATATTGTTTTTGTATTCCCGGACCAAATGCGCGGCCAGGCGATGGGTTTTTTGAAAGAAGAGCCTGTCATCACGCCTCACCTGGACCGGTTTTCCGAAGAATCGCTGGTGCTGCCGCAGACGGCCAGCAATTACCCGGTCTGCAGTCCGTTTCGAGCGATGCTGATGACCGGCAGATACCCGCATGCGAATAAGGTTGTGAGCAATTGCAATTCCAATAGTGCCCCGTTTAACTGCGAACTTCAGGAGTCCGACCGATGCTGGTCAGATGTACTCAGTGACACCGGCTACAGTTTGGGCTATATCGGCAAGTGGCACCTGGATTCACCGCATAAGCCGTACATCAAGTGCAGCAATAACAGCGAAAAGCTGGCCTGGAATGAATGGTGTCCGCCAAAACGGCGGCATGGGTTTGATTTCTGGTACGCCTACGGCACCTATGATATGCACGACCGTCCGATGTATTGGAGCACAACTGCCGGCCGCGAAGGATTTCGTTATGTCGATCAATGGGGGCCGGAACATGAAGCGGACATGGCAATTAAATACATTCGAAATGAAGACGGTAAATACCGCGACACCAACAAACCGTTTGCCCTGGTGGTGTCGATGAATCCACCGCATATGCCCTATGATCGGGTGCCGCAGAAATATGTGGATCGCTACAAAGACATTTCGTTGAATAAACTATGCCAACGTCCGAATATCCCGCCTGCCAACCAACAGTGGGGAAAATACTATCGCAGCAACATTCGGAACTATTATGCGATGATCACGGGAGTTGATGAGCAGTTTGGCCGGATTGTACAGGCATTGGAAGAGCAGGGTCTGGACGAAAATACGATCGTGGTGTTTACTTCCGATCATGGTAATTGCCTCGGGATCCACAATCTCAAGGCAAAGAATAATCGGTTTGAGGAGTCCATGCGAATTCCCTTTTTGATCCGCTGGCCCGGAAAGATCAAGCCGCGCAAAGACGATCTGCTGTTTGCTTCACTGGATATTTGTCCGACGCTGCTTGATCTGGCCGGTTATGGTAATGACATTCCGGCAGAGGTTGACGGTACAAGCCATGCGAGGCAGTTCCTGGCCGGCCAGGGACCTCGCCCTGAATGGCAGTGGTATATGTGGGTTCCGGTTGGCAAACCGAAATGGGGCCGGCGGGGACTGCGGAACGTCCAATACACCTTTGCAGTCAGTAAACAGGAAGGTAAGCCGGAAACAATCTTCCTTCATGACAATCTCAACGATCCCTATCAGCTAAAGAACATCGCCAATAAGCAGCCCGGCCTGGTGAAAAAATTACGACGAGAATTGGACACGATGCTCACGCAATATAATGACCCGTGGGTTGCCTAAATAATCGCCAAATCAGTATTCAGGCAAACCAAGACGGTGATCGATTGGGCCCAGGAAAACCGAATCCTGCTGGATTTATCCTCTAAGATGCAATAATATGGAGTTCGACGAACCTTAATATGAAAGGATGATATGATGAAGCACAAAAAAACACGATTATCTCACTATCTCATGCTCCCGGGGACCGTTTGTCTGCTTGCGGCATTACTTTCTCTGGCCTCCTGCAGCGAGCCTGTAAACGCTCAGGACGGCGCCGCTGAATGGATCGACCTTTTCAACGGCAAGGACCTGGACGGCTGGACCGTCAAGATCACCGGCCATGACGCCGGCGACAACTACAAAAACACCTACCGTGTTGAAGACGGCATCCTGAAAGTGGCCTACGACCAGTACGAAAAGTTCGGCGACAAATTCGGCAATCTGTTTTACAAAACGCCGTTCTCCCATTACATCCTCCAGGTCGAATACCGATTCGTCGGCGAGCAGACTCCAGAAGGCCCGAGTTGGGCATTCCGTAACAGCGGCGTCATGATCCACAGCCAATCGGCTGAAAGCATGGGCAAAGACCAGAAGTTTCCGGTCTCCATCGAAGTGCAAACGCTCGGTGGCGATGGAAGCAACAAGCGAAGCACCGGCAACCTTTGTACGCCCGGGACCCATGTCGTCATGAATAACAAGCTTGTTACCAAGCACTGCACGTCTTCAGCCTCGGAGACCTATCACGGTGACCAGTGGGTTACACTTCAGATTGAAGTCCACGGCAATGGCCTCATTAAACACATCGTCAACGGACAAACCGTTCTGGAATATACACAGCCGCAGTTGGATCCCAAGGATAACAACGCCAAAAAGCTCATCAAGAATGGTAATGTCATGCTGGAGGAAGGGTATATCGCCCTGCAGGCCGAAAGCCACCCCGTCGAGTTCCGCAAGGTCCGGATCAAGCTGCTGCCTCAATAAACAAAATCAGGAACATGGAAGAATCCAAACAAAAACATATTTTCCTCAGTTCGCTGGAGCACAGTGCCGAGATGCACTGCGCCAATCTGATCGGGGCGCTGAAGGAAAAGGGAGTTGGTGCAACTTATGCCGGTTTCGGCGGCCAGCGGCTCGCCGAGGCGGGATGTGAGCTTTTGGACGATACCGTCAGCAAGGCGGCAATGCACTACAAAGTGTTGGGACAGTTGGGCTACTATCGAAAGTTGATCCGGCAGGCCAACGAATACTTTGAGCAGAATACAGTCGATTTAGTCGTGGTGTGTGACTCGCCGGCGTTTAACTTTCACATCGCCAAGGCCGCGAAAAAGCACGGCATCCCGGTCCTGTTTTATGTCGCGCCGCAGTTGTGGGCGTGGGCCCCGTGGCGCATCCGCAAACTGCGCCGGTGCTGCGATAAGCTCGCCTGCATCCTGCCGTTTGAAAAAGAATGGTTTGGGAAGCGCGGCGTTGATGCGGAGTTCGTTTCCAATCCGCTGTTTGACGAGATGGATATCGATCTGACAGGTAATGCCAAACCCTATACCGATTACGACCCGCAATCGCCGAAGATCGCGCTGCTGCCGGGCTCGCGCGATGCCGAGATCAAAACGCTCTGGCCGGCCATGCTCGAGATCGCCGCGGCACTGAAGGAAAAACACCCGCAAGCAGAGTTCACCGCCTGTGCACCGGATGACGATAAAAAAGCAATGCTTCAAAGCATGGCGACTGACGCATCTTTGCCTCTTTCCTTTGAAACCAACGCGCTGATCGATGTGTGCCGCAGGAGTGATTATGCGATCGTCGCCAGCGGCAGCGCGACCCTGCAGGTTGCCGCGGCGGGCTGTCCGATGACAGTGATGTACCAAAGCCATAAACTCATGTGGCACCTGGTGGGCCGCTGGCTAATCCAATTGCGTCATTTGTCGCTGGTCAATATCCTCGCGGGCAAAGAACTCGTCCCGGAGTTCATGCCGTACTTCTCATCGATCAATCCCATCATCGACCGCACCCATGACCTGCTGAACAACCCATCCGAAATGAACCGCACCAGCCAATCCCTGACTGAACTAACCCGCCCCCTAACCCAACGCCGCGCCAGCAACGCCGTTGCGGAGATCGTTCTGGAAATGTTTGACAAACAAAGCCCATAGGGCTTTGAATAAGAATAGCCGCGGGTGAAGTGAGCAAAGCGAACGAAACCCGTGGACGGGCAACAACGACACGACGAGTTATATCACTATACTGCCTAGCCGAATGTAGAAACAGTTTTAATCGGCGCGGACACGGTCCACTCTCGTATAATTTTCCCCCGACCTGCCCGGCTTGTCACATGTTTAGCATACCTTGCCTTTTTTTTCTCGCTTACCATAAACAAAGGATAAATTGCAAAGCTCTATTCCTATGTCTTTCTCCATACCACTCTTCTCATAAATTCCTAACGCCTTTTTAATCATCACCTCTGCATCATCCAGATTTCTCATGGCCGCATAAAGCATCCCCAGATACCCGAACTGCAAAGCTATCCCCTGCTCATTGCCTCTTTGCTCCTCGACATCCAATGCTTTTCTATACACCTCTTCAGCTAAGTCGAATTCATCCCTAGAGACATAAACACCTCCCAAATTGTCACACTGATTGACAATCTCATCCTTATTACCCGTCCGTTCCGCTTTCAGCAATTGCTCATTATATCTCTTTTCCACCTCATCTATCACAACTCTAACCCTGTAAAGAGTTTTAAGATTTTTTTCTATTACGACTCCTGCTTCCGAATCCATCCCCAACTTATCCCTCGCCCACTCCGATAGACTTATAACGATATCGAGCATACCAAACAACTTCAAGTATGGATAACACATGTGCGAGAAACCATCGAAAACAATTTCCTCCTTGGCCGTCACTGCCATAAGCTCGTCCAGTTTCACAACTGCTTCCTTACAAGGCAATGCCCCCTTTTCTTTCGCTTCCCTTAACTGCTCAACATACCCACATACTAGCTTTAGATGCTGCTCTATTTTAGATTTCCCCATACATTTCCTTTGCAAGAAGCCCGGTAGCAGTTACTAGATTGTATTTCTTGTTCCTTCATTGGTATATATTATCTGGTAAACGAGAATCGACCGCAAGGATTTTCCAAGGACACATTTCACCCATAATGGTAGTTTTGGGGGAGGGACAAGTGTTGTGTCGCCCTGTTAGGACCCCAATTGGGTATTAGGGGATATCCGTTCCGGCGATTTTACCACCGGCTATTTTATTACAAACCTTCGGTTCTCGTAAGGAATTGCTTTTTGATTTTAGAATTGACCTTTTGGCCGGATTTTCTTACAGTAGCCAAACAATAAAATGTATTGGCCAAAGGCCGAATCCTTAATTTTAATCTTTAATCTTTGATTTTTAATATTGGGAATGAAATGACGAAAACAGAGCAGGTTTTGGTGGTTCCGCGGTCGGTCGTGGAAGAAGTGGGGATGTTTCACGGGCTGGTGCTGGATGTGGACAGCTATCTGGAAAAGCTGTTCGCCGCCGATGCCCCAAGCTTTGTGCCGCGGCCGGAGGCGGAGCAGGATCCGACCCACAAACAGCTCATCCCCTATGTCCTCATCAAGTGCGGCGACAAATACCTGACCTACGTCCGCGGCAAACGTGCCGGCGAAACCCGCCTGGTGGGCAACCGCTCCATCGGCATCGGCGGCCACATCAACCCCGTCGATAACGAGGTGCCGCTGTTCGGCGTCGATTACCGCGAGATCTATGAAAACGCCGTATTACGCGAAGTGGACGAGGAAATCAATATCGAAGGCCCCCGCAGCGACCGCATCGTCGCCCTGCTCAACGACGATACCAACGAAGTCGGCGCCGTGCATCTGGGCGTGGTCCATGTTCTGACCGTGGACAATGAAAACGTCACCCGCAACGAACAGATGATCACACAGCTCGAGTTCATGACACTGGAACAGTTGCACGCGGTACGCGATGAAATGGAAACCTGGTCACAGCTGTGCCTCGACGGTTTGGAAAAACTGGCAACAGAAAAATAACCATGAAGGACATGAAGAACATGAAGTTTTTTAATATTTTTTCTTCGTGTACTTCGATATCTTCATGGTTCGATTTGTACCTTTTGCGTTAAACTCTCGTCAGAGCTTTGTCCATTTGTTTTGTCCGTTGCGGCCAGAGATATTGAGCGATGTTTTCTTGTAGGGTGAGTTGTTTGTCCGGCGTAGCTTTAGCGAAGACGGATGCCCACGCAGTATTTGCAATCAACACTTCTAATCTTTCAACAAGCCCTTTCACGGATCCGTTATACAAAAACGCCTGTTGCTGATTTTTGTCTTCAATGAGTGATGCAATAATAGTCGGATACGACAACCGCTCCGGCAAAACCGGATAACACCCCGCGGCAACCGCCTCCAGCATTCCGATGCCGAAGAATTCATGGTCGGCCGTGGAAACGACAATGTCGGATTCGGCCAGCACCGCTTCGTATTCCTCCCGGCTGGTCTGGTAGCCCCATCGATCGATATGGTCGGCAAAGTATTGTTTGGCCCAATCGAAAATCTCCGGCTGATCGCGAAATTGTTCACCGATGACATTCAAGCGAAAATCGAGTCCCTTTTCTTTTAAGATTTTCATCGCGGCGAAAAAGTCTTCCGGATTTTTATCATGTTCCCACCGCGCGGCCCAGAGGATGCGGACGGGACTAGATGGTTGCTGTTTGGAATGTTCAATAGGATTAATCCCCGGCGGGTGGACGGATGATTTTTGGCGTATCTGCTCAATCACCTCGACGGGTTGATAGTCGGGCATTCGTTTGAGGAACGTTGCAATCGCTTCGAGAAATTCATCGCGATGAAACGCGCTGTTGAACCAGACTGCATTCGCCGCAGCAGCCGTGGTGATATTGGTCATGCAATATTGATAGTCCCGCTCGGACTCGATCTGCACCGGATAGGTCAGTTGGTTTTCGTGGAAATAAACCACTTTCGGCAGTCTGCGTATGGATTTATCGACCAACCCCAGAAACTCCGCCAGATTCAGCATATCCGAACAAAATAGGATATCCCATTTCTCACCAGCGGCAATAAGCTCATTAACCTGCTGTGCGAATGTGATTGCCGCGTGGCGCATCCGCCATTTCCACTTACTCGGCGGCAGCGTCAGCAACACAAATTCATGACCGCTGTGTTTCTGCCAGCCATCCAGAAATGCCTTGTGTGAGCCCCCATAGTAGGATTCAAGCACAAGGATTCTCATTGAGCCGCTTTACTTTCTTCCTGCGGAGGTTCATAAGGCGCCCCGGCTTCCAATGTATCCGGAATCTTCGGGAACCACCGGATCCGGTCGGCTTCTTTGCCCAATTTCGTTGTGCCGCACCGCAGCACCAGCGACTTATAAAAAACATCGGCGTGTTTGCTATCACGATCCCGATGCCAGGTTCCCGCCAGGCACAATCGGCGGGCCAATTCAACATCTTCGTTCTCCATCAGGGCCGCGGCCTCCCAGGCAAGGTCAGACGCAAAATAGCGGTAATGGAAACGTTTGTCCGGCAGCGCCAGAAAATTCCGTTGCGCCCGGTCGATCTCGTCCTGTGTTGGGACATTGAACTTGTTGCGTTTTGAGGTATCAAGACGCATTTCCAGCGGGTCTTGTCTTGAAAAGCTTCCGCCGTAAATGTGCCAGTCCGGCGCCAATTCGGTCCCTGTCATCTCCATGCCCTTGTGCCGCATCAGCCATGCCGCGGTCCAGAATGCATCGGCGCGTTCGCTTTGAGAGAGCGACGGGGCATTGGCCTTCTCCAGTGCATTCGTAAACCTGACAAAGTCCTCTAAAATGCTCTTCGGAAAATGAGACCGGGTTTTCTTTGCTGGAGGGTAATACGGCCGGGCCTTTTGGAATTGACCCAACCGTGCCAGCCGCCGAGCCAGCAGATAGCGAATCTTCTGTGCTTTTTCGGCTTGGTGAACCTTCGGTGTTCTTCTGCCGTCCGGCCCAATCGCCTTTTCATCACGAATCGGCTCCAGCATCGACACCGGCCAAGTCGTATCCACATAGCTCTGCAATTCCTCCAGTGTCAAGACACGCTCTGCGATATACGCGGCGTCCGTCCAGTTACCGCCTTTCATCAAAGCATCCACCGCCTGAGTATACATTTTCTGGGACAGATACAGTGAACCCAGCTCCGAATGAAGCTTGCGTGAACTATCCAACCGATAGTAGTTGCGGTAACTCTGGGATTCACCGGGGTTGGTTTGCCGGGCGATAAACGCAAGGTCTTCGGCGGCTTCTTTGATTTTACCGTCCCGAAGAAACAGCTTGGCCCGAATACGGCGGGCCAGCAGCGAATTCATGTCCGCCACATCCAACCAGCGCTGAGCCCGCTCAAAGTCGGCGCCCCTGTAAGCGATCGCCGCCAGCCGATCCGCATCTTTAACCATATCAAGATTCGCTTCTTCGATCGCATCCAGAAGAAGCTGCTGAGACGTAAGGGGCTTTTTTTTGCGGTCATCTTTTGAGATAAAGAAATTGTATTTTTCGCTTTTGCCGTGCGTGATCGCATAAGCCAGCAAGGCCTCTCGAACCATGCGATTGTTGACAAGGGCAGCCAATCCCACCTGCTTGTGTTTATTGAAAATTGAATGACAAGTGTACTTCAATGAAGGCACAGCGGTTGGATCATCGGTCAGCGTCTAGACCAGATAAAGTTCGATCGCTTTTTCATATTGATCTTCCGCCAAATAGGTGGCTGCTTCATCCCCATAGCTTGTCGCGGCCAGGTCCAGACTGTCGGCAAACCCCTCCCGAGTATACTGCCGCACTTGTTGGTACATCCGGCGGGCTTTTTCTTTAACGGTTTCATTATCACTTCGCGAATAACTTCGGGCGATCATATAGGCCGCCCAGGTGGACTTATAATGCCGCTTCTCGGCAGGCAGATCGAGAACCTTCTGCCATACCTGAACAGCTTTTTCCCTCTGGTCGGTTCGATAATAGATCACGCCTTCAAAATACAGGGTAAACTCCTCAGGCACAAGTTCAGGAATCAGCTCAACAGAAGCAATAAAATTGGGGTCCGATTTTTCCGATCCGTTTTTCGTTCGTCTGCCCTTATGCCTGCCATACTCCTGCTGTTTGACAAAATTTTCGATAGCTCCCCGCAGCGTTTGATAAGAAGCGATCGTTTCTTTAATCACTTTGCTGTCATGCCCCATCGCTTCGAGGGATTGACGCAGATCGGCCAGTTCCACCTCCACCGCTCCCCTCCTCCGGCGGCCTTCCGATGACCGCTGCGGGTTGAACACCACCGAGGGTTCATTGATTTCGATGTCAATCCGACCGATCTCAGCGGTAAAGCTGAATCCCGGAGACTGAAGCAGGAGCCGGTCGCCGCCTGCTGCAAGATAGCTGTTCGGGAAATGTGGGCCGCAGGCAAAGACCACCCCCGGTAAAATAAGACCGAAAAGAACTATTTTATTGTAAATCCTTCTGAACACTGGCTTTGACCTCCGTTTCTTTGTCAAATCGACACCATGCAATATTAATTTTTTCCTGCGAGCGAAGATGCTGATACGGCAACCTGTTCTCGCAATGGATCAGCAGGCGCCCTTTTGGATCCTCTTGGACCGAGTAGCCCTGTACTCCGTCCGCGGCCAGGCACTCGCCGGCAAATTCAAGCTGAACCATCAACACATCGGTCACATCGACATCACCGGAATTGACCAGGTACACTTCGGCCAGATTGGGTTGCGGCCATTCAAGCAGGACCTCGACCTGCTCGGTAAGCGGCTGATTCTGAACGAGTCGCTGCAGGGTATGCCACTGCCAGTTGAGTTGATCGCCCGCGATCGGCAGACGAAACCAAATAACGCCTGAAAGATTCTTCGGAGAAATCGTTTGGATTTCTTGAATCATCGCCAAGATTTTTTTCGAGTCCGATAGAACGGTTTTTATTTGCATTTTTCCAGACCGCTTCGGCAGCGACCCTTCCGCCGAAAGGGAGACAAATGCACCCTCTTCGTCAAAGCTGACAAGATAGCCGTAGGTCGGCAGGGCCAGCCGAAACGGAACCCCCAAACGGTCGGCCTGCCGGGTCCATTTAACCGCGCGCTCCGGATCGCAGAGTGTGATCGCATCATCAACTGTCTTCGGCCGTTCCAGAGAATGCACCTGCAGGATATACCCGTCGCAGCTTTGAACCAGCTTTTTGAACCGGCGATGTTTCATCCACGACGGCAATGCGGTAATGATTATCGGATGCTCGGAAAAACTTTTCTTTAATGACCGGATCCATGTGCGATACCCCGCCAGTTTGGATTCGGCACAATCATAATCGATCTGGATCTCGACCGGCTCAAAGCCGGCAGTGGCGGCCTTTTCCAAAACCGTCTTGATGACCTTGCGGATGGTTTGTGCGGCGGGTGCTTCTGTGTCAAACGGGCCGGAATAGGGATTAATGCGGATCGCGATTCCCACCGACTGCGACACTGTGGACAGAAACGAATAATCGACCGGCATGATCTGCTGCTGCTGGCGCCCCGGCCGAACATCGATCTCGGCCGCCAGCACCGTCAACCCCTTTAGATCAGATTCGGCCCGCCCAATCGCGGCCCGCAGGTCCTCGCTCCAGACCCGCTGCCAAACATAACATTCGTGCGGCAAGGGACCGGTTTCCCGGCGAGCCGGATCACGCGAAAACATGAAGAAAACACCCCCCGCAATCAGCAAAATGAAAAAAAAGGCAATTCGCTTAGCTTTACTGTCCATGCCGTGAGTGTAATCTATCACAGGCAAATTTCAACGGTTCTTTTTCAAATGGGTCCGGACAAGCAGGATTCAGACCAGATCGCACGCGTCCGGCGGCATCCAGTGAGCGTCCTGGCCGTCCCATTTGACATTACAGCCGATGGGATTGGTCACCGGTGTGGTGATCGGTTGTCCGGCGAGCAGTTCGGTCAAGGTATTGTCCAGATCGTTGATCGTTGCCTGCGTGGCATCGCGCGGGCTGTCCACGCCGCGGCCGGTATAGACCAGTTTGCGATCGGCGTCGAACACATAAAAGTGCGGCGTCCGCAGTGCCCCATAGCTCCGCGCCACATCCTGCGTCGCGTCGTGCAGGTACACCCACGGGAACTTATACTGATCCATCCGCTCGACCATGTGGTGATACGAATCTTCCTCGTAGGTATTGGGGCTGTTGGAATTGATGCCGACAAATGCCACGCCCTGCGGGATGAATTTGTCCGCCGTCGCGCGGGTGACCTCATCAGAACCGATCACATAGGGACAGTGGTTGCAGGTAAAAAAGATCACCAGCACCTTCGCATCATCGAAATCGCTCAGCGAATGCATCTGACCATCGGTCGCCGGCAGGCTAAAACCCGGTGCTTTTTGTCCAATTTCAAGCGTAAAAGCCATTTTTTATCCCTTCCGATTGAACACTATTCTTTTTCCAATAGTACTATTGTAGAGCCGATTTGTTCAAATCAAAACAGAAAAAATGATATCCAAACAATGTTTTTTGCGTTATGATGAACCCCGAAATAAGTGTCATAACAACAAAACATTAGGGAGCGATACATGAAAATTCTGATCAGCGGTTCACACGGTTTTATCGGTGCGGCGGTCCATGCGTCACTCAGGCAGCAGGACCACTCATTGTTGCGACTGATCCGATTGACGCAAATCGCCAAATCTGACGAAGTCTTCTGGAATCCGGTCGAAGGATTTATCGAACGCGGTAAACTGGACGGCATCGACGCGGTGATCCATCTGGCGGGTGAAAACATCTTCGGCCGCTGGAACGAAAAGAAAAAACGGGCCATCCGCGACAGCCGTGTGACGAACACGGCCTTTCTGGCCCGGACACTGGCCGAGATGGAACAAAAACCCAAGACACTGATCTGCGCATCGGCTATCGGTTATTACGGCAACCGGGACGAGCACGAATGCATCGAAACGGCCGCAGCGGGCAGCGGCTTTTTGAGTGATGTCTGTAAAGCGTGGGAAGCGGCGACGGCGCCCGCGGCGGACGCGGGTATTCGCGTGGTGAATCTGCGGTTCGGCGTGGTGCTCGGCAAAGAAGGCGGCTCGCTGGCCAAGATGCTGCCGGCCTTTAAGATGGGCATGGGCGGTCCGCTCGGCGATGGGCAGCAATGGGTCAGTTGGGTGTCGATTGATGATGCGGTGCGGGCGGTTCAGTTTGCACTGGATCATGAAACACTCGCCGGGCCGGTCAATGTCGTCTCGCCGCACCCGGTACGCAACAAGGAATTCGCCCACGCCATCGGCCACGCCCTGCACCGGCCGGAGGTAGTGCCGGTGCCCAAACGCATGCTGAAATTCATGTTCGGCGACTTTGCCGAAGAAACCCTGCTCGCCAGCACCCGCGTCCTGCCGCATAAACTCCAAATGGAAGAATTCCAGTTCGACCACCCCGACCTGCACACGGCATTGGAAGCAATTTTCCAGTAACGCCGAATCAGCCATTGAAAAAATCAGTTGATTTGCAGCGATTTTCTGCCACAATGCTTTGGCACCGGCATTTTATCTATAAAGAGAGGTCTGTTTTAAGGAGTCAGCAATGATAAAAGTGGAAAATGTGTGGCACCATTACGGCATTCGACCCATTTTGAAAAATGTTTCGCTGCAAGTGGAAGAAGGCGAACTGATTGCCCTGATGGGACCTAACGGCATGGGCAAAAGCACACTGCTGGCCTTAATTGGCGGCCTGTTATCCCCGCTAAAGGGGCATGTCGAAATTGACAGTCTCAAACGACGCAGCAGCATTGAAGCGGAAAAATCGATCCGCAAAAAAATGGTCTATCTGCCGGACCGACCCTTCCTTCCGCCGGATGTGACCGGACGTGAATACGCACTCGCTATTGGGCGACTGTATGACGTAGAAGAACAGCGGCTTATGGAACAAACCGATAAACTCCTCGAAATTTTCGATCTGGACAAAAACAGCGATTCATCCATTTCGTCTTATTCAACAGGTCAGCAGAAAAAGATCGGCATCTGTGCCGCACTTGCTACCGAAGCTCCGATTCTTGTACTAGATGAACCTTTCTCTGGCGGGCTGGATTCATCGGCCTTGCTGGCACTTAGTCAAATTCTAAAAAAGCTCGCCGAGCGCAAAGATGTAACGGTCGTCATGGCTGTCCCCGTACCTGAATTGGTAGAACCGCTGGCCCACAAGATTGCTGTGATCGCAGAAGGAAAAATTCTTGCCTGTGACAGTGCCAATGGCCTGCGCCAGCAAACCGGTTGCTCCGGCAGTTTACTCGAAGTGCTCGAAACCCTGATACACCCGAAATCCAGAGAAAACATTTCAGAATATCTGAAAGGATAACACGATGAAAACATTTTGGCAGACACTGTCTCGTGTATTTCACAAATACCTCGTGTGGAGCCTTATCGGTTACTTAATCCTGATGTTTATACTGGATTTAGTTTTTAGTTATGCTGGCGCACCAGAGAGAATCAGGGAAGTGTCATCTGGTTATTCCTTTGTGATTTTATTTTGCTACGGTTTTTCTCGCGTGTGGAGATTCCACCCCGCTTTTAAAAAGGATTATATAACTCTGTTAACATTATCTCCGTGGAATTCAAGTAAAAATTTACCTCGCGGTCCAATACATCCATTCTGGGCCGATGCTGTTATAATTAGCGCTTTCATGCTTTTGACACTTCTCTTTCCTGTATATAACTGTTGGATTTTACCCATGTATTTTATTATTGGCTATAATTTCGGTATGCTTATTTCTTTCTTAGTGACAAGGCAAATGAGATTTGTTGCTGTTTATATTTTGCTGGCTCCCTTCGTTGTATATCCCCATTTTAATAGTACGATAGTCTCGATTTTTGTTCTGTTGTTGATGATGAGCATCGGCCTGTATGCAGTTAAAATCTACCTTAAACAATTCCCGTGGAACACGAACTGGTGGAAGGCAAATCAACTTGAAGAACTGAGGACTAAAGCGATACAAGAACGCGTTGCCCAATGGCCGTTTCAGGATTTGTGTGACAGGAATGTATTTTCTATCGGATATCCTCTGGGTGTTTTTATTGCTGCTGCTTCTTTCTGGTTTATGCATGTAATTAATTGGTATTTTTACAAATTAAATGGTACGCAGCCAGAAGGAGTTTTTTTTATGATGATATCTTTTTATATAGCGATGTTTCGTTTTGGCAGATATATGCTGAAGTATCATCCACCGATTAGTTTTTTCGGCCGTTTTCGTACGGGGCGACTTATTATACCTGGTTACGATATAGTCCTTGTTGGACCGATAGCGGTGTTGATAGCAGGTATTGTAATGCCGTTATTGCTAAAAAAAATAGACGCTCCCCATCATATTGCTTTTGAATTAAGCACAAGCATCGCTATTTTTCTTTGCCTGGCCTGTCCACCAAGTTTTGAAAAATGGCATTATACCGGAAAACATCGTATTGCTAAGATACCAATCTGGCCAACACGAACGATGAGAACAAATCAGGTCAATCGCGTATTCAGAAATTTAGTGAAATAATCAGGTTATTAAGATTTATTTTTGATACGCAATCGGGACCAGGCACATGAATCGGGCGTTGTTGGTGTTGGAGAGGTTTTTGAATTGGTGTTTTTCATCCGGGGGCATCAGAAGAACATCGCCGGGCTTTAAGGGTGTATCGCCGGCTTCGGTTACGACGGCGATATCGCCGTCCAGCAACATCGCCTCGTGCTCGAAGTCGTGTGTATGCCACGGCGTATGCCCGCCGGGAGCCATCTCAAACACCCGCATCGCAAATGTCGGGGCGTCGTCCGCAGGCCCGAACAGCACCCGCACCTTGACATCCTTAGCACCCTCCATGTTTACATCCTGCAATGGTACATCGTCGATATTTTTGATAATCATATTGTTCTCCAATTAACAAATTCGAAATACGAATATCGAAATCCTAAACAATACCAAATTTTACAAATTCAAATTTTCAAAACAAGGGTGTTTCTTTATTTTGGTCATTTAAATTTAGGATTTCGGATTTGTTTCGTATTTCGTGCTTCGACATTCGTATTTAAACCTTCGGCAGTGTGACCGTCACGGTGGTTCCCTGCTCCGATTCGCCGGCCAGTTTCAGGTCGCCGCCGTTGAGTGTCAGCAGCCGCTGTGCGTGGGCCAATCCCATCCCGCGCCGGCGTCCGGCGGGACACGCCGAAAAGAACGGACTGCACGCATTCGCCAGCGTCTCGGCATCCATCCCGCAGCCGGTATCACGAATCGCGATCGACACTGTGTTTTCGTCAGGCGACGGGTCGCATTCGGCCCACACCGGCCCGCTGCCGCCCTTATAGGATTGCATCGCGTTGGTCAAAATATACGCGATGCTCTGGGTGATCTGATGCGGGTCCACATACACGCCGGCCTGCTTGCCGGTTCCGGAAACCTCGATCTCCATCGAACCGGCCCCGCACTGACGGCACGCGGTTTCAATCGCCTTTGTCAAAAGCTCCTCGACCGTGACTGATCGTTTATGAGGGTCGGTCGGCCGTGCAAAGCTCAGCAAATCGGTAACGATCTGCGAGATCTCGTGTGTGCGGTCCTGGATCTGGGCCAGCATTTGTTTTTTGTTTTCATCGGTCTCACTGTCGGCCAGCAGCTGCGTGCGGCCGGAGATCACTGCCAGCGGATTGTTCAATTCATGCGCGGCGCCGGCGGCCATTTCGGCCAATCCGGCCAGCGTCTGCTGGCGGGCCAGTTCCGCGCGGGTCTGCCGCAGTGTATTCATCACCTGCACAAACCGCTCGGCCAGCCGCTCATGCCTGCCGGCGGCCTGCGCCATCGCGATCGCCGCGGCGGCAACCTTGCAGCTCAGCGGTACAGCATTCTTCGCCGCCGCGTCATCGTCGGCGGTAAATGTCTCGAACACCAGCACCCCGACAACCTCATCGGCCATTCGCAGTGGCGCCATCTTCAACAGGCGGGGATTAAAATCCGCCTCAAGCTGTTCGGTCAGCCATTTGGCCCCATCAGCCACCGGCAGCACGGATGCATGCGTGCGAAAGACCTCCGGAACCGGCGGCATCGCATCGGGCATCTGCAGCGTCTTGACCGTCAGCTGTCTGGCTCGATCCATGACCGTCAATTCCACATACGGCTCGGTCGGATTGGGAACAACATACACACCGGTCAGGCCGCTTTGACAATGCTTCTGCCAGCAGTCGGCCAGCGCCTCGGCGATCTCCAGTGCGGAGGTATTTTCATCCACTTGATTGAGAAAATCATCGATCAGTTCGGTCTGCCCGGTCAGCTGTAAATGCTCGCGGGACGTGGAACTGAGTTTTCGATTGTCCTGGGCCAGGTCCGCGGCGGTTTGATGGATCAGCGAATAATAGCCGGACGTGTCATCGCTGCCTTCCAGCCCCAGCCGTTTGCATTTGGCCTGAACCGTCGGGACCAGATTGTCCGATATCCGGGCCAACTGGGCCGGGCTGATCGACAGCTGTTCGGCCAGTTCTTCGATGCCGTCCGGCGGATCGAAACTTCCGCTGTGACCCACACCAACCCGGCGGGCCATACGATCGGCCAGCGCCACGACCTGCGCGATCTGCACATCGGGAAGCTCGGCACTGAGTGCCTGCGCATCGCAGTGATGCAGCCAGATGGCCGACGTGATCGCCTCGGGCAGGACCCATTTTTGCCCCAACCGTTTGCCTAAAACCGCATGATCCAGCCCCAGATGCTTTTGCTCGATCTCGGCAAGAGACGATTGGCTGCTGCGGGACTGGGCCACCATTTTCGCGAAACTTTTGGGCATCACTTCATCCAGGGCACACTTGCCGATGTCGTGAAGCAGACCCGCCAGATAGGCGGTCTGCTGCTGGTCCGGTTCAAGAACCTGCTCGGCAATCTGACCGGCACAACAGGCCACCGCCAGCGAATGCATCGCCATCTGTTTTCGCGGCAATAAGCGTTTGGCGTCTGCGTCTTCATTGCTGTCAAGAACCTGGAAGACTTTGACCGAGACCACCGCCTCTCGCAGCAGCGCCATGGGCAGTTTGGCAACGGCTTCTGCGATCGTCGGCCCATTGGTGAACTGGATTGCTTCCTGATGCGCCAGCATCAGCACTTTCGCGGTCAGTGCCGGATCGGCCTGAATATTTTCGACCAGCAAAACAGGATCGGCAGGCCGGTCGTTGATCTTGCTCAAAAGATCGGCAGCCACTGCTGGCAGCGTGGAAAGCGAGGTCAACTGCCGAACAATCCGCTCGACCTGCCGGGCAACAATTTGTTGAGTTTTGACTTGGGGCATTCAAGAATCCTTTTGAGTATGACGATCAGTGTACCGCCGCAACACGTTCGGTATCAACGGCCTGCAGGATCCGGTCCACCAGTTCGGTAATATGGAACGGCTTTTTAATAAATTCCGTCGCTCCCGCGTCCAGCAGTTCCTGAACCTCCTCGGGATTGGCTACCCCGCTGACGATGATGATCTGGATGCTCGCGAAATCGGGGTTGCTTTTAATGGTGCGGCAGACAACATTGCCATTGACATCCGGCAGCATGTAATCCAGGATGATCACGTCGGGGCGAAACTGCTGGGTCTGCAGGCCTGCGTCATAGCCGCTGCTGGCGGTCGCAAGCTCAAAACGGCCGTCCCGGCTGAGCACATCGACCATCAATTCGACGATTTCCGCATCATCATCAACGATCAGAACCTTGATCTTGCCCGTTTTTTCGGCATTGAGATTGTCCAGCGGGATGCCGTTGTCTTTCATGAATTTGATGAGGTTTTCGCGCGGGATCCGCCGGAATCGCGAGCCGGGAATACGAAAACCATCCAATCGCCCCGAATCAAAGCATCGGATGATGGTTTGCTGGCTGATATTACAGATTTCCGCCGCCTCGCCCGTCGTAAATAAGCTTTTCATCTTATCCATTTTGTGCCTCTTGCATATAAAAGGGGTTAGAGTCCTTTCCATTTTACGCTAATTGCCTAAGTTAACTATCGGACGTCGGAAATGTCAAGCATTAAAAAATATCGCTTTTTAATACTGATACCCCAAAAATCAGGTGAAACACAGGCATCTGTGCCTTTGCTTGGGGCTGTTGTGGGAGCAGGCGTTTAATTTTCGCTGATGCAGATGCGGCGGTATTCTTTTTCGAAGTATTCCTGGTGTTTTTTTTCCTGCTCGCAAAGCTGCATAAAGACATCTCGGAGAATCGGCTCCTCAGTGACTTTGGCGATAACCGCGTACAGCATCCGGGCGGCGTTTTCTTTGTCCATGGCCAGTTTGACGGCTTCCTTGTAGTCCAGTGACGCGGGAATCCTGATGGCCTGAATATACGCATCGATCTGGTCGGCTGAGATCCGCTGGTTCGGGATACCGCCGGATTCGCTGAGAAGCTTTTCCAATTGCTGTTCGTGGTGTTTTTCCTCCCTGACAAGCTCGGCTAAAAAACGCGCCACTGAAGGACTGTCTGATTGGCTGCTGAGGCGGCGGTAAAACTCCTGCGCGGCCTGTTCCAAACGAATCGCGAATGTCAGTACGTCCTGAATCGTATAGAAATGGGGCATCAATCAATCCTTGCCGCTCATGATGTTATCGTATTCGTGCTCAAGCTGCAGGACGTGCCGCATTTCCTCTTCGGCCAGTTCCATCAGGATTTTGGCGAAGGTCTCGTTTTGGGTCGTTCCCAGGATCTGTGCATACAGCCGGAACGCCGCACGCTCTTTCTGGATCGCCAGCATCAGCGCATCGGCGAAATTCATTTCGCTGGCCTGATCGTCCATCTCCAATCGCTCATCCCACAGATAGACCGACTTGTCCGACTGTTCTTTCGTATTTACGGTAAAGCTTTGCTTGTTTATTTCCAGCTGGATTGCCTGGATATGTTTTTGTTCATTGCAGACAAGCGTTTCAAACAATGCCTTTGTCATTGGATCGGTCGCCTGCGAAGCAAGGTCTTTATAGAATTGAACGGAGGCCTGTTCCTTTGACAGGGCAAATTCCAGGATTTCGCGTATTGAATTAAATTCCATGACTCAGTCTCTCCGGGGGACAAGAATATCAAGCGTTAATACAGCTTTGTTCATTCGCAATTTTAAGAATCTGTCCAAATTATGAACCGAAAAGGATCAGAAGTCAACGAAATTTGAAGAGCCGCATCAGGCCATTCGCACCTGCACTATTTGGAATTTTTTAAAATCGATGCCGAACAAAAGCCCCCATATCGTACGTATACAAGCGTAAGTTGATGGATTTTTCGGATTTTACGGGAGAGCTTTTGGTATGAACTTATCGGATTACTTTGAAAAAAATGAGGGCACCGGCATCCTGGCAACCTGTGATCCGGGTCGCCATGTTGATCAGGCCATCTATTCCAAGCCGTTCGTTGTCGATGAAAACACCGTCGCGTTTGTCATGAAACAGCGAATCAGTCATCAGAATCTTCGACGGCTTCCGAGGGCCTGTTATGTGTTCCTGGAAAAAGGGCCCGGCTACAAAGGGGTCCGAATGCATCTAACCGTGCAGCGGGAAGAGAAAAACCGCTCGCTCATCAAGGCCCTTCGAAAAAAACAGCCGTGTATCTATCCTGAAAGTGATGATTCAGATAAATTTTTGGTCTTTTTTGAGGTGGACCAGATTCGCCCGCTCGTCGGGAATGAGCTGCCGGCCTGAGATGTTTTTGAACATACTGCACGCTCATACGTACAATTTTTTTGGGGGGGGCGTTTTTTAGAAAGGATGTTTATGACCTGGTGGGAAGTTGAAGAGATAGCGGCCTATGTTTCAGATGTGGAAGCGGCTCTGGACGAGTGGACAATGTCCAACGCCCAAATGCGGAGCGAGCAGCATACGGTAAGCCAGGTTACGGAAAAATTGGATCGGGTGCTGTCTCAAACCACCGAACCAGACAAAAAAATCTTTCTCGAACATCTCGCCGGCCGCATCGAAGACCTCCGGCAGAATTTGACCGAACGGCTCAAACGGGATGTTCCAAGCTAAAACCCCTTTCTTTACACATGTCTTTCTGATACACTGCCTGGTAACCGATCAATAAAAAAACGAAGCGGAGAGCGTGTATGCTTATTGACACCATTGTATTAGGTGATTTTCAGACGAACTGTTTTTGTGTGCGTGCAAACGAGCAGACCAGCGACTGCTTGATCATCGATCCCGGAATGGGAGCCAAGGTGCTGGTTCAGATGCTGCAGAAAAATGACTATACCCCCGTTGACATCGCACTCACGCACGGACATGCCGACCACATCGGCGGCGTTGAGGCGATTCGAGAACACTGGCCCGATGTGCGGGTTGCGATTCACAAAGACGATGCGGCGATGCTGACCAACCCGGCGGAAAATCTGTCGATGATGGCCGGAGGCATGGTGCAGGCCCGGCCTGCTGAGGTCCTGCTGGACTGCGAGGATACCGATTACACGGCCGCGGGTCTTCGATTCAAAATTCTGCATACGCCCGGGCACACACCGGGGGGCATTTGCCTGTACGCAGCCGATGAGCAGGTGCTCTTTTCCGGGGATACGCTCTTTGCCGGTTCGATCGGACGGACGGACTTTCCCGGCGGCAATCACAGGATACTGCTCGATATGATCCGGCAGAAATTGTTGATCCTGCCGGAACAGACCGCGGTCTATACCGGCCACGGCCCGGCCACCACCATCGGCAATGAGAAAAAGTTCAACCCCTTTGTGGGTTCTCAGGGCTTATAAATGCCGCATGGGCGTACGCCGGAGCCTTTTCGTTTGGTTAAGCTGTCGCCGAGATCCTGACGTGCTCTTTCACCCAGTTCCTGCAGGCGGGCCACAACCTTCGGGTGCTGGTCTTTGACATCGTTTCGCTCACCGATGTCGTTTTGTAAATCATACAGTGCCAGGCCGGTTTTGCCTTTGCCGCACGGCCCCGGCCAGCCGTCTTTTCCCGGCTCTACTCCTTTATATGAACGGTAGGAATGCGGAAAATGCAGTTTCCATCGTCCCTGCCGCACCGCCTCCAACCCATTGGCATAATAGTAATAATACTCCCGGCGAGGATCGGCATCCTCCTGACCCAGCAGCAGCGGCAGAATACTGACACCATCGATTTGCTTTTCCGGCAGGGGTGCATCTGCAATAGCGGCAATAGTCGGAAGCACATCGATTGTCGCAGCGAGTTTGTCGCAGACACTGTCCGGCTGGATGCGGCCCGGCCATCGCATAATACACGGCACCCGCGCGCCGCCTTCCCACATCGTGCCCTTGGCTTCCCGCAACGGACCCACCTGGCCGGCATGGTTACCAAAATTCATCCATGGTCCGTTGTCACTGGCAAAGATCACCAGCGTGTTCCGGTCCAGACCGTTCTTTCTGAGCGCCTTAAGGATCTGACCGACGGACCAGTCAATCTCCATCATCACATCGCCGTACATCCCCTGCTTGCTTTTACCTTTGAACTTTTCTGAAACACCCAGCGGTACATGCGGCATGGAATGCGGCACATACAAAAAGAATGGTTTGTCCTTGTTTTTATTGATGAAGCTGACAGCCCGCTCGGTATAGCGGGTTGTCAGCGTGGCCTGATCATCCAGCGTGCGAATCTCGGCAACTTTTTCATTCCCCTCAATCAACGGTAATTGCGGATACTTTGCTTTGTGAGCTTTTGTCGGATTTGGTTTTTCTGAAACCTGCACGCCGTCGTAATCCACCGGCCACATATCGTTGGAATATGGCAGCCCCAAATACTCATCGAACCCGTGCTGCAGCGGGAGGAATTGTTTATGGTGTCCCAAATGCCACTTACCGAAGATTCCTGTAGCATAGTCTTTCTTCTTAAGCAGTTCAGCAATGGTTTCTTCATCGGGATGCAATCCTTTTTCCGACCATGGCATCAGTGCATGCAGAACACTGACACGATTGGAGTAGCATCCGGTCAGCAACGAAGCCCGGGACGCACTGCACACAGCCTGAGAAACATGAAAATCGGTAAACCGCACCCCTTCTTTTGCCATCTGATCAAGATATGGCGTCTCGAAATCATCCGCACCATAACAACCAACATCCGCATAGCCCTGATCATCCGTGTAAATAATCACAAAATTTGGTTCGGGTTTGCTGGAGCATGAGAAACGCAATACATTACATCCCGCCAGCAAGCTTAAAACTGTGGTGACGATTAACACCAAAAAAAACTGTCGTTTCATCTGATTCTCTCTATCTATATTAATTGCTTTTGTTTTTTGGCAGCAAGCTCTGTGCCAACGCATCGGAATCTTTGTACTTCGTTTATAATCGGCGCAGTTCCTTCGTCAGTTTTTCAACAGCCCCATTGTCCCTAGTTTTTAATAATTCGACATAACCCAAAATTATATGCAATTGTCAAAAGAACACAATCATCAAATCGGCACCCTGTTATGCCGAACACAGGGCTTAAAAGGAATTTTTTCATTTTTATCAGCGTGGGCACGGCCCACCCTACATTTTGCCCAACCTACCCGGCTGTGCCATACGCCCACCACACGGTTCCCCATCCCGTCGCTTCCACTCCGGGCTTTCGTTTTACCATTGATTCATTTTTCAAAAGAGCAAACAACAATTCAAATCATCGAGCATCACTTTAATAGGTGACTGTCCCTATTTTTCCTAGTTTCTTTAATTTTCTAGTTTTTTAGTTTTTTTGTGAATAGGCCATATTAAATTTGTCAGCACAAATGTCCAAAAAAATAAAACAAGCCATAACCAAACAAATGTTATCCTTATAAATGACTCTATCATAATAAGATCAAATGACGCTCCATCAATACTTTCAGTTTTTACTAGATAAGAAAAAAATTCGGCAATTGTCATAATTAAAAAAATCACCCAACTTGAAGACAACAAAGCAACTATACTATTTCTGATTAAACGTCCGATCATCATATTCTCCACATTATTTTTTCTTTTTATTATGAGGTGCCAAATGCCCTGTCGGATCCTTTTCTTCTAATTTCTTAATATTGTCTCTAAGCTCTTTGGGTGTCTCCAATCCAATTCGAGGCCAAACCTCATCATCCTTAGGAAAGACTTGATCGCAGTCGATTTCCTCACCTGTTACTTCTTCCCAAACATCATCTGCCGCCCAAGAAGAACAGTTATTAGTTGGAGCAACAACCCAAGTATAATCATGGTCCTCATCTAATATTTCCTGAAAAACCTTTTCTTCGTTTTCTGTAAGTTCCTTATACCGATTCCCCCCATATTTTGATCCTCTTTTTGTTTCTCTATTCTTGTGTACATCCGTCCCGGGTCTCAACCTCGTTTTACTATTTGCTCTACTATGATGCCATAACCCATATGTTGTTGTTACTCCTGCATCATCAGTATGACTAATCCATGAATGATCATTGCTAGAATGGATACCAAGAGTTGCCAATCCCCACGGGTCGATCCAGTTGACGGGATTATTGCCGCAGTACTGGTAGAGGTTCATGCTGTCGTAGTAGCCGATGGGGTCGGTCTGCATGAAGCGGCCGAGGTCGGGGGCGTACATGCGGGCGCGGTAATAATACAGGCCCCAACTGTCCGGCGTCGCGGCGGCGGTTTCGGTATCAATCCGGCGGGCCGTGAACCATTGTGGCTCAAGCATCCTGCTTGAGAATCAAATAGTATCCGCCATCAGGCGGAATTCCAAATT
>JBDLJN010000023.1:0-22988 GCA_039714335.1 Planctomycetota bacterium
GCCCACCCTGAAGATAATCAGCAGAAGTATCTCTACTCTACGCCGCAGACGGCGCAGGACACAACAATGAAGATCGACATACTCGCGCGGTACTCTAACGAGCAGTTCAAGATTGACGAGGTCAACGACTGCAAAAAGTACTGGGAGGTCGTTAACCGAACCACTGGCGAAATCGTTCCTACGTCTGATTGGGATTATGCGGATGGTGTTGTGACAGTGAGAAACTGTGACAAGTGGAATGTTTACGTTGTGAACTTCCTGGTCTATCAGATATGGGAAACCACGTCGATGTACAATCACATTACGAACAACTGGGACAAACCGCACCAGTCCGGCATCGATCCGCGTAAAAAAGAAACAAGAGAACATCTCGCCAAGTTCCTCGACAAATGGCTGGAAACGCATCCGAATACTGATTGGGTTCGCTTTACGTCCATGGCGTATCAGTTTCCGCGCATCACCAATCCCAAATACGAAACACTCTATCAGGACTGGTACGGCTACCTCGACTGTATGTCTGCTCAGGCACTGGACGAGTTTGAAGCCCAAAAGGGTTATCGCCTCCGCCCTAATGACATCGTGGAAGATGGTTATTTCAACTCAACCAATCGTGTGCCAACCAAGCCCTATCTTGACTGGATCGAATTTGTCCACGAGTTTTTAGTCGAGTTTTCCAGGGATTGCGTCAAGCAGGTTCACGATGCCGGTAAGAAAGCGATCCTGTTCTACTGTGACCATCACATCGGAACCGAACCCTACAAACTGAAATTCCAAGAGATCGGTTTTGACGGTATCGTCGGTCCCTGTATCAACGGCCGAGAAGTCCGTCGTATTGCTGATGTGCCGGGCGATCTAGTGAAGGAACTGCGTCTGTATCCTTACTTTTTCCCTGTGAACCTGCGGGATGAGCCATCCTTCAAAGAAGGAGGTGATCCCGTAGCTGAGTGCAAGCGTTACTGGATGTGGATTCGCCGAGCTCTGCTCCGCAAACTTGTTCATAGAATCGGTTACGGTGGCTACCTTGATCTAGCCGTCAAATTTCCGGACTTCATCGACTATGTCGAGCATCAGACCAAGGAATATTACAAGATCACTGAGAACACGAACTTTACCCCGGTCCAGAACGCTCCGTTTAAAGTGGCGATTCTTAACGCCTGGGGCAAGGCCCGTTCCTGGGGTTTCGACCTGTCTTGGCCAGCCGGCAGTATTGTCGACTCTCTGTCAGGTCAGCCTTTTGATATCGAGTGGATTTCTTTCGATGATATCAAAGCAAACGGCATTCCCGAAGATGTCGGTACAATTATCAATGTAGGTATTGCCGGCACCTCATGGAGCGGCGGTCCCCACTGGAAGGACCCGCAGGTCGTTTCCATTGTGCGTGAATGGATTCATGGCGGAGGCGGATTTGTCGGCATCATCGATCCGACAGCTTGCGAACACGGCGGGTTCTACTATCAACTGTGGGATATCCTCGGCGTTCAGAAAGAAGTGGGCCTTTCAGGTAACTGCAGAAAGGTAATTCCCGCGGATATCACCGAAGGTCACTTCCTGGCCGCTGATCTGGCCGGCACGAATCCGGCTCTTGGAAAACATGTCCAAACAATCTATCCTTGTCTCGAATCCACCCAGGTCGTCGCCAAGGATGACAAAGGCAGCATAACGGTTGCCGCAAATGATTTCGGCAAGGGCCGTGGTGTTTACCTGGCCGGTTTCGAGTTTGGTTCAGAGCAGAACCGGCTCTTGCAGCGTGCTATTTGGTACGCCGCCGGAAAAGAAGACCAGATGACCCAAAAAGGGTTCTCAACCAATATCGAAACCGAAATTGCCGGTTATCCCCGGACCCGTAAATACATTGTGATCAATAACTCTTACGATCCGCAGACGACCACCATTACTGATCAGGATGGCAATAAAAAAACCGTCTCTCTCGAAGCCAACGCATCCAAATGGTTCGACTTCGATGGCAACGAGATTTAATTGCGATGAATTGTTTTGGCCTGCTCCCGTGGGGTGTAAAAACTAATATTCTATAACCTATTTGAGATTTTATATGTTTTCGTTTTTCATCGCGTCTTCAAAGCTCTTTGAATCGTTGGCCCATTTCTGGGCTTCAAATTCTTCAATCTCACCTTTTTTTACCAGGATCGCCAGATGCCGTTCCATCGTGATCATCCGTTCGTCCGGCTGATCCTTGGTCTTGACCTGCATCTGGGAATACATCTGCTCGATCTTGCCTTTTCGGATCAGGTTGGCCAGTGCGTAGTTGCTGTTGAGGATCTCCATTGCCACCACACGTCCGGTCCCGTCTCTGCGGGGGATCAGTTTCTGGCAGATGATGTACCGCAATCCAAGTGACAGTTGATTGCGCACTTCGTCCTGTCTCTGTGACGGAAAAAAGTCCAGTATTCGGGTAATACTGCCGACCACATCACGTGTATGCAGCGTCGAAAAGACCAGATGCCCGGTTTCGGCAGCGGTCAGGGTCATGGATACGGTTTCGGCGTCGCGCATCTCACCGACAAAGATAATGTCCGGATCCTCCCGCATCATCGAACGCAGACCGTGCGAAAAAGTGTCCACATCACGGCCGATTTCGCGCTGGGAGATCATCGAGTTTCGCTGGGAGAAGATATACTCAACGGGGTCTTCCAGTGTGATGATTCGGCAGGCACGGTTTTGATTGATCCGGTCAATGAGCGATGCGATGGTCGTGCTTTTGCCCGCTCCGGTGATCCCCGTAAACAATACCATTCCATGTTTTTTACGGACAATATCCTGCCATGAGGTATTGGGAAATCCGATGTCTTCCGGCATCGGGATATCAGTTCCCAATGCCCGGACTGCTGCGACCAGACCATCATTGTCAATAAACGCGTTGATGCGGAACTGAAGTGAACCAAATTTGTAGGAGCAGTCCACCGCCAGATCCTGTTTGAGGGAGTCAACATTTTTAGGTCCCAGCAGAGGGTAGATGAGTTTTTCGGCGGTTTGTTGTGTGACCGTGCCGCCTTTGAGCCGGACCAGTTCGCCGTCGATGCGGTAGGCCGGCTGGGTGCCGATCTTGATATGCAGGTCCGAAACACGCATGGCCCCCATTTTTTCGAAATAGGCCAGCATGTCAGTCATACTCAAAAAGGCCCCGTCGCCGGCAGGATAGACCTTTTCGTCGATATGATACGTCTGTTCCATCAGGGACTCCTGTTTCGATGTTTCATCAGGGACTATACCGTACACAATAACACCGGTGGTATTTTAACCCGTTTTCAGGAAAAAAGAAAGCCGCAATAACCGTAATAATCCTCCTTTTTGAGAGAGTTTTGACTTTGTCTGGCATAATGGCTATAATACAATCGTTCGCTGGGGGTGGCCGGTATTTTCGGCCTGAGAAAAACCCTTCGAACCTGATCAGGGAGTCCGGCGTAGTACGGACAACTCCTGCGTAGGGAAGCGGTTTGAGACAATTGAGTTTGTTTTATGCTGTCGCTTCCGTTTTTGAGGCGATTTTTTTATGGAGTTATGAAATGGCAACGCAATTAGAACTGGCCCGCGATGGGCAGATAACAGAAGCGATGAAATGTGTCGCCCAGCGTGAGGGCGTGGATGTGCATGTGATCCGCGATGAGCTGGCCGCCGGGCGGCTGGTGATTCCAGCGAATAAAATACACCTGGCGGACAATCTGATTCCCGCGGCGGTGGGCCGGGCGGTGTCGGTCAAGATCAATGCCAACATCGGGTGCAGCAGCGTGCGGTCGTCGCTGGACGGTGAGATCGAGAAGATGAAGGTGGCCCTTGACGCCGGAGCGGATGCGATGATGGATTTGAGTACCGGCGGCGATCTGGACGCGATCCGTGAGAAGCTGCTGAGTGAGTGCCCGGTGATGTTCGGGACTGTGCCGGTGTACGAAGTGATTGTTGGCCGCAATGTCGAAGAGATTGACACCAGTACGATCCTGAAGATCGTTGAAAAACAGGCCAGACAGGGCGTGGACTTTTTTACAATTCACGCCGGTCTGTTAAAAGAACATCTGGACCTGCTTTCCAGCCGGGTCTGCGGGATCGTCAGCCGGGGCGGGGCACTGATGGCCAAGTGGATGGCCCATCACAACAAGCAGAACCCGATGTACGAGTTGTTTGACGATCTGTGTGATATCATGCGGGAATATGATGTGTGTTTTTCGCTGGGTGACGGGTTGCGGCCGGGCTGCATTGCCGATGCGACGGATGCCGCGCAGATCGCCGAACTGCGGACGCTGGGTGAATTGACCGAGCGGGCACAGGAAAAGGGTTGCCAGGTGATGGTCGAAGGGCCCGGGCATGTACCGTATGACCAAATTCAAAAAAATATGGAAATTCAGCAAGAAATCTGCAAGGGTGCACCGTTCTATGTATTGGGCCCGCTGGTGACGGATATCGCGCCGGGGTACGACCATATTACCAGTGCCATCGGCGGCACCGCGGCGGCGTTTTACGGGGCGTCGTTTTTGTGCTATGTGACGCCGCGAGAGCATCTGGGCCTGCCGAATGCTGAGGATGTGCGGGCCGGGGTGGTGACTTCGAAGATCGCCGCACACGCGGCGGATGTGGCGCGGGGGTTTGGCAAGGCCGCCGAACGCGACCGCCGGCTCAGTGAGGCGCGGGCGAATCTGGATTGGGAAAAGCATCTGGATGAGGCGATCGATACCAAGACGGCGCGAGCGATGTATGATGAAGCGTGCAGCCAAAGCACCATGCCGGGTCAGGGCGGTGAGGACTACTGCACGATGTGTGGCCGCGAGTGGTGCAGTGTGCGGATCAATAAGGAACTGCGGAATTCAGTTACCAGTTAACAGTTACCAGTTATCAATTATAGTGTGGGAGAGTGTGTATGAGATTACGAGTGTTGATACTATTTTCAATGTTTGGCGTATTGTTGGTGTTTGCTAATGCGATGGCGGATTCGATTCCGGTGGCGAATCATTCCTTTGAGGATCCGGTTGTTCCGTTTGCAGAACCTTATGCTTTGCCGTATGTCATTGGTTGGACCGAACTGGATAACGACCCAGACTTGAGTGCCAACACGGGCGCTTTCCTGAACGTGACGGGAATTGCCGGTACAGATGCAAATCAGTTAGCGTTTCTTGGCGGCGAAGAGGGCAATGCACTTTTGCAGGACTTGTCTGCGAGCTATCAGGTGGGTAAAAGTTATAAAATGACCGTCGGTGTGTGTGTTTCTGCCCAATTTCCACCCTATGATCCGAACGGCTTGGAACTTGCCTTTTACTACACAGAACCGGGCGACCCAAATCGATTTGATATTGTTTCATCGTTTACACCTCCGCCATCTGGTTTTATCTCGACTATTCTCGATGACAATTCCGTATATCTGCCAACGGTGCAGACCGAGGATGCCTGGGCGGGTGAGACCATTGGCATTGCGATCCGTGCAACGGGGCCGATGGGCGGATACTGGGATTTGGATAATGTGCGGGTTGTCGAGTATCCGCTGGTGCCGAATTTTACAGATGATTCGATTGTGAATCTGGCTGACTTTGCCATCATGGCCGCGGACTGGCTGTCTTGCGATGATCCCTTTACCGATGTGACCGGTGAAGGGTGCGTGAATGAGGCGGATTTGTTGATATTGACGGAGTATTGGCTGGACAATGTCTGACAGGATAACAACCGGATGTTTTGGATGCAGGGGGCGGTCGCGCAGGGCTTTTACGCTGATCGAGCTTCTGGTTGTGATTGCTGTGATCGCATTGCTGCTTAGTGTTTTGCTGCCATCACTTAGCAAAGCAAAAGATCAGGCCAAACTGGTGGTGTGCACATCAAACCTTCATGCTATTGGAATCGCCGTTCATGCATATGCGTCCAGTAATAATGACACCATCCCTTTCGGTCCCGAAGGGCTTCCGATGGCCGGCAGTCAGTTTTATACTGCAACCGGCAATGTAACAAGTCTGATTTCATTGTATAACGGCAAACCGGTAGGGCTGGGGTTGCTGCTGGACGGTTATCTGTCCGAATATCCGGAGGTGCTTTTTTGTCCCGGCGTGGTTCAGCATTCCGATGCGGAGACCCAGTTGGCACGCGTAGGTGAAAAACAAGCGCAATGTGATTACTATTATCGTCATGCGTCTGTGGCGATGCTGTACGGTCAACCGGAGGAGTTTCATATTCGCTTAAACGACCTTGGCAAAAACCGCAACGGCAGAAAGATTGCCGCGCTTGTTATGGATGTGCAGTTCCTGGCGAATCCGTCTTTGTCGGCGTTTGGTGTTATCACACGAACCAGCCATGACCGTCAGGCGGTCAATATTTTACTTGCCGACAGTCAGGTTGTGCGGCGGAATAACAGTGACGACACGTTTACTGTGGATATCGGAGGGTATCCGTATGATGCGCTGGATAAGATCTTGCAGGTGTTTGAGAAAGCTGACGAATTACGTTAGAAGAAGACCCCGCTGAAGGATTTCCAGCGGGGCCGAGGGTTGTGTTTATTTTATTTGCTGTGCTTGTTTCTATTCCTGGGGACCGCGTCGACCGCCGCCGTGTCCACCATGTCTTTTCCCGCCCTGACGAGGACCGCCTTCTTCACGTCGCTGCTGCATCCGTTCTCTCATTTCGGCTTTTAATTCTTCAAACTTAGCCAGCTGCTCATCGGTTAATACCTCTTTGATCTGTTTCATGGTGGCCGCTCGCAGCAGGGCCTGTTCGGTCATGGCGTCTCCGACCGCTTTTCCCGCGGCGACAATCTCCGCTTCCGTACCATCGGCGGTGGCTTCATGCAGGGCCTTCATGGCTTCGCCGACGGCTTCGCGGGCTTCCTGAGCTTCGGGTTGTGTGCCTTCCATGATGGCCTTGATCTCAGCTCGCTGTTCTTCGGTCAGTTCGAGCTTGTCTGCCAGTCTGCCGAGCAGAAATCCGCCCATGTCACCACTGGGTCCGGGATGTCCGCCGTAACCACCGCCGCGAGGACCGTGTCCGCCGCGGGGGCCGCCTCCAGGTTGGGCCATTGCCAGGGGAGTCAGTACCATTGCCAGCAACAGGATGCTGATTGTGAGTGTTTTCGTCTTCATTTTTCGTTCCTTTCCGATTTTGATTGATAATTAGTTCCGTTTTTGCCTTTTTAAGGCCCTTTTCGTAAGGATAGTGAAACGGTGTCTCGAATGGTTACAGAAAATTCATAAATAATAAAACAGCGTTTCAGCCCTGCTTGGTGATTTCGCGGAACAGGGGGGCACAGCGGCTATTGATTCTTCGGACATCGGGAACATATTTTTTGGTTCATATCCTTGTCGATCATGATTTTCAGGATTGTCTGGTCGGTGTCGATCATGCCTTCGGTGCTGATTTGCCCGATGTTTCTCGTTGTCTGTTCGGGGGAACATGCGATGATGCCGTCGGTTGCTTTGACATTGATGCCGTGCAGGGCAAACAGTGCCGACTGGACAGCCGTTCCCGCGGCGGTGGCCAGTTTTAATGCGCAGCTGGCTTTCGCACCGTCACAAATCACGCCGGCCAAATCGCTGAGCAGGTTTTTGATGGCACCGGCAATCTGCCGCAGGTCCCCGCCCATCAGACAGGTGATCCCCGCCGCGGCACCGGCTCCGGCGGCAATGGAACAGCCGCACACTGCCGACAATCGTCCCGTATGCGACTTGATGTAGCCGGTGATGATATGGCTCAGAGCAATGGCCTTGAGGAGCTTAATTTCTTCGGTGTCTTTCCGATATTGGCTGACAGCCCAGACCGGCAGGATCGCGGTCAGCCCGTGATTGCCGCTGCCGGCCGAACTCATTGCAGGAAGTTTTGCGCCGGACATCCGGGCGTCGCAGGCGGCGGATGTCTGGATTCGGGCCGATAAAATCATATCTTCCATGAGCAGCCCTTCCTTTGCCAGACGGCTAAGCGTTTTGCCGATGTCTAAACCGCCTCCGACGGCGAGCCCGTGTTTGGCCAGATCCAGGTTATATTTGATGCCCTCCCGGACAAATGCAAAATCATCCTCGTCCATCTGTTCAACCAGTGCCAGCAGTTCTTCAAGCGATTGACTCCGCAGGAACTCTTCCAATGTATCGATATCGCTGCGGGCCTCGAGCAAGTCTGACAACAGGGGACTGTCAGACACATTCCTGTTATTCAACTTCAGACTAAGCAGATTGTCGTGCGTTTTTTCAATAATTGCTTCAGCGGTTTGATCGCCGGCTTTTATGACCGAGCGGATATATATCCCCTCCTTTTTGTCCGTCAGGTTGATGCGGATGCCTTTTTGCTGAATTAACTGCCGGGTGGTGTTGATATGTTCCGGCAAAATCGATGCGAGCACCTGCAATTTCAGTTTGGGATCGCCCCCGTAAAAGCCCAGTCCCGCGGCAAGGTCGATCCCGGTCTGGCCCTTGGTGCCGGGGATGGCGACGGCGAAAGCGTTTTTATAGATACTGGGACTGAGCCAGACTTCGATAGACTGGATGGCTTTGCTTTTAAGGAGCGTTCCGGCCGCAGCAGTGCACAATGCCACAGCCGCCGGTTCGGTACAGCCCAGTGCGGGGGCAACTTCAATTTTCAAGATGTCCTTAATCGTGAATTCTATTTTTAAAGCTCCTGACAGAGGGTAAAACAACTTTTAAGTAATACGATATATATCTGGGCGGATTTTGCAAGCGGATAGTTATGCCAATTTCTATTTGGTGATCTCTCGCAGGAGGGTGGTGGCGTAGCATCCGCTGGGCAGATCGAAGTGAAATTCAAGGTAGTCGCCGTGTTCGTCGGTTCCGGCGGCAATCTTTGTCTTTTCGGGGCGGAACCGAAGGGGACGTCTGCCGCCGACGCCGCCGAATTTTTTCATGCGGCTCAGGCTGTCTTTGTTTAACTCCAATTCGTTCAGCAGGGGGTTTTCGATGTCACCGGCGGGTCCGTCCAGGGGTTTCATCCGGCTGCCGATCAGCGGGCCGGTGGGACTGACCTCAAACCCATCGCAACGCGGCTGTTCGATGGCGGCATTCTCAACACAAAAGCTGGCACCGTTTTCATGCTTGTAGGCCATGTCGCCGTTCAGGAGCGTATTGATATCCGGCATTCGTGCGGCCAATACGCGGTTGAACAGGTCCGACTGCCACGCGGCGACGAACAGACGGAGCAATCGTTTGTCAAACTGGCGGAAACTTCGGTTGGTGTTGCCGTTTAGCCGTATCAATGTTTTGAGGGCTTTTCGATGATCGCCAAACGCCGAATGCCACTTGTAAAACGCTTCTTCGTACAGGCCCTGGTGGTACAGTGTGCGGGCTTCGATGAATTCATCATCGGGTGCCAATTCAGGGCGGCCCAGCAGGATGTCGAAAAAGTCTTGCGTGTTTTTTTTGATCACCGCGCCGCCGAGCAGATGCGAGTCGCCCCGGTAACCAAACCGCTGCGGCCCAAAATAGTTCGGTACGCCTTTGGTGGTTAGGACATCAAGGATTTTCTGAGCTGTGTTTAAAGCGTCCTCGATGGGGCAGTTAACATTTCGCAGACGAAGGGCAAAACGGTTGCCAGCCAGGTGGCCGACTTTGAGCTTGTTGGTGTGCCGGGTGACGTCGAGGATCTTCAGTTTTGGGCTTTCCAACTCGGCCAGCTTTGCCGGGTCGATATGCTCGACGGAAATCCATTGCCGGGTAATGGCGCGGGCGTCCTTGCGGCCGGCGTAGCCGATATCCATCTTTCGTACGCCGAGTGTCCGCGCAATCAGATCGATCATATCCTGAGTGGACAGATTCTTTTTCTGCACAAAGGCATAGATATGCGTTCCGCAGCCGCAGAATTCGTATTGCGGAATCTCTTCGACGACAAAGTCGGCGGGGATGGTCTTGATATTGCCGCCAATGCCCTCAATGTCGCCGGTCAAAAAAGGCAGCGGCTGACAGCTGATGGTGGGCGTTTGGTTATTGTCGGATTCGGGATTCATACAAATGCATTCGGATAATGCTGGATATCGGGCTTCCCTTTTTCGCCGAGGACGACGGTAATAATATCGAACCGCAAAGGCCTGTCTGAAACCTGAAACTGTTTCAGAAAGCGCTTTGCGGTGCGCGTGATCTTTCGTCGTTTTTTCTGGTTGACGGCGGCGATCGCGGGATAAAAATCCTCATTGCGCCGGGTCTTGACCTCGGTGAAAACCATCGTGCCGTCTTTTCCCGCCATGACCAGGTCCACCTCACCGCCGGAGAAGGCGTAGTTGCGTGCGATGGTCCGCAGACCCTTGCGTCGAAGATACTGTTCGGCCCGGTTCTGACCCCAGCGGCCGAGTCGGTGGGGATCGGTGAGCAGTTTCTTTTGCACCCACGGCAGGAGCATATCCGATTTCTCCAAAGCGGTATAACAAAACGCCCCCCGCATCAGCGAGGGGCGTTCGAGGGATTTATTTGGTTACGGTATGGTTGCTGTGGCGCTGTGCCAGACGGACGCCCTTGCCCACGCGTTTACGCAGGAAGTACAGTTTGGCCCGGCGTGTTTTACCGCTGCGGATCGAACGGACGTCCAGGACATTCGGCGAATGGATCGGGAACACACGTTCGACGCCTTCATTGCCGACCATCCGGCGAACGGTGAAGCTTTCGTTCATGCCGCGGCCCTTTCGGCCGATGACCGTACCGGTAAAGATCTGGGTACGGGTCTTGTCGCCTTCCTGAATTTTACAATGCACATCGACGGTGTCGCCGATCTCAAAGTAGGGAACCTTCTCGCGAAGATTCTTGCTCTCTACAGATTCGAGTATTTTCGTTTTCACGGAATTATCTCCTGTTTACTTGTTTTTAATTTTCTTGTGTCGGCTCGGAGTGCAGGTATTTCTCATACACATCCGGCCGCCATTGTTTTGTGCGTTCGAGACTTTGTTCTTTTCGCCACTGAGCGATTTTACCATGGTCGCCCGACAGCAGGATATCCGGCACCTTCATGTCCCGGAATACTTCCGGTCGCGTGTACTGCGGATACTCCAGCAGTCCATCGCTGAACGAGTCGTCCGCCGCGGAATCCTCATCGCCCAGTGCTCCGGGTAATAATCGGACCACCGCGTCGATCAGCACCATCGCGCCCAACTCGCCGCCCGACAGGACATAGTCGCCGATCGAAATCGGCTCAGCGTTCAGTCCCGTACGGATGCGTTCGTCAAAACCCTCGTAACGGCCCGCGATCAACATCAATCGCGGCTCCGTACTCAGTTCGACGGCCTTTTCCTGCGTCAGGGGGCTGCCCTGCGGTGTCAGCAGAATCATGCGAGCCGGCTCGTCGGCCTGCTGCTTGACATGTTCGACACAATCGAACACCGGCCCGGGCATCATCACCATTCCGGCTCCGCCGCCGTAGGGCTTGTCATCGACCTTGTGGTAGCTGTCGGTGGTAAAATCTCTAATATTTGAAAGAACAATCTCAACGATATTTCGCTCTTGTGCCCGTTTAAGGATCGAATGACTCAACGGTGAGTCAAACATCTCCGGGAACAGTGTCAAAACATCGATACGCATAACTTATTCTGATTTCTCTTCGCCGGCATCATCTGCTTTGGCTTCTTCAGCAGGTGCTTCGGCCTCGGCAGCTTTCGCTTCTTCGGCGGCCTTGGCGGCAGCTTCTTCTTCAGCGGCCTTGGCATCAGCGGCGGCTTTTTCCTCAGCGGCTTTGGCAGCGGCTGCGGCCTCTTCGGCTGCTTTTGCCTCAGCTTCGGCTGCTGCTTCGGCGGCTTTTGTCACGGCGATGCGTTCGGCTTCCGTGAACGGCTTGCCCAGTTTGCGGGCGATGGCCTTGGCTCGTGCCCGGCGCAGGAGCTTGGCTTCATACTGCGGAGAGATTACTTCAAGCTGTTTCTTAAAGATTTCCGCACAGGTGTCCGAGGCAACCGCGCCCTGGCCGATCCAGTACTCGATCCGTTCTTTGTTCAGGACATACTGTTTGTCCGCATCCTTTTCCAGCGGGTCGTAGTGACCGAGCTTTTCGAGGATGCGTCCGTCGCGCGGGTTTCGGCTTTCAACCGCGTTGATGCGGAAGAACGGCCGGTGCCGCCGACCCATCCGGGTCATTCTGATCTTTACTGCCATGTTCGTTTCCTTTCGTTTACTCTATGATTAATTTTTGCCGCCGCCCAATGCGGCAGCAAAACGCGTTATCGGTTTTTTGTTTTCAATGCGAAGCCGTTGATAAAGATCGCCAGCAATGCCTTATCCACATTTGCGTCTTCGGCAATCCGCTGAACCTGTTCATCGGTCAGCGAGGCGGCGCCTTCTTTTTCTGCCGCGGTCATGATCGCCACCGCACGGGACAACTGTTCATATTCGTCCCGCGAGGGGCTGCTCAGCATGGCCAGTTCGCTTTTGCCGTCAATCGTCTGGAACTGCTTTCGTATCTGCTGCCCGTAGGCGTCGTCGATAAAAGCTTCCAGCGATTTTAAGTAGTCTTCAATTTTCAATCGGTATCTCTGTTTAAGCGGCGTTCATCCACGGCCAAGCAGAGCTTGACCGTGCCACCCAACACGTTTTATTACAAGCTGAAGCTTGAACTCTTACAATATTAGCGTCTCTTTTTTCGGGGCTGGCGTTTTCGCTTGCTCCGCTGTTTTACTTTTCGCATCCCGCCGCCGGACATTGCGCTCATCATGTCACCCATACCGCCGCCGCCAAGCATATTTTTCAGGGCGCCCATGCCCCCGCCGCCGGCCATCATCTTCATCATTTCCCGGCTGCGTTTAAAGGTCTTGATCAGCCCGGCCACATCCTGCACATCGCGTCCGGCCCCGCGAGCGATGCGCCGGCGCCGTGACGAATCGATCGTATCCGGATCCGTTCGTTCGGCCTTGGTCATCGAGTGGACGATGCCCTCGATCTTGCTGATCTCGCCGTCGTCAACATCCATATCTTTCATCGCGCCCATGCCCGGCAGCAGCTTCATCATGCTGCTCATGCCGCCCATTTTCCGCACGGACTGCATCTGCTTCAAGAAATCATCAAACCCGAAGGTGCCCTTGGCCATCTTGGTCTGCATCTTCTGGGCCTGTTCTTCGTCGAACTGCTCCTGGGCTTTTTCCACCAGCGTGACCACGTCGCCCATGCCGAGGATGCGGCTGGCCATGCGGTCCGGGTGGAACGGTTCCAGGTTGTCGAGCTTTTCGCCCATGCCGATAAACTTGATCGGCTTGCCGGTGACGGCCTTGACACTCAGGGCGGCACCGCCGCGGGCGTCACCATCGAGCTTGGTCAGGATCACGCCGTCCAGTTCCAGCCGCTCGTTGAATTCCTTGGCCGAGTTAACTGCGTCCTGACCGGTCATCGCGTCGCACACCAGGTAGATCTGGTGCGGGTTGACCGCCTTGGAGACCGCGGCGATCTCGTTCATCATCTCTTCGTCAACGTGCAGACGGCCGGCGGTATCGAGAATGACGACATCGTGGCCGTTTTTCTTCGCATATTTCAGGCCGTTCTTGGCCACCTTGACTGCGTCTTTGACGCCGTCTTCTTTATAGACCTCCACGCTGAGTTGCTCGCCGAGCGTACACAACTGCTCGATAGCGGCGGGGCGCTGCAGGTCGTCGGCCACCATCAGCGGTTTCTTGGCGTCTTTTTCGACTATCAACTTGGCCAGCTTGGCTGCGGTCGTCGTTTTACCGGAGCCCTGCAAACCCGCCATCATCACGATGGTCGGTCCTGGCGAGACATAGTAAATCTTTGGGTCCACCGGCCCCATCAGTTTGGTCAGTTCATCGCTGACGACCTTGATCAGCACCTGCCCGGGATGCAGGCTCTTGATGACCTCGGCGCCGAGGGCGGCGTCCTTGACATCCTTGCAGAACTGCTTGGTGACCTGGTAGTTCACATCCGCTTCGAGCAGGGCTTTGCGCACCTCGCGCAGGGCGTCCGAGACGTTGGCCTCGGTAATGCGGCCGCGGCCCGAAAGCGAGCGGAACACCGAATTAAATTTGTCTGTTAAAGCGTCAAACATCGTTTTTTTCGTTAAGGTAGCACGGGCTTCCAGCCTGTGTTTTAATATTTAAGACTCAGGCAAAATGCCTGAGCTACTTTCTGCGCAGGGATTCCCTGAGCGAATCGAGGATTGTAGCCAACAAGGGGGGCAATTACAAGAAAGAAAATCGAAAAAACAAGCATATCAGCATGTTTTTCCGTGATTTTGGGCGTAGAACCACCAATGAACACGAATAAACACGAATTATTAACTACCAAGGCAGCAGGCAGAAGGCATTAGGGGGATAATATCAGAGCCGCGACAGTCATGGAGCGGTTATAGCGGCTATGAAGGAGCTTTATAATGCTTTTAATCGTAAAGGGTTACCGTTGTTTTTAGCTAAAAAACGCAATTCGTCCATCGTCGATCGAAAATCGTCAATTACCTCAGCCAATCCTCCGCCACCGCCGCCAGATCGGGTAGCCACACATCGCCGCTGCCGTCGATATCAGCCCGGCCGCAATCGGTGCCAGTGTTGCAACCAGTCAAACCCCAATAACCGGCCAAATACGCAAAATCCACCATATCCGCCCCATACAACCCGGCGATGTCACCCTCAAAAACCTCCTGCCACGCTAACCGCGGATAATCTTCCCCCTCCCGCAACATCATCCAATCATTTACGAAATCCCATCCAGTAAAGGTGCTTTGGGTCATCATTTGGGCGGTTGTTTTTCCTGTTCCACCGTGACTGGTCGTTTGACCGGACGTATCAGTATCCCAGAAGCAGTTGGTGACACTGGAAATTAAATTTTCACCTATCAAGCCACCAACAGGAAGGTCACCATTGACAGATCCCGTCGAATAACTATTTACAATAATGCCCCCCCAAGTCGACCCAATCAGTCCGCCAACAAATGAACCACCATTGACCGAGCCAGTTGAATAACAGTCAGTGATACTACCTTGATTTGAGCCGGCAAGACCACCTACTTCATAACTAGCCGTAACCGCTCCGGTCGAGTAACAGCTTGCAATCCTTCCATCATTAGGGCCCCCAACACCGCGTGGAGAATTAGAGCCAACTAGACCGCCGGCTGTATAGCCATCGACTGTACAGGTCGAATAACTGTCTATGATGCCGCCATAATTAGAACAAACAAGGCCACCGGCACTATAGGTACCGGAGGCAACAACTGCCCCTGATGAATGGCAACTTGTAATAGTACCACTCCAATTTTCTCCTACCAGGCCTCCCGCGGAACCACCATTCACAGTTCCTGTCGAATAACTATTCATGATACTACCATAATAATTCTGCCCCACCAGTCCACCAATATAATAATATAGTGTTCCAATGATAAAAACATTTTTCGTCCCTAAGTTCTTGACTTCAGAACCAGTATTAATTTTCCCAAAAAGACCGCAATAGCGTGTACCATTAATGCTTAAATTTTTTACAATGAAGCCATTACCATCAAAATTACCACTAAAAGGTGTGCCTTGGAAAACGCCTGAACTTCCACCACCGTCCGGTGCTATGACGGCGGTGATGTAGGTTCTGCCGGCTAGGTCGATGTTGGTCATGAGTTTGGTATGGACGCCGGCGGCCCAGTAGTTCGGGTCTGAGGCAAAGACATCAAAATCGTTAATGTCCTTGATGAGATAGGGTTTTTCCGCCGAGCCGTTCGGGTCGGCCCCGCCCATGTCGCCGCCCACGGCGAGCGCACAGGTTGAAAGCAATACACACATCAGCGATGCGAACAGTGATGTTTTTCTCATGTCCAACTCCTGATCCTGAAAATCCTAAATTCCAAGCCCTAAATCCGAAACAAATTCAAATGAGCAAAATCCAAAACCGGATTTCAATGGTTTAAATTATATACAAACAAAGTCCGGTTTGTCAAGCGATTTATCATGGTTTTCGTACAGATTCAGGCCAATCTGACCCCGGAGGGGTCTTGATAAGAATAGCTGCGGGTAAGGCCGATAGGCCGCAACCCGTGGATAAGTGAAATATAAATCAATCACAACCCCATCGGGGTTGAATAAGTGCCCCAAGCCCGTTATTCGACCCCGATAGGGTCGTAAATTGTTAATCTAACCAAACCACGGGTTCCGTATCGTCCGCCTGCGGCGGACTCCCTGCACCCGCGGCTATTATTATGGTTAGCCCTACGGGATAAATGGAATTTTGCCGTTTTAATTCCGAATCTGGAAGCTTCGGCTGCATTATGCGACCGGGACGGTTGCGTTCCCAAAAAATTATCGGAACACGGGAGTAAATCTTTCCTATTTTAACATTTTTCTATAAGTTCAGTGTTTCGTTGAAATCTTCTTTTTCCGTTCGAAAACGCCTTTATCAGTCGTTTGGCCGGATATTTCCCCTTTTTTAATCCATTAACTGCTGCCACGTTTGGTCCGAAGTCCTCCTCAGTAAGGCGATCTGCTGAACGCAAAAGAGTCGTGATTTTGACAGGAGAATTAGGATGGACTCAGGAATGGAACGACGCAGCGAGGAGAGATTACGCTACAGTTGGCCGGTTTGGTTTGCAGAGGATTTTGACGACATTCTGACCCAGGGCCAGATGGTCGATGTCTCCAGCAGCGGGGCGGCGTTTACCTGCTATGCGGATCGATGTCCGACGCCCGGCGAACGCATCACCGCGCGGTTCAGCGTTCCTCAGTTTGATGATGAGGATTCCTACAATATGGCCAATTTTATCCGCGACGCCCACATTTGTCGCGTTGATGAACTGGGGCCGTATATCCGGCGCGTGGCGCTGCAGTTTGCCGAGCCGCTGCCGTTCGAACCAGCCGCGAAAAAAAACGAAGACCGGCTTGTGCATATCTAAAATATTTTACCGTCTGTTTCTTCTTTTGCTTTTTGATAAACGCCCGTTTGCTCATGGGAGCGAGCGGGCGTTTTGTCTTTGCCGCTCGTTTAGAGCAATTTAATTTTTCGTGCTCACCTTATGCCTGTTGCGGCTTCGGCTGGCGGCATCAGAATGACTCATGATATTTCAATATCATTGCGTCTTCTTCTTTGCCAGCCTCGTCATCACGACGGCCTAAGCCAGAGCAGAAAAGATTAAAGTGCTCTAATCGGGAAACGCCGGATTATGTCCTTCATGGCATAAAGGGGGATTTTTAATCGTGACCGGCAGGATAATCCTTTCCGTTAAGACTCCTGACAACGGATTCCTGCCATGCCTGGAGTTTTGCCCGCATTGCTTTGGTTTGCTGCGGTTGTTGTGAGGCGAGATTCTTTTTCTCATTGGCATCCTCAGAGAGGTTGTACAACTCCAGATTGATCTTTCCTTTCTTGTGCTCGATCCGGTGGAGTTTCCATGGCCAATCCAGCCAGGCGGCATGTCCGGGAAACCGATCCGTTGGGTACTGTTTTTCTATTTTGCCCGCGTTCCGGAACAGCATTTCCGGATCATCGATCTGTTCTTCCCTGCTTTGTACCTTAAGAACTTCTTCCATCCATGTCTGATTGGATACCGGGGTGCCTGCGAACGGATAATTCCAGAAGCCCATTGGGGTGGGCCTTTCTTTCATTTTTCCGTCGATGAGGTCAACAAGACTTATCCCGTCAAGGGTTCGCTGATGGGCGGCCTTGATACCGGCAGCCTCGAGCAGTGTCGGGTAAATGTCAACCGTATTGCATGGCACATCCGTTATTGCGGGCTTCTTAATCCGCTCGGGCCATTCCATGATCGCGGGTACCCGCAGCCCGCCTTCGTATATCTGTCCCTTGTATCCGCGGCCTCCCGTCACTCCCAATTTCGGCAGACCGCCATTGTCGCTGCAATACCAGACCAACGTATTCTTTTCGATCCCAAGTTTCTGAATTTCTCTGCGCAGCTTGCCCATAGCGCTGTCCATCCCGGCGATTTCGCCGTAAAAGTCTTTCTTTTTGGCCTGATCCTCATACGCTGCGGCAAATTCCTCCCCGGCCTCGTGCGGCTTATGCGGCGATCCGAACCATACGACCGCCAGGAAAGGCTGCTTGCCGCTCTGATGTTTGCGGATAAATTCAATCGAAGCGTCAACCGTTACAAGCGAACTTTCGCCTTTCATTTTCACCGCTCGTCCTTCGCGGCTAAGCACCGGGTCGTTATCAAAATAGTTAGCCGCCGATAGCCACTCATCAAACCCGCTGCTGCCCGGATTGACGTTGCCGTTACTAAGCACGGAGCCGATGTGCCACTTGCCGAAATGGCCTGTCACATATCCGGCTGATTTCAACACCTCAGCGAATGTGATTTCCTGCGGTCTCAGCGGATACCCCCAGCCAAAACATCCGAATCGGTTGGGATGCCGTCCTGTCATAATACTGCCCCGCGTTGGACTGCAAACCGGGGCCGCGGCATAGAACCGGTCAAAACGCAGACCTTCGGCAGCCATCGCGTCAAAGTTCGGCGTCTTCAAAACAGGATGACCGTAATACCCCATGTCTCCCCATCCCTGATCATCTGCCATGACAAGGATGATATTCGGTTTCCTGGCTGCCGTGTTATCAGCGCTTAACACGTCGGCGGCACATCCGGCCATGGTGATCGCGAACGTGCTGTATCCAACTGTTTTAATAAACTCGCGTCTGTTCATCATAATCCATCCCTCAAAGAACTAATTTACAAGACATTTTATAGATAAGTACCCTCAACAGTCAAGAATTTACTCTTTCAACATGTTGGATATCGGCCCGCACTGCGAACTTGCACATCATCAACTGATCATCAGCGTTTTGTGTTTGCATCGACGGCCTATTATCGATAGAATGCTCTTCATGCTTGAAAAAGGACTTATACAAATCTATACCGGCAAAGGCAAAGGTAAAACGACCGCGGCGTTAGGGTTGGCGGTTCGAGCCCTCGGACATGGCGCAAAAGTACTCGTCTATCAGTTCCTCAAGCCCGGCAATCTCGATCTGGGCGAACGGGGTCTCTTGAATGCTCATTGTGAAGGTATTACGATTCGGTGGCTGGATGCACCCTGGGATATGTTTCAGTCCATGAAGGATCAGCAGGAACTGCAGCGTATTCGTGAGGCGATCCACAAGGTGATGCAGGAGATGGAAACCGCCGCTCATGAGAGATACTATGACCTGATCGTACTGGACGAAATTGTATACTGTCTGGAGCAGGGTCTGGTGAGTATGGATGACATTAAAGTTCTTATTGATCACAAAGATCCCCGGGTTGAACTGGTTCTGACCGGGCGCGGGGCTACTCAGGAACTGATCGAGATGGCCGATCTTGTTACGGAGATGCATCTTATTAAACATCCCTACGACAATGGTACAAAAGCCCGCAAGGGCATCGAATACTAATTCAAACCGACCACAGGTCAGTTTGAAATATCAATAATTAAAGAGTAAATATCAAAATTAGGGTATCGACCTTTGGCCGAAGCTGTTTTATATAAGCTTTAGTTCTTTGCAAGTCTTTCATTTGAAAATAGGAAATTGAAAATTTACAATCCATATGGGCGGTTTGTTCTACAATCTGGGGAAATTAGCCGGGCCTAAAATTCGTAAAGCCAAATGGGCCTATCTCGCTGCGACTGCCCCGAAGGATGAAGTGATCGAGGCCGAATCCATCGTTGGCGACGACATGGCCTGTGCGGTACGCAAACAATTTGAGTGTTGCAGGAGTCTTGAAAAGGTTGACCTGCTGAGGTCTATAGGCAGTGCCCTGGGCCGCTGCTTAAAGAACAACCGGCGACGGTATTCATTTGAGTGCATTCACAGTGTTGAACCGCAGGCCTTTTGTCTGCCGGGGGGATTTATCTTTGTCAGCGATTCTCTGATCGACCTGTGTGAGCAGGGTGCGGATCAGATCGCGTTTGTCCTCGCTCACGAAATGGCCCATGTCATCGAAGGCCATGTCATGGAGCGGATGCTGAGCCATTCACTGATCAAGGCGGTTATGCGGGCCGGTCATCTGCGTGCCGCGACAACCGGGTCGCTGGGCCAGGTGGGCATCCGATTTCTTGAACGCGCATACTCTCAGGAAAATGAATTGCGTGCGGATACGATGGGCGTGCGTCTGGCTGTTGCGGCCGGCTACAACCCCGCCGCGATGATCGACCTTTTTCTGCGGCTGGAACCGCTGCAGAAAGACGACCTGCTAAGTCAGTATTTTTCGACACATCCATCCTGCCAACGGCGCATCGAAAACATCCGGCGCCTACGCCGAAACACCAGTGATTCTTAAAGTTTTTTCTTACAGAATAGACGTCTCGAACTTTTTGCTCGGTCTCATAACGACCCGGTAATTCAGATAGACTTTTAATATAAAGAAGGGGCTATCTCGGGCGAGCCCCTTGATAACCCCTTCACCGGAGGGGAGAAAACTCTCTATAATACTACGCTTGGGCTGCGGCCTGTGTGCGTGCTATGCCTTTGGCTTGAGAGTGGAAAAAGTCTGTCGGCGGATCATGAATTTAGTTTTTTTGGGCCACTTTTTTGTTTTTTTGGATTCCTTAAGCTCTGCTTTTAGCGGCAGTTAATGTTGGGAGAGATTTTTTTTGTAGGCAGGGGGGTTGACACCAATTGTGAAAATCGGTATGCTGTTTTTTAGCTCCTTCTGCCGCCTGTGGTGATAGCCCTGGAAGTCGCACGACTTCCTCCTCCTTCTGCTCCACGGGCGGTCTTTTTTTGCGCCGTGCGCGTTTTCAATTCTTCAGGGCACCTCTAAAAATTCATTTTGGCGGGCAAGCGAATCTTTTTGGTTCCGGTCGGCGCCAGTCGCCGGGGTCCGGGCAGGGTGTGGTTCCGATATATCGGGTGTTTCACGGGTTTTTCTCAAGACGTCCAGGTTGGCGAATATCTCTTAAGTTATTTTGTAAAAAATGGTTACATTTATTATGGGTTGTTTTTTTCGGTTTGGCATGTCCGTTTCGATTAAGTGTTGGCGACATGTGGACGATGATGTGGCAGTTGTTTTGTGAAAGGTCTGACCGGATGAAAAACAAACGGATAAAAGATGCGTTGTCTGCGGTTGCAGTTCTGATGTTATTGCTGACGGCAGCGGATGCAGCGTATGCGGGATTCAGTCTTTCCGGTACATATACCGTCAAGAAAAACGGCCAAATGGATTTCAATGGCGAACCCCCGGGCCAGACCTATATCGACAGTGCCGACCCGGGGATGGATGATGTTTTGAATGTGGGGTCGTATGTGACCTTTAAGCAGGTGAAGCTTGATTGGGATCTTTCTGTTCAAGGTGAATGGTACGACTTCAAAAACGATTTGTATGTGGACGGCTTCAAGGTTTATAACGCCGGCGGTGATTTGCTGATGCAGGCGGATATGGTCATGAACACACTGACGGTCGGCGGGGGGACCGGACACCTGAATACTGAATACAATCTGAGTTTAACCGACATTGAAATATTTGCTGTCGGTTCGCCTGCTCTGGATCTCTTCAGGGATGCGCCGGATGCGACGATAATGTTTCAAATGAATGTTCCCGATGCGTTTGAAAATATGACCGACGGGTCACGCTATGACTATGCGGTGATGGTTTCAGCGGTTCCGGAACTGGCGACGCTGGGCATATTGGGACTGGGCAGTGTGGTGCTGTTCAATGGACGAAAAAAAAAGCCCCGGCCCATCTAACGTGGATTGTTTACAAGCGGTTGACTCAAAACAGCCGCCTGCGGTGATAGCCCTGAAAGTCGCACCGACTTTCTCCTCCTTCTGCTCTACGGGCGGTCTTTTACTATCAATTATGTCAAAATGATCTCTCAAATGCCCGGAATTGAGCCTGAAAAAGCTGAATCCGGCGAATGGGATTCAAAATAGCTTCATTCGGTTGTTCTTTTCACGATTTTCCTTGAAAAGAGTTTGCCTGCTTGTGCGGGACATGGTATAAGAACTATCTATTTATCGCGACGGAAAAGAAGGTCTGCATTCACGACCCTTTGATACAGTTATTTTCAAATATTTTATGGAGAGATACATGAAACGAAAAATGGTTACGATTGACGGTAATACCGCAGCGGCCCACGTAGCACATGCTACAAATGAGGTCATTGCGATCTACCCCATTACCCCCAGTTCATCCATGGGAGAGATGTCCGATGCCAAGAGTGCGGCCAATCTGCCGAATATCTGGGGGACGATTCCTTCTGTCACTGAAATGCAGTCCGAAGGCGGCGCCGCCGGTGCGGTTCACGGTTCGCTGGCTGCCGGTGCCCTGACAACAACTTTTACGGCCTCGCAGGGTCTGTTGCTGATGATCCCGAATATGTACAAGATTGCCGGCGAATTGACCCCGGCGGTTTTTCATGTGTCGGCCCGTTCACTGGCCTGTCAGGCATTGAGCATTTTTGGCGACCATTCCGATGTGATGGCATGCCGCCAGACCGGGTATGCGATGCTGGCCTCGAACAATGTACAGGAAGTGATGGACATGGCGCTGATCGCTCAGCAGTCCACGCTGGCGTCGCGCGTTCCGTTCCTGCACTTCTTCGACGGCTTCCGCACCAGTCATGAGGTTCAGAAGGTTGAAGAGATTACCTATGACGATATGCGTGCGGTGATTGATGACTCGCTCATCGCCGCCCATAAGGCACGAGCGCTCAGTCCCGATCATCCGACCATCAGTGGAACCGCTCAAAACCCGGACGTGTACTTCCAGGGTCGTGAGACCGTTAACAAATTTTACCTGAATATTCCGGACATTGTCCAGAAGACCATGGATCAGTTTGCCAAGGTTGTCGGCCGTCAGTACCACCTGTTCGATTATGTGGGTGCCCCGGATGCCGAAAAGGTGATCGTGATGATGTGTTCCGGTGCCGAAACCGCCCACGAGACCGTGGACTACCTGTGCAGCAAGGGCGAAAAGGTCGGGCTTATCAAGGTTCGCCTGTTCCGTCCTTTCAGTGTCGAGCACTTTATTCGTGCAATTCCCAAGACCGTCAATAAGATCGCTGTTCTGGACCGCACCAAGGAGCCGGGTTCCATCGGCGAACCCCTGTACCTGGACATTCGCACTGCCATTGGCGAAACCATGGCCGAAAAGACCGCTCCGTTCAAGGGTTATCCGGTCTGTGTTGGCGGCCGCTAC
>JBDLJN010000024.1:0-22711 GCA_039714335.1 Planctomycetota bacterium
GATTGCACCGCTCCGAATGCCCGACCGCGACCACCACATTGTTGGCCTTCGCCAGATCGACGATTTCATGTCCCTGCTGCACCGTTGAGGCCAACGGTTTTTCGATCAACACGGGGACGCCGTTCTTCACAAACATCGTCGCCAGTTCATGATGCGCGATCGTCGGCGCCGAGATCGTTACCGCATCAACCTTACCGATCAGCGACGATGGATCTGTCACCGCTTCGCAGTCAAACTTTTCCGCAAGGGCCTCGGCCCTTTCAGCATCACTGTCGGCAATCGCAACGAGTTGCGCATTGTCCAGTTTGTTGTAAACCTTAGCGTGAATCCCGCCCATCTTGCCGGCACCGATAACAGCAGTGCGTAATTGAGTCATATGATTAACCTACCATTTCCAAGTTTCGTTCGATATGAAAACTGCCGGCGAGATGCCGGTTTACAATTAGTCTCTAAACAATTCCAAGTGACGACCAAAACGCTGCTTGCTGCTTCTGACGATCGCATCGGCAATATCCCGAACAGGGGCTTTCATGTCGTCCCTGGCGACCAGTTCCTTTGCCCGTTCCAGAACGGGACCGTCGTTTCGCCAGATATGCCTGAACACTTCAAATACGCCGGCCTGCTGCTCTTCAGTCAGGCCCGCACGCGCCAGTCCGCGTTTATTGACCGCACGAACTTCCATCGGGTAATGCCCGCTGATGATCACGAACGGCGGCACATCGTGGTTGATCCCTGACAGACCGGCCGCGTAACACCATTTGCCGATCGTAACAAACTGATGGATCAGCACATTACCGCTCAGCCAGACACCCATTTCAAGTTTGCAGTGACCTGAAACCTGGGTGCCGTTGCTGATGACGATTTTATCTTCAAGCACACAGTCATGACCCAGATGCACATTGATCATCAGTAGATTTCCGTTACCGATGACCGTATCCTCATCCGGGAACATACTCGGATGCACCGTTACATATTCACGGATGATGTTGTTGTCGCCAATCTGCAGGCCGCCGATTTTAGTGTCATCGTCAAAGCCAAGGATCTGCGGCGGGCGCCCAATCACGGCACCGGCAAAAATACGGTTATTTTTACCCATCTTGGTGTCCTTGCCGACAACCACATGTGCGTCAAGCACGGTGTTATCGCCAATCACAGCACCCTCATCCACCACAGTATAAGGTCCAACTGTTACATTCGAGCCGATTTGGGCTGTCGATGCAATCACTGCTGTGGGATGGATTTTTTCGCTCATAACTTTAATGTACCTCCGGTTAAACAGTTTAAACTTATTAAAAAATAATCGTATAATTATTATCGCAGCGCCGATTACCCATCAAGCGTCCAACCTGGGCGATATTGGCGTTTCAGCAAATCATCCGCTTCGGGACAGTTGGTCACACGCCCCGCCATACCGTCGTATTCAATTTTTTTATTCACACGATAGGCCACCAGTCCCAACAGCATCTGTTCGATCATGGTACCTCCGTAATCGAAGTTACAGGAAGTCTTCAAGTCCCCTTTGCAGGCATTGATCCATTCTTCGATAAAATGTTCGGACGCCGGCGCCACATCGCTATCGTCTCGTGGTGTATAATATGTCATATCCGCTTTCTTGCCATACGGTATAACCAGACGAGAACCAAAGTCAGCGATGACATATCCTTCGGTTCCTTTAAACATCGCCCCGTGGCCGATCTTGTTCAGATTGACATATTCAACCGGCGAATAAGGCATCGAACCGCCCTGCTGCCAATACACGCGAATCGCCGGCCGCCAATCATTGGCGGGATGCTCAAAACACATCTTAAGCTCAACCGGCGTCACTTCTGGATTGAAGGGGTCGCCCTCTGCCTCCGCCGTTGTCGGCAGTTTCGCGTCAATCGCATTCCAGGCCAGATCCATCGTGTGGCTGCCCATATCCCCCACTTGTCCGCTGCCGAAGTCCCAATACATATTCCACTGCAGGCAGCTCGCGCCGGGCTTGCCGGAGAAATAGTCCGGATTGTAAGGATGAAACGGGGACGGGCCGATCCAGAGGTCATAATGCAGCGACTTGGGCGGCTTGCCCGACGCCGGCAAGTATCCGGGTTTTCTGAGTTGGCGGCTCCCCCAGGCACGAACATTGATCAATTCTCCGATCACTCCATCACGGATCAGCTCACGCACTCGATCAAAATTCGGAAAAGCGTGACGCTGGGTTCCCACCTGGGTAGCCAGTTTGTGCTTATTTTTAAGATATGTCGAACGCACCAGCCGCGTCTCTTCGACACTATTGGCTAACGGCTTCTCACAGAACACATGCAGCCCGCGGTTCATCGCCCAGTTAGCGATGAAGGCGTGCGTGTGGTCCGTCGTTGCACACATTACAGCGTCAATATCCTTTTGCTCAAGACATTTTCGCCAATCGACATATTGTTTGGCATGGGGAAATCGCTTGGCCGCAATTGCCAGATGCTCCTCATCAACATCACACAAAGCCACCACATTCTCATTCTCGATCGTATCATAATACGACAAACCGCGGCCCCATACTCCGATCAAGGCAATATTCAGTTTATTACTGGCAGCAGTCGCTCCGCGCAGTGTTCCGCTCGGAAGAACAAGCAGCCCGGTTCCCGTCGCCACAGCAGATTTTAGAAAATGACGCCGCTTCATAATTGATTTCTTGGTTAGATATGTTTTCTTAGACTTCATCATCATCAACCAGCATAAATTTCAACTGTGCTTCGGCCACGACCTCTTCGCCGACTATCGCCGTACAGTTACACTTGGCCGCCCGGCTGCGAACCTTATCGGCTTCGGCGATCAGGATCAACTGGTCGCCGGGCGTTACAGATTTTCGTATCTTCACCGCATCCATCGTCAGCAGCACCGCCAGCTTACCGGTATGTTCCAGCTTCTGCGCAAATAACAACCCCGACACCTGCGCCAGGGCCTCAACGATCAGTACGCCCGGCATCACCGGTGTTCCGGGGAAATGCCCCTGGAAAAACTGCTCGTTAAATGTCACATTCTTAATCCCTTTGATCCGGCAGTCTTTTTCGATCTCAACCACTTTGTCCACCAGCAAAAACGGGTAACGGTGCGGCAGAATTCGCTGGATGCGTTTGATATCCAGGATCGGCTTGCCCGCCAATGCCTTTTCCTGTTCGGCCTTGCGGAAAGACTCCGCAATCCGTATGACCAGTTTTTGGTTCAGGGCATGACCGGACTTGTAAGCAACAATACGGCCGACAACCGGACGCCCCGCCAGACGCAAATCGCCGATCATATCCACAACCTTGTGGCGAACACATTCGTCCGGATAGCGAAAACTGTTTTTGATCGGGCCGTCCGAATTGACCACAAGAATATCTTTCGGTCCCAGATGGGTGCCGATACCCGCCGCCTGCATCTGCATCGCTTCGGCCTCCAGCACAAAGGTCCGGGCGCGGGCAAGATTCTCGGCGTAACTTTCTTCGTTCAGTTGACAGGAGTAGATCTGCCGACCAATGCCAGTATGCTGGGTATAGTCCAGGTCATAGGTGATATTCAACTCGTCGCCGTTCGAAGGAAGCGCATAGATGGATTTATCGCCCTCGGTAATGCAGATAGATTCCGTAATAACGATCGGATGCTGCTCGGCATCCTGCATATCGATGCCGCACTTTTGCAGCGTCGTAAAAAACTCATTGCTGCTGCCGTCAAAACCGGGCAGTTCTTCGGCATCCAGCTCTATAATAATATTGTCAATATCCAACGCAGCAATCGCGGCCAAACAGTGCTCAGAGGTTTCAATATAGATCTTACCGCTGCCGAGCGCCGTGCGGCGGTCGCGATGAACAATGTTCTCAGGACGGACCTTAACTGAAACCACAGGGTCAACATCTGTACGTACGAAAACAACCCCCGTATTCGCCGGGGCCGGCTTAAACGAGAGTCGTACATCCCCGCCGCCAAAAAGCCCCCGACCGGATAATCGGGCCTCAGTCTTTATCGTTTTTTGTTGTTTCAATCTGTTCTATCCTTTTGCCGAGTTGTCTGACTTCTTTCGCCAATTCAGGAAGATTTCGATAAACACTCTTACTCTTCAACTCTTTTTTCAAATCGCGGGCCGGCAGACCCCACACCGTCTGTCCGGGTTCGATTTTCCCGGTTGCGACAGCTTGTGCCCCAAGGACGGCACCATCGCCGATTTCAACATGGTCAGCCGAACCAGACGCTCCGGCGAAAACAACGCCGTTGCCGACTTTCGTACTTCCGGAAATACCCACATGGCCGGCCATCAGGCAGCACTTGCCCGTTTGCACATTATGAGCGATTTGGACCAGATTATCAACCTTTGTTCCGGCCCCGATGACCGTATTGCCGAATTTTGCCCGGTCAACACAGCTATTGGAGCCGATTTCGACGCCATCCTCAAGAATAACCCCGCCGTTATGGGGTATCAGCCGATGTTGGCCATCAATAAAGGAGTACCCGAACCCAGTTGCGCCAATTGTGGAATTTGCCTGAATCACACAGCAATTCCCGATCTGACAATTGTGATACACGACAACATGGCTGTCCAATCGGCAATTCGAACCAATCGTGGTATTTTCGCCAACCGAACAGTTCGGACCAATCACCGTGTTGGCGCCGATCCTGACACCATGGCCGATATACGCTCCCGCCCCGACGGCAGCGGTTTTGTCAAGTTCAGCGGTTGATTCGACAACAGCTCCCGGATGAATGCCTTCCATCGCCGTCAGCTTGGGCGCAAATAACGCCAATACCGCAATCAACGCCGCGTCAACATTAGCCACAACCAACTGCGCCATATCGCAACCGTCCACGGGTTTGGCAACCAGCACTCCGGCGGCGGCACTTTGACCCAGGGCCCTGGCGTACTTCGCTGATGTCAGAAAACACACCTCGGTCGCCGAAGCATCCGCAATCGTATTCACGCCGGTAATGTCCACCTGGCCATCACCGATCAACTGCGCCTGTAATTTACTTGCTATGTCAGATAACAGCATCATCGGGCCTGTTTATTTTAATCTGCTGCTTTGTCGAATGCCGCGAGGACTTCATCTGTCAAATCATATTGACTGTTATGATAGAGCAGCTTCCGCGTTTTCACCGTCAGCATAAAATCCTGTAAGCTCGGCGACGGCAGATTCAGAGATTCATCTGCGATCACCATATCCAGCCCCTTATCTTTCGCGACATTGGCAATCACTTTGAGCAGCTGCTGATAGAGTTCTTCGGTCCATCGCTTCATCTCGAACGTTACTTTGTCCTGATAAAACTGATTTTTGGCATCCAGCATCGCTTCCTTTTCGATCATCTCCTGCCGCAGTTCGAGAAAACTCTCACTGCCGGGCGCCCGCAATTTCAGGTTTCCCTGGATCGCTTCAAGCTCCGTCCGCATTTTATTGAACTCATTTTTCGTATCGGTTTGTTCCTGCTGCATCTTTTCCTGCCATTGCTTGTTCCGGGCACTGTTCTCAAGCACTTTAGCCACATCCACCACACCGATCTTGGCCGGCTGAACAGCTGCATCCGCGTTTAATTTTCCATGCTGATAAGCGCCCAATACGACCAAAGCAGCAACCAGAACAATCCACATCTGTTTTGAATTTTTCATCATGATTCCTTTCTTTCAGATTTTAGCTATAAAACAGCATCGGCCGAAGGCCGAATCATTAACTTTTGCATTTTCTTTAAAACAGCGCGCCCATTGAAAAGCTGAAGGCCTGGGTTTCATCTTCATCTTCCTTCATGAAGGGATACGCCACTTCAAACCGCATCGGGACCGGACCGAAGAACTGCGGAATCATAATCTGGATACCGGTTCCCACCGACGCCCGAACACCGCCGGTGTCAATCATACCGGCATCGCTGAAAAACAGCCATGAAAATATTTCACTGCCCAGCGGCACCGAAACCTCGGCGTTTCCGACAACAGCCCAGTCACTGCCGACCGGCACGTCACTCGGTCCGCCCCGGGGACTGATGCCGCGGTATTCAAACCCGCGCAAGGCCCAGCTGCCAATGCCGCCAAGATAGAAACGTTCGAACGTCGGGGCTTCACTGACCGTCGCACCGGCATGGAGCTTTGTTTCAAGGATCGTCTTTAGCTCGTTCAAGTCTTCGCTCAGTGTGTGATACCAACGATAGGTTCCTTCCACAACCCCAAAGGTGTGATCGCCAAAGACCTGTTCGTAGCCAACATCAAAGTTATACCCTTTGCTCGGAATAAAGCGTGCGTCCGTCGTATTTCTGCGGATATAAAAACGAGTTCCAAACAGCGCATTGTTACCCTCGACATCCCAAACATCTTCCGGAGCATCCCATTCGAGGTCTCCGACGTCAACATTTTCCGCTCGAAAAGAAATCCCTCGCCGCCACTTGTCATCATAGCGTTTTTCCAGCCCAATTTTTCCGTTCAGCCGCTCTTCCTGGTAAGTTTCGCGTTCCCGCTCAAAAAAGGAACCGCTTAAATTCAACGAAATGGGTTTGTCATACAGATAGGGTTCTGAAAAACTGATCAGATAGGTGCTGTATTCTGTGCCCGGACTGGCAGTCATTCGAAGTTGCTGACCGGCACCGCGAAATCCCTTGCCGTTAAAAATATCCATAAAACTGCTCGGCGTATCGGTAATATCAAAGTTTCGCTGGCTCAGAGAAATCGAACCGATCAGGCCGTCATCGCTGCCGACACCCGCCCCCAGCATAATCGAACCGGTCTGCCCTTCGGTGATCGTCACCTGTGCATCCCGCGTATTAGGGTCGGTCCCGTCCGGGACAATCTCCACCGACTCTGCCAGCACCGACTGTTTGATGATTTTCTCCAGTTCACCGTCGCCGTTGACGCGTGCCGTATCCGCATTGTACCACTGCCCCGGCGTAAACTTTTCTTCATCCATGATCCGGCGAATACTTCGATCCTGAAAAGTGGTATTGCCCGTAATGACAACCTCTCCAATACGATAGCGGCCGCCCTCATTGATCTCAAACCCTACTTTAACCCTGGGAGCATCCGGCAGGATGTCCTTTGTAATGGACACGGTGACATCGACAAATCCCAACGCGCCGTATCTGCTTTTAATATTTCTCGCATCAAAATCCGCCCACGCTTCGCTAAAGAAGTAATCCGGCCGCAGCTTCAATTCTTCCTGCAGCTGCTCATCCGTAAAAAATTGATTACCGTTAAACTGTATGGACTCGACGAAATAGGCCGGGCCTTCTTTAATCGTGAATGTTACAAATGCCTTGCTCTTATCTTCATTGAATTCGACCCGGCTTGTAATATGCGCATCAAGAAAAGATTTCTTTTGATACACTTCGAGCAGTTTTTCGGTATCGGCCTCCAGTTGTTCGGGGGCGTAATAAACCGGGAAAAACAGCAATTTCTTCTTTTTGGTCTTAATGGTCTTCTGCAATTCCCCGCCGGCCAGCGAAACGTTCCCTGCAAATGCTACCTTGGTCACCTTCGGACGAGCACCCTCCTCGATCACATAGACCACTCGGCCAAACATGGCCTCGCCTTCATCCAAACGAATCTCGGCCCAGGGAAATTTCTTCTTGTACTTCTCTCTGATCGCATCGGCACCGGCCTCGGCCTCAAAGACATCAAGGTAATCACCTTTCTTAAAACTCAGTTCTTTCGCTAAAACAGAGTCCTTAAGTTTCTTATTGCCCTTAAAAATAATCGACCGGACCAGATTGTGTTCGACGACAACATAGGTCAGCGCCAGTTTATCATTGTCGATCTTTGTGTTATAATAAGCCGACTCAGCAGCATCAAGTTTTGCAATCCGCCGTACATCTTCATTGATCGTTTTCTGGTTGAAAATCTGTCCCGGCCGGGCACGTACAACAGAAAGAACCTCCGCGCGGGTTAACGTAAGATTGCCGACAACATCCAATGTTTCAATGGTCAGCCCTTCAGGGGAATCATCCGCGGCAAATGCAGCCGTCGTCAGCCCCGTCATTGCGAGCATGACGATAATATGCAAGATTTGATTCCGGTTTTGCCGCATAAAGCCTCCTGATGAATTTCCATCCTTACATTTCATAGGGTGTCAGATCATGAGATTTTGGTTTAAATCGGGTTGTGCGACCCTCAAAAATCAACTCAACCATCCCGGTCGGCCCGTTACGCTGTTTGGCGACAATAACTTCTGCCGTATTCGTATCCTCCCAATCGGTTTCACCACGATGATAATAGTCTTCCCGGTGCAGAAGGATGATCACATCCGCATCCTGTTCGATAGAGCCGCTTTCACGAAGATCGCTCATAAAGGGCCGATGCCCCTGCCGGCCTTCCGCAGCACGATTCAACTGGCTCAGCACCACCACCGGCACGTCCAGTTCACGCGCCAGCGACTTCAGGTAACGGGAGATCGTGCTGATTTCCTGCTGACGTGATTCGACCCGTCCCCCCAAACTCATCAACTGCATATAATCAATAAAAATTGCCTGGATATCATGTCGGCTTTTAAGACGTCGGCACTTGGCACGGATCATCAGCGGCGTCAGTCCCGGTGTATCATCAATAAAGATCGGCTTCTCGTACAATTCGCCGCCGGCCCGCGTCAGTTCCCCCATGTCTTCGGTGCTCAGCATTCCCTTTCGCACCATCTGAGCGTCCACTTTGCTGCGGCTGCACAAAAATCGCTCCACAAGCTGCTGCTTGCTCATTTCCAGAGAGAAAATCACCACCGGAAGACTCTCCTTGACGCCGATATTCTCAGCAATATTCAGTGCGAAACTGGTTTTGCCCATACTGGGACGGCCCGCAACAATGACCATTTCGCCTTTTTGTAAACCGCACAGCATATGGTCCAGTTCCATAAACCCTGTCGGCACACCGGTTATCCCGTCGCCGCCCTTGCGCGATTCAATATTTTCAAACGCCTGGGTGATCAGGTCTTTGACGGGAGTGACGCTGCCGGAGATCTTTTTCTCGGTAACCTCAAAAATACGCTTTTCTGCAACATCGAGTTTGTCACCAACGTCGCCGGCCTCTTCACACGCTTCGTGCAGGATCTCGCCGCAGGCGTGTACCAGTTCCCGCAACATCGCCTTTTCCTTGACGATGTTTGCATAATAGGCCGCGTTCGAGGCTGAAGGCACCGATTCGGCAATACGCACCAGATAATCCACGCCCCCGACCGCCTCAAGACTTTTGCGCTTCTTCAACTCATCGCGCAGCAATACGAGGTCGATCTCACTGTTATTTTCATACAACGACAGAATGGCATCAAAAAGAATGCGGTGCTCCGTCAGCGAGAAAGAGTCCGCATGAATGCTTTCCACCACATCACCGATACACTCCCGGTCCAGCAGCATCGATCCCAACACCGCGGCTTCGGCCTCCGGCGAGGTAGGAATCTGCCGACCCTGCAGCAGCTGCTGCAGGTCTGCATCGGTCCATGTTTTATTCTTCTGTGGTTGTTTGTTCTTCGACTGCGTCAATGGTCTCATCCTGAGATACAACAATCACACGAACAGCAACATTCAGGTCAGGTGCGACCCTCAGGGTAATAGTGTGTGTGCCGAGTTCCTTAATATGACCATTCGGCATCCGTACCATTGCATCCTGAACCGTAAAGCCCTGCTGTCGCAGGTTTTCGGCAATATCACGCTCAGCGACCGAACCAAATAAATGTCCCAATTCGTTGGCCTTAGCCGCAAGCACGACCTCAGCATCTTCCATGCTGGTTGCCAATTCCTGTTTCTGATCACGTTCAAGCTGACGCTGCTCAGCACGACGGGCCTTTTCATCCGCCAGCGCATCTATATTCTTCTGCGTCGGAACCGTCGCCAATCCCTGCGGCAGCAGATAGTTGCGGGCATAGCCGTCTTTGGCATCGACCACATCGCCGAGCCAACCCAGCATTTCTACATCTTCAAGTAACAGTAATTTCATTATAGTCTGTCTCCAAGTTTTCTATATCATTCGCCTGATTTACCGTAACTGCTTTCGACAAACCGCTTAGTTTGTATACGGCAGCAACGCCATAAACCGCGCCCGCTTGATGGCGGTTTTTACCTTCCGCTGGCAGCCGGCACAGTTGCCGCTCCGCTTTCGGGAGAAAATCTTCCCGCGGTTGGTCAGCAGTTTCTGCAGGACGTCAATATCCTTATAATCGATATAGGATGTGCCTTCCCGGCAGAATCGGCATTGCGTTTGCTCACGAATCGTTAAGTTTTGTCTTCTTTTTTTTCGCCTGTTGTTTTGTTTTTGTTGAAATCTTGCCATTTTTATTCCTGTTTATTTGTAACACGTATTCACTATTGGATTCACTATCATATTATCCTGCCGATCGAACCGGCCGGTCTGAACTAAAAGGGAATATCATCATCCATGCCGCCGCCATAGGGAACATCGGCATCCGTCGGTGCCGGCGGGGCATCTGCGGCCTGGGCACCGGTTGACTGACCGGCATTACGACCACCGCCGAGAAATTCAAAGCTCTCGACAAACACACGCAGTTTGCTGCGCTTGGAACCGTCCTGGGCCTGCCATGAGTCAAATTTCAGACGTCCTTCCACGAAGAGTGGATCGCCTTTTTTGAGGTACTGGTTGATCACCTCCGCCCGTTTGCCGAACATCTGACAATCCACGAAACACGTATCCTCGGCCTGTGTGCCGTCCTGTTTCTTATATTTCCGGCTGGTTGCCAGCCCGAACTCCACCACTGGCGTCTGGCTGGGCAGATAGGACAACTGGGGGTCGCGCGTCAGGCGGCCAATCAACATTACTTTGTTCACATTTGCCATGATCTAATCCTTTCGATAGATAAGCGGTTTCGTCGAGTCGCTGCGATTTTCCGGCGACGGGTTCTTAAGCACTCTCGGTTGGTTCTGCGAGCTCTTCTGAGACCGCTTCGGACACCGTTTCTGCTTCGGGCGCTGCTTCAGGCGCCGCTTCCGCTTCGGGCGTCACTTCATCAGACGCTGTCTTGGCAGTCGGTTCTGCTTTGTCGCTGGTTTCCGGTTCCGGAACCGCATCCAGCGGCGTCGGTTTTTCAAGATCTGCCTTGCTCATCCGGTCGGTCCGCAGCACCAGCACGCGTGTGATCAGTTCTGAAAGCTGCACATCACGCTCAACGCCTTTGACCTTGTCCGTATCACAGTTGAAATAGACCAGGATGTAGGTACCGCGACCTTTACCATGAACATCATAGCAAAGCCGGCGTTCGTCCCACTTCTTCAGCGAGACCACGTCGGCCTCGGCACGGTCCAGAATCCGCTGGATTTCATCAAGGACTTTCTGCCAATCCTGTGCCGCCAATGCGGAGTCTATCAGGAACATTCCTTCGTACATTCTTTTTACAGCCGTTTCCAAGTTTATACCTCCGATTAGGTTTTAAAATTTTCTACTATTCGAAATTCTTATTTTTCACATCAGGGCAACATTCCCTGATCCCGTTCAATCTGTTTTAGGATGCTTCATCGTTACCGGCGCCGTTTTTGGCATTATACCGTGTCATCGCAATATCGATCCCATCGCGAAGCCAGCAAAGAATCGCCTCGACCGCCGTCTGCACCGTGGTGTCAATGATTTGGCGCTCATCGGCGGAAAACCGCGACAGCACATAATCCGCCGCGTCGATCCGGCCGCTGTCGCCGATCCCCACGCGCAACCGCGGGAAATTATCCGAGCCAAGCCGGACAATAATATCCTTGAGCCCGTTGTGTCCGCCGGCGGACCCTTTCGCCCGCAGCCGAAGGCGGCCCACGTCCAAAGCCATATCATCGGTCACGATCAGCACATCCGTCGAAGCAAGCTTATAAAATCCCGCCGCCGTCGCGATCGCGTGACCGCTGCGGTTCATATACTGCTGCGGCTTCACCAGCAGCAGCTTCGTATCGTCCGCAAAAACCTCTTCGGCCAGTGCATTAAACTTTTTGCGACGAACATTGGTTCCAAGCCGCTCGGCCAACGCATCCACAATCATAAACCCAATATTATGCCGCGTCTTCTCGTATTCGTTTCCCGGATTTCCGAGTCCGGCGATCAGCTTCATTGAAGCATCCTCTTTTATTTCCAAAGAGCCGGCGCCCATCAGACACCTGATACCATCTTTCCAGTTGTGCACCATGGCCTACGCTTCCATGACACTGCCGGGGAACCTTACTCCGAAGATTCCTCTTCTTTCTTTTCCGTGATAACTTCCGGCTCAGCGCCTTCTTCAACGCCTTCTTCGCCTTCAGCAACAACTTCTTCCTCAGCAACCGCCGCCTTGGTTTCATGACAGGTCACAACAACCGCATCCGGATCCGTAACCAGTATAAACCCTGCGGGCAGTTCGATCTGACCGGCGTGCAGAACTTCGTTCAGTCCGAGATCCTTCACATTAACCAGCAGTGCTTCAGGAATCTCACGCACTGCACATTCCACCTCGATCGCGTTCATCGCTTCCTCAACGATACCGCCCATGTGTGTTCCGGCCGCCGTACCTCGAACTTCGATCATCACCTGAACCTTCACACGTTCATTCAGATTCACGCGTACAAAGTCGGCATGAATAACAGACTTACCCAGATAATCATACTGAAGAGCCTTGACCAGCAACGTGTCTGCAGTGCCGTCAATATCCACATCAAAAATCCGGTTGCCATGATGCAGCGACTCAATGAACTCATGCGCATCCAGACTGATGGACACCGTTTCTTTTCCGTGACCATAGACGACAGCGGGAAGTTTTCCCGCTTGACGCAACCGAGCCGAAACGCGTGTCCCCGCCTGGTCGCGAACGCTTGCTTTTAATCCAACTGTTTCTGACATACTAACCTCTTTCTTTATTCTTGAGTTCTCGTGTTCTTGAGTTCTTAAACTATAATTGTCCAAACTTCTGAAACATCGTACTGATGGACTCATTGCTGTGAATCCGTCGCATCGCTTCACCGATCAAAGAAGCCACACTGAGCACCTTCAGGTTTTTCAAGCCGCTCACCGCCTCTTTTACCGGAATCGTATCGGTTACAAAGACCTCATCGATCGGCGCTTCGTTCAGCCGTTCGATCGCCGGACCTGCAAAGACACCGTGTGTCGCACCGACCACGATTTGCTTGGCACCACGCTCCTTGACCATCGTCGCCGCACCTGTGATCGTTCCCGCCGTCGAGATCATATCATCCACCATAACCACATTGCGCCCTTCGACTGCACCGATGATCTCTTCGCACGAAACATCCTGTCCGTTCAGACGACGTTTGTGGATGATCGCAAGCTCCGCACCCAACGCACTGGCATAACATGACGCCGTTTTCATATTGCCCACATCGGGCGAAACGACCGTCAGGTCAGGTATTTGTTTTTGCTTGAGATACTGAACCAGCACCGGCTCGGCCGTCAGATGATCGACCGGAATATCGAAGAAACCCTGCAATTGTTTTGCATGCATATCCAACGACAATACCCGGTCCGCTCCGGCCGAAGTAATCACATTCGCCATCAGTTTCGCGGTGATCGGCACACGGCCGGCGTCTTTGCGGTCCTGTCGGGCATATCCAAAATACGGGATCACCGCGGTGATCCGTGCCGCGCTGGCACGCCTCACACAGTCCAGAAAGATCAGCAGTTCAACCAGATTCTCATCCACCGGCTGGCATGTCGACTGGATCACATACACATCGCGGCCGCGCACATCCGATTCGAGCCGGATATGTTTTTCGCCATCCGGAAAAGTTGAGATCTCGACCTTGCCAAGTTCGAGGTTCAGATAGCTGCAAATCGCCTCGGCCAGCGCCGGATTGCTGCTGCCGCTGAATACAATGGTCGGGTGGTTAAGCATTTATTCGATCCTCATTCATCCGTCTGTCTTTAGTTCCTGAAAAACGCCAACAACAGAATTCGCCGCCAGATCCGCACCTTCATGCAGATAGGCAAACGGCCCCACCCGGCAGTTCTCACCGATCTTCACCGCACCGCTGATACAGGTAAACGGTTCGATCACTGCATCCTGACCGATCTCGGCACGGGCGTCGATCCATGTGTTCGGCGGATCGACGATCGTTACACCAGCGCCCAGCAGCCGCTGCTGAATACGTTCCTGCATGATCCGGCCCGCCAGGGACAACTGCTGGCGATTGTTAACACCCATCGCGTCCTCAGCTGCCACAGCGGTTACCGCGGTCGCTTTATGACCATCCTCAAGCAGAAGATGCAGTGCATCGGTCAGATAATACTCATTCTTGACATTGTTCGGCCTGATTTTATCAAGCGCCTCCAGCAAATGGGGCGTCTGGAAGCAGAAATAGCCCGGATTGATTTCGGTGATCGCAAGCTGCTTTTCATTGCAGTCATTGTGCTCGAGAATTCCCTGGATATTGCCATAGCCGTCACGAATAATGCGGCCGTAGCCGGACGGGTCATTCATCACCGCCGTCGCCAGCGTGACCGCTGATTTTTCCTGTTCGTGCTTTTCGATCAGTACCTTCAGTGTTTCGGTGCGGATCAGCGGGGCATCGCCGCAAAGGATCAGCGTCTGGCCCGTAAACCCCTCTAACTGCTCTCGGCAGCACATCACCGCGTGACCGGTCCCCTTTTGCTCGGCCTGCTCGACAAACACCACATCGTCGGCATCCTTATAACGCCCGATAATCTGCTCTTTTCCGTAGCCGACTACAACGATATGCTTTTGCACACCGGCATTTCGGCAGGCCTCAAGCACCCACTCGAGCATCGGGCGCCCGCACACCTCGTGCAGCACCTTAGCCACCTTCGTATTCATGCGGGTGCTTTGACCCGCCGCCAAAATTATCGCAACTCGTTCACTCATAATAACTTAAATCTAAAATCTACAATTTTCAATATACAATCAAAAGCTACCCCGCCAGGACTCGAACCTGGAATACGAGTACCAAAAACTCGGGTGTTGCCAATTACACCACGGGGTAACAAAACAAAGTTAAATAGCAAAATCCAATTTCCAAAAACTAAGTTCGCCAAAAGGCGACTTCAATCTAATTGGATTTTAGAACTTGGTTCTTGGACTTTTCAAACAGGACAAACCGTCCTGTTTGACTCGTTGGTCGCAGAATCCACTGTTGTCAAGCGGACTGACCGGGCCCTGTCGGAGGCTTGAGCTGACCATGCTGCGATACCTGTCAGCCCCATTTTCAATACTGAAAACGGCCTTTTGGGCCGTTTCATTGCGTCGCAACCCCGTGCGACAAGGCATATTTAAGGCGGTATTCTATGCGATACCGATCAAAATGCAAGAAATTAATCGGGTAATGACCCAAAATCTTCCATTTTTTTCATTTCGTGCGAAAAAAAACGTTTCCAGGGAAAATTGAATACGACTTACCCTGGAAACGCTATAGTTACTACATGTATGGGTAACCATTCACAGTTTTTCGGGGATTAGTTTTGGATATGCAGTTCCAGCATAGGTGGCGTTAAGGGCTTCCAGGAAGAATTCATAAACGCTACGTTTGTGTCGAACACAGGTGGCAACAACTGTCCAAGTTCGCTCGCACCAGCGCATACCAGCCCAACTGCGTGTGCCCCGTGAAGATATGAAGAGAGGGCATCCTCGAGTACAAGTAAGTTTGACCATAAACTCTTATACGAAAGGAGCCCTCATGAGTACCTATTATATCGGAGCTGATGTGCATAGCAATAGTACAGAACTGGCCATTGAAAACAGAGGCAAAATCGTGGCCCAGCGTCAGCAGGAATTTAATGTCACGAATCAGATGAGCCCAGCAGTATTGAACCAGGGCTTTGCTCAATTTGATAAATTTCTTGTTGGCAGAGAAATAATCGCAGACAATGATACCGCAGTAGTCGATACCAAGAATGTCAATCATCGCGCAAATTTTTTCTCACCAGCTTTTTAACTTTTTTCAAAATTTTCTGTGAATGGATACACATCGGGATACGTGACGGCTTTTATCGTACCGAGCCGACCACGTTTCAAGGTATTCACTGTCAAAAAACAGGTGATTAATGACGAGCTCTACAAATATTCGCTTTTCATCGAAACGATCTATTGGTATAATCAACGCATGCAGAATGAAAACGCCCAGAGACCAAACGTTCTTGTCATTGAAGATGATCCCGGCTATCAGCGCATCCTCGAACTGTATTTTCAACGTGCCGGCGCAGTCTGTGATTGCTGTTTTGACGGAAGAGGGGGACTTCAAAAAGCTCTCAGCAACACCTACGACATAATCATCATTGATATACACATCCCGGAAATGGACGGATTCGCCGTCGCCACACAACTCAGAGATGAAAACGACATGACCCCGCTGATCGCCATTACCGCGATTACCATCGAAGGGCTCAGGAAAAACGCCTTAAAAGTCGGCTTCAACGAGTTCCTCCAAAAACCCCTCACTGAAGAAAGTATCGCAAGGATTTTACAAGAATACGCGTCTGGAAAGGAAACAGAGACTGCCTGAATTGTTCAGGACGCCCCGTCCCCGCTGCGTTTTGCAATGTTCGCCTGTTTCCGCCTGTATGAAACGACAGCCCGAATCAACCTCACCTGCATCAGGCACGCTCAATAATCCGCGTAGGAGATCCCCTGTGAATCCGTACCGGTCGTGTTGACTTTGAACGTCGCAGTTTCTTTGTGATACAACCACCCGGTCGAATCGTCAGCCGCCACAGCGAAATCTGTTGTTGCTTCAGGAACAATGGTGACTGTTGAAAGATTATTGTATGGATTGGCAGGCCATTCCATCAAATAAGGACCATACAGAAACGGATCGCTGGGTGTTCTGGAAGAACTCGGAAATCCATCAATTCTCGAAGTACCTGCAAGCTGGTTAATAAACATTCCGGACGTTACTCCGGATGCGCCGACGTATCCGGGATGCAGTCCGTTATGCTGTATTTTGTACAGTTCGATCTGGGAACGAACGGCATGCAGAGAAGTTTTAACGGCCGACTCTCGGGATTCGGCAGCGTGCCCCTGGAACTCCGGCAGCACAATAGCGGCTAAGATGCCAAGAATCGTAACAACAATTATTAGCTCAACCAGCGTAAAACCTTTTTTCATGGTTATCCTCTTATCTGAAAATATCTGCATTCACATTAATCCTACAAAAGCATCCGTAATAATACTGAATTCCTATCGGCGCGAAAACACCGCACCTTAATCAAATTCTTATGCGCTGTGATAAATTACCCGTACGCACCCAAAATCTCGATCTTTGCCTGCATCTGTCCGATAAAAGCAGACGCTTCACCTTAAAGCCGATCAAATAAATTTTTTTATTTTTTGTTTCTATGAATTTATTCTGTATAATTTATCTAAGAGCAATAAATACAGAAACCGCTCGGGGGGGCAACATGAAATATCGCAACAGTACAAACAATCAAAGAAGCATCGTGGTTTTCGTTGCTGCTGTTCTGTTATGCGGCAACCTTCTCCTGGCCTATGAAGATATAGAGTTCTCAGGCGGAGTCACCGCAGAAATCGATTACACCGTGGATGGTTCGGTGTGGATCTATGACGCCAAAGTGACCCTGGTCGAACCTGCGCACATTCTCGGCTTTGTGCTGACCGACTGCGAAGCGGTTCTCGATATATACGGCGGAAAGATCGATTATTTACTGATGATCACCGGGACGGACTTGAGCCTGCCTGAGGGCATCGTCACTGTTTATGGAACCGATTTCGCCGTGGACGGCGTCCCCGTTGACCCCGATACCGGCGAACTTTTCCTGATGGGACAGACCCTGTCCGGTGTATATGAAAACGGGACACCTTTCGCTTTTCCCATCGATTGCGTCCTTATCGGAAGCAGTAATTTTATATACTACCAGACCGTCAAACTCGGCTGGGTAACCCCTGAACCCGATATCGAGCTTTCAGAGTCCAACTATCACTTCGGACAGACCGATATTGAAACAAGTCAGTCAGGAGTCGTATCCGTGCTGAATCTCGGCACCGCCCCCCTGACGATCGAATCGCTGCAGCTCGAACAGTCGCAGCAGGCACAGTTCGCATTCACACCCTGGCAAACGCTGCCTGCCATCGTGGAACCTAACAGTTTCATTGATCTCGAAATCCAGTTCGGTCCTGTTGCAGAGGGTATCGATACGGCCGTGTTAAGCATCAGCAGCAATGACCCCAACGATCCTGTTGTGGACGTGGTGCTCACTGGCGAAGGCGTTTCCGCTGAACTGTCGAACGAAGAACTGATCATGAACGTCCTCGACGTTTACGAAAGTGCTCTGGAGGATGGATCGATCCAGGGTGTCGGCAACGGTAACTCTGCCGACAACAAAACAGAGACCTTTGGTAAAATGCTCCTGATCGTGGATGAACTGATCGCCGCGGGATTATACGACTCCGCCATGGAAGCCCTGCGGGTCATCGAAGCAAAATGTGATGGACAAAAATCGCCCAAAGACTTTATCCAGGGCGAGGCGGCAGTGGAGCTGAATGCGATGGTCAACGAACTGATCGAATCGCTCAGCCAATAAACGCACAGGTCACAGCGGCTTACCGCATTCCTGGCAGTACTTGGAGTCGTCTTCGTTCAGTGTTCCGCATTCGCGGCATTTGATCATAACAACTTGCTCCGGCGGAGAACCGCCGCCGAGATTGTTCAGGTTGATATCCGCCTCGTCCAGCGCATCCTTGACCATCCCCCCACCCATACGGGTCCACGGCTCCAAGTCCTCCCGTGCCTTTTCAGGATCCAGCACCAAGCCCGACCCGGCCACACCGCGAGCGGCGATAATTCTCATAAACAAACCGGCTATAAACAGGCCCATGCCCAAAAACGTCCCCACAAAAGCACATGGAATCCCCAAAAAGAAATTCAATCCCGGTTCCCCGCCCCCGATAAGAGTCGCAATAAGCCCCACCGGAATCGCCAGAAAAGGAAGGAACAATAAACACAGCCCGATGATAATAATAACGAGTCCGGCGTTATACAGTTTCTTGCGTTCCGGTGAAATCTTCTTTGCCACAACACACTCCTTTCGATTTTGCAATGTCCGCTCATTGTATCGCTGTATCGCATCTACGTCAATAAACGATAATTCTCGGCTTTTGTGCTCATTTTTATTGATAAATCCACCGCAAGGGATAAAATATCGGCATTCAAAACGGTTTCCAACTACTCAGAAAGGTGCCAGGCAAATGAACAAACAGAAATCCGTTTCTCTATTAGTTGCAATGACCCTTCTTATACAGGTATTTACCTCCCCGCTTTTCGGACAAACCAATAAAATCGGAGTCGATGAAATGAAAACAGAAACCGCACAGCAACGCGACGCCCGCATGCAGTGGTGGCGTCAGTCGCGTTTCGGGATGTTTGTCCACTGGGGCCTCTATTCCGGACTGGCGGGTACTTGGAAAAACAAATCTGTCGGCAAACGGGGCGGAATGGAATGGATCCAGAACCGTGTCGGCGCCGACACATGGGAATACGCCCATCAGGCCGTCCCTCGGTTTCGCCCGGACAAGGACTTTGCTGCCCAATGGGCCAAACTCGCCAAACAGGCCGGCTGCCGGTATGTGGTCTTTACCACCAAGCACCACGACGGGTTCGCGCTGTTCGATTCGCAGTACACCACCTATGACGCGAAAGATCTCGTCGGCCGCGACCTGTGCGCCGAGATCGTCGATGCGATCCGCGCCGAGGGTCTCAAGGTCGGCTTCTATCACTCCGTCATCGACTGGCACCATCCTCAGTACGACTATGAAGCGGCGGGTGGCCTGCCGCATCCGCTCAACAAAAAGCCCTCCCCCAACGGCCCGCGGAACCATGCGGTCTATGTGGATTATCTGCATCAGCAGGCACGGGAGCTCATGAGCAATTACGGCCCCGTAGACATCATCTGGTGGGACTACTCCAAAAAAGGCGCCGAAGGCCCCTTCTGGCGGGCCGATGAGCTGATGGCAATGGTCCGAAGCCGCCAACCGCACATCATCTCAAACAATCGGCTCTACCATATCCCGCATATCGAGAAAAAAGATTCGGTGGGACGGCTCAAATCGTGGAAGCCCGAACAGGGCGATTTTACAACACCGGAGCAGACCATCCCCTCAACCGGCATTGAGGGCGTGGACTGGGAAGTCTGCATGACCATGAACACCACCTGGGGCTACTCCGACCACGACACCGCCTGGAAATCCGACGAAAAACTCATCCGCAACCTGATCGACATCGTCTCCAAAGGCGGCAACTACCTGCTGAACATCGGCCCCAAAGGCGACGGTTCGATCTCCGAAGAAAGCATCAAATCAATGCAGACCATCGGTCAATGGATGGAGATTAACAGCGAGGCGATTTACGAAACCACCGCCAGCCCTGTTAAGGCACCCAAATGGGGTCGCTGCACCCAAAAGCCCGGCATCCTGTACGCCCACGTCTTTGACTGGCCGCAGGACGGACGGCTTCAGGTGCCGCTGAAAAAGTCGCAGATTAAAGACGCCCGGCTTCTGGCCGACAAGGATACACCGCTGAAAACTGAAAGCAAATCAGAACACCTCGTAATCCACCTGCCCGAACAGGCCCCGGATCCGATTGCTTCGGTCATCAAAATCGAGTATAATGAATAAGCAGTGACACCCTCGATATAAATTGTGGTTAAGCAGATAGGGAGGTGCATTATGAAGCTGAATATCAAGGCATTCGCGTTAAGTTGCGGCCTGATTTGGGGCTTCGGTCTGTTCTTCATGGCGTGGTGGCTGATCATGCTGGAAGACGGCAATCCCGAATCGTGCCTGCTGAACCGCATGTATCCCGGCTACACCATGACACCCGTCGGCTCGCTCATCGGGGCTGCCTGGGGCTTCTTCGACGCCGGTATCGGCGGTCTGGTCTTCGCTTGGCTCTACAACCTGTTCGCAGACAAATTCAATAAGACAGCATAACGCAAACAATCATTAAACACGGAGGTTTACATGGAAGCATTAGCTCAAACAGACGGCCTGGTGGTCCAGCAGAAAAAAGAATGGGGCGAGATCCTCACCGGTTTTGAAACCAAAAACAAATACGCCATTTTCAACACCGCCGGCCAGCAGCTCTACTATGCCGCGGAGGTCGGCGGCAATCTGCTGGTTCGCCTGTTCCTCAAGGCGTGGCGGCCGTTCGAGATCGCCATCGTTAAGCCGGACAACCAGATGGCGCTGCAGCTGAAAAGTCCGTTCCGATTTTATTTCCGGGAAATAGAGGTCTTTGACGCAGCCGGCAATCTGCTCGGCAGCATCCAGCGGCGGTTCACCCTGCTCCGGCGGAAATACGCCGTCATTGACAATCAGGGGCAGGAGATATGCGAACTGTTCGGGCCGATCCTGCACCCGTGGACCTTTGAGATTCGCGAGGGCGAGCAGGTCTTTGGCAAGATCACAAAAAAATGGTCCGGCCTGCTCAAAGAGAGCTTCACCGATGCGGACAATTTCGGCGTCACCTTCCCGACGGACTGGCCCGCAGAGATCAAAGCTGTCTTCCTCGGCGCCGTCTTTCTCATCGACTTCGTCCACTTTGAGAACAAAAAAAACAATTAATCATAGTGGGAGGCAAGACCCATGACAGACAAAACAACCGGTTGTGACGGTAAGGCCCCGATGAAGACATGGTTGTCGGCGCCGGAAAAACAGTTTATTCTGTGGTTGGCGCCGAAGTTTCCGGCGCCGATCACATCGCGGCAACTGACCCTGATGACCATCCTGTGGTCGGTCGGTGTCGTCGTGTTCGGATCGCTCGCGGGAAGATCCGACAACCTGCACTGGCTGTGGCTCTCGTCGTTGATGGTTTTCCTGCAGTGGTTTACCGACTGCTTCGACGGGGCCATCGGCCGCCATCGCAACGAAGGGCTCATCAAGTGGGGCTTTTATATGGACCATTTTCTGGACTTCGTGTTTATGTGTTCGGTCTTTATCGGGTGGTCGTTCCTGTTTGACGGAATGAATGCAAAACTGCTGTGGTTTATGTCGCTGGGGATGGGCTGTCTGATGGTCAATGCCTTTCTGGGCTTTGGCGCGACCAACCAGTTCAAGATCACCTACCTGGGCACCGGCCCGACCGAGATGCGGCTGTACTTTATCCTGCTCAACGCCGCGATCACGATCTTCGGCACCGGCTGGGTCGAAAAATCGATCGTCTATATCTTTGTCGCTTTCTGGCTGGGTATCTGCGTGGTCGTTTTCCGCACCCAGAGATACATCTATGCGATCGATATGCAAATCAAACATCAGCAAGAAACCGGAGATGAATGATGAAACATTGTTCTATGTATTGTGTGATCGTAAGTATCGTTTGGCTGCTGTGCGGCTGCGAGGCCAACAACGAACCGGCCGCCCAGCAACCCGAACCCGCGCAGCCGGCGGCTGTCCAGGCACCATCGCCGCCCAAAACAGCCCCGGAACCGGCACCTGTCCAAAAGGATAAACCCGCGACGCAGGCGTTTTTTGATGCCGCCCTGAACGGTGATATCCGGGCCGTTGAATCCGAGTTGGTCGCCGGGGTCAGCCCGAACGCGGCCAATCCCAACAACCAGACGGCCCTGATGCTGGCCGCCTTTAACGGGCATACCGGCATCGTGGAATTGATGATCACTCACGGCGGCGAGGTCAACTTTCTTGACAGCATTGGCCGCACCGCCCTGATGTTCGCCGCCAGCGGGCCCAACGAAAAAACGGTCGCTCTGCTTCTGGAAAAGGGAGCGGATGTCAATATCGTTGATGGCAATGAAAAATGGACCGCGCTGATGTTCGCCGCGGCCGAGGGTCAGGCCGCCAGTGTCAAACTCCTG
>JBDLJN010000025.1:0-22210 GCA_039714335.1 Planctomycetota bacterium
GGCGGTGGGCCGGGAACGTATTCGATCCTGGCGTGCCGGAAGTATCCCGAACTTTGTGCGACGGTGTTTGATCTGCCGGAAACGATTGCGATTGCCCGGCCGATCATTGAGGCCGAAGGAATGGCTGACCGAATCTCGGTGTGTGAGGGCAGTTGGGAAACGGGCGATTTTGGCGCCGGTCACGATGTGGTGCTGTTTTCAAATGTGCTGCATGGGGCAAGCAGCATGGCGGCGGCGAAGTTGAAAAAGGCATATCGGTCGCTGGTGAGCGGCGGGATCGTGACGATTCAGGAGTTCGCCTTGAATGACGACAAGACCGGGCCGCTGGTGCCGGCACTGTTTAATGTGATGGTGGGGGCGTATTCTAAAACTGAACTATTTAGCGCAATTGCTAAAGCCGGCTTTACGGATCCGCAGGTCGCTGTAGAATCCGAAAAGATTGGCTGTACATGGATCACGGCGGTGAAACCGTAATATGCATTCAAAAAAAACAAGAGCTTGTGTTTTTACCAGCCGCGGGATGGCGGCGATATCGAGCATCGCCCTGGCTGGGCCGGATGCGCAGGGGATTTTGGATAAGGTGTTTCAGGAAGGCTGCGCAGAAGCGTGGAGCGGAAGCGACACGATCAATTCCACTTTTCATGGTTCGATTATTGATGGTGAACGGGTGGTTGATGAGGTCGTGGTTGGGTGTGAAAGTGAAAATGAGTTTGCGATTCACTGTCATGGCAATCCCCTGTTGGTGGAGCAGATCGTTAAGCTTTTGCAGTCGCACGGGGCAGCGTTGATGGATGCCGAACATTTTGCGATACAGCGCTGTCAGCGGGAGTCGAAGAATGCGATCGAGGTCGAAGCAAAGCTGGCCATGCAGAAATCAGCCACCCTGTTGGGCGTGAAAATTCTTCAGTCGCAGATCGACGACGGGTTGTCAAAATGGGCACGAGAAACACTCGACGCGGCCGATTCACTTTGTGTTGATGATATTCAGAAGGGCTGCGAGCAGATTCTGAGGCACAGTAAAATTGCCCGCCGCATCATCGAGGGCGTGCGGATCGTGATCGCCGGGCCGCCAAATTCGGGCAAGAGCACGCTGCTGAACTGCCTGGTCGGGACCAAGCAGGTGATCGTGTCCAATACAGCCGGAACGACGCGCGACTGGGTGAGTGCAACGGGACAGGTCGGCCCGATCCGGGCGGAGTTTATCGACACGGCCGGGTTGGACGATGCACTGGCGGGTGCGGATGCCATCGAAGAAAATGCGCAGCAGATCACGAAGGAGTTGCTGAGCGCCTGTGATGCGGTGCTTTATGTGGTATCCGTTCTCGGTCCTCAATCATCAGCACCCAGTGATTACGGCAGGCCGGTTGTTTGTGTATATAATAAGTGTGATTTGTTTCAGGAAAACAAGGATACAAGAATCCAAGAACCCGGAGCAGTTTTTGTTAGCGCTAAATACAACGAAGGCATTGATGTATTGGCGGGGGAGATCATGGCGGCCTTGGGTGTTGACGGTTTCGATGTCGCGGCACCGGTCGCTTTTACACAGCGGCAGCGGGAAATGATTTCAGCGGTCGCCGCGGCACCGGCCCACGCGAGAGAGCTTTTGCCTGAACTGATCGACGGTTCATCTTAAAAAACGGATCACCGCTTTCTATCTGTATCAACCGCCCGGCGGGACTTTTTTATTATTCCCAGACACACCAGTCTATCCGCTCGATATAGTCCAGTGCCGCCAGCTGCAGCAGGACCTGCCGGAAGTTTTCCTGATGTGTGGAGCCAACGCACAGACATTCGGTGCTGTCACAGCCGATTCGTCCGCGTGAACCGCACATGAATCGGACCGTCAGATCAATAGACCGGACCTGCTGTTTATGTTTTTCCGTATCGGGAATACAGAATTCATAATCCAGTGCAACCAGCCCATCCGGCGGGCCGCGCAGCCCTTCTTCGTTGAATTGCTCAAGATCAAAGGTAATTTTATTGGACACATCGGATTCGGCGGCGGTGTTTTGCTTGCCGCAGGAACAGCACAGCAGGCAAGCCGAAATAATAAGAGCCAACAATCGCGGCGAAGCGGACATGTTTATGCGATTGATTTTTGATTTGTGCTTTGCTGCCTTCATAGAGGCATATTATCCAATAGCTGAAAGTCGGAGGCAAGCAAATAATCCTTTTATATATACAATGCCCGGTGCGGTGGTGGTGGGGGAATTCTGCAATCTGCCAGGGGCAGAAAAAGCGTTATTGGGCCGTTATTTTAGTTAACCGGCCCCCCAGATATGACGAAGTCGGGATGTGGATATGCTTTAAGTTTACACGATCGCTGTGAAACAACCGAAAGGGCCGATAATAATGCGGAGCAGCAATGAATAACAACGACAAAGCCATAGAAAAAGAGAACCGCCAGACCGATGGGCAAAAGCCGTGGAGGGCGTGTCCGGGCAAGTGTACCCATCATCAGATTGCCCAGCGTGAAGCCCTCTTACAAGCCAAAAGCAGCTTAATTGACAACATGATCCATCATATTCGGACCTTATCCAATGCAGTGATCGGCTTCAGCGATCTTTTGCTGATCGAATCTCTTAAAGGGGACCTGAGTGATTATGTTCAGGAGATCAATCACGCGGGCCACGACCTTTCTCTTCTGGCGAACGAAGTCTTAGACTGGACCCAGCTGCTTGCCGGAAGTCTTAAGGTCACAAAAATAAAATTCCGTTTATCCGACATCATCACCGAAATTGAAAAGATGCTTTCCTGGGCCGCCGGCGAAAAAGGGATTGAGTATGAGATCGTTACCGACCCTGATATGCCCGCCTACATCTTCAGTGATGAGGACCGGCTGTTGAAGTGCTTGGTTAATCTGACCGCCGGCGCGATTAAACACACCTCCCAGGGCTGTATTCAGCTTCAGGTGCAGATGGAACAGCATAACGGTGATCCGACAATCCGCTTTGATGTGATCGATACGGGCGAGGGTATTGGGCCGGACACATTCAAGACGATTTTCGAGCCAACGGCTTATCGGATTGAGATGGATGAGGAACTCCTGTCGCAATTTAACAGCAGCCTGACCGTCACAACAGGACTGCCTTTAACAAAACAGCTTTGTGAGCTGCTTGACGGAACCATTGAAGCAAAAAGCCGGGTTGGTGAAGGGTCCACGTTTAGCATACGCATTCCGGCCGGACTGAATCCCGACAAAACACCCAAGCTGGGGCCGCTGGGCCGGGATGGCGAGGCCGCCGAACAGGATTCGCGGCAACCGGCTGATGTATCCCAGCCAACGATCCTTCTGGTTGAGGATCAGCAGTCCAACCGGATTGTCATTAGTTTGATGCTGGAAGCTTTGGGAGCCCGGGTCGACACCGCCAAAGACGGACAGGAGGCCTTGGTGAAAGTCGAGGACAATGCGTACGATCTGATCCTGATGGATATCAAGATGCCGAAGATGGATGGGTATGAGACGACGCAGCAGCTTCGTGAAAAAGGCGTCGGATTGCCGATCGTTGCCCTTTCGGCAAAAGTCTTCAATGAAAAAGAACACCATCAGATACTGACGATATTTGACGGATTTCTGACCAAACCGGTAGACAGCCGAAAATTGTCTGGAACGCTCAACAAGTTTGTCAACGGTTTTTCAGATAAGACCGAATGGGTACCCGACACCTTGGGCCCGGGCTCAACCCCGCGAGAAGCGGTGGCCATTGAGTATGGGAAACCAGACGCAATAAACAGGTGAAACTGTGATTGAAAAAATACAACAACAAGATTCCGCGATCGCGATCAAGGAGAATCTTCTCTTTGGCGACTGGCTGACTCAGCAGGGCTGTATTACGGCCGAGCAACTGCAGTCCGCACTGGAAGACCAGAAAGAAAACGGAGGTCGGCTCGGGCAGGCCCTGGTTCGTCTGAAGATCCTGCCGGACAACCGTTTGACGGAGCTGTTGGCGGAATACCTGGAATTTGAATACATTTCGTTGACGGATTTTTCGACGATCGACAAGGATGCGGCTCGCAATATTCCTGAGAATATTGCAAAACGGTTCTGTGTCCTGGTGGTCGAAGAACAGGATGATTCGGTTGTGGTCGCCATGTCCGATCCGCTGAATGTGATCGCGGTGGACACGGTATCGGTGAAGCTGAAACGCCCGATCAAGATCGTGCTGGCATCTGAAAGCGAAGTCCTGAAAGCCATTGAATATGTCTATCACGGTACGGATGTGGAGGAACAGCAGCTTCGTGACCTGGTGGAGCTTGAAATCAGCAGCGACGAAGATGATATAATGGAAAACGCCCTGGCGATGGATATTTCTTCGACGGCCGAGGCGGAAGAGGCACCGGTGATTCGATTTGTTGACCTGATGCTCAGCCAGGCAATTAAAAGCCGTGCCAGTGATATCCATGTCGAGCCGCAGGATAAAAGCATGACGATTCGAATGCGCGTGGACGGCATGCTGATGGAAATGGTGCCTCCGGCCCGAAAGATGCAGGCGGCGGTCATTGCGCGGATCAAAATTTTGTCGGAGATGGACATTGCCGAGCGGCGTTTGCCGCAGGACGGGCGGTTTAAGATCAAACGCGGCCGCGTGAAAGAGGATATTGATGTTCGTGTCTCCGCGCTGCCGACCATTTATGGCGAAAAGATCGCCATGCGTATCCTCGACAAAGGTGCGGTCAATCACAATCTCGACACACTGGGCCTGGAGCCGGAATTGCTGACGGCGTTCAAGAGTACACTGAACCAGCCGCATGGGATCATCATTGTGACCGGCCCGACCGGAAGCGGTAAAAGCACAACCCTTTATTCGGCGCTGAATGAACTGCGCGATCCGCATAAGAATATCAGCACGGTCGAAGATCCGGTGGAATATCGACTGGCCGGCGTGAATCAGACACAGATCAAACCGGGTATCGGCCTGTCGTTCGCCTCCTGTTTGCGGACGATCCTTCGCCAGGACCCGGATATTATCCTGATCGGTGAAATTCGTGACAAGGAAACCATGGAAATTGCGATCAAGGCATCGCTGACCGGCCACCTCGTACTGAGCACGTTCCATACGAATGATGCCCCCAGTGCGCTGAGCCGTCTGGTGTATATGGGGCTAGAGCCGTATCTGCTGGCGTCTTCGCTCAATTTGGTCCTGGCCCAGCGACTTGTCCGCAAAATCTGTGATAAATGCAAAGAGCCGGTCAAGTTGTCCGATGTGCAGTTGAGTCGGCTGCAGCTAAGCCCGAAGCAAATTGCTTCAGCCACGTTCTTCCACGGCAAGGGATGTTCTGAATGTGACGGCAGCGGGTATCGCGGACGACTTCCGATCTTTGAATTTTTGGTGATGGACAGTGACATCCGCGAAGCGATGGCGGCCGGTGCCCAGGAAACACAGATCCGCGCGATGGTCCGTGAGAAAGGATACGGCGGATTGTTATCCAGCGGGGCCGCACGTGTGGTCGACGGGCGAACCACGGCGGAAGAAATTCTGCGTGTCACGTATGCGGACAATGTTGCAGAATAGTTTTAATGTCTTATTTTGAGGTTTTAAAATGAAAACATTTGAATACGTCGCATGGGATTATTCAGGCAATTGCAAAGAAGGGACGCAGCAGGCGGCGAGCCAGGATGAACTATTGGCCTATTTGCGCGGTCAGGAACTGACGCCCGCGGTCATTAATGAGATGTATGGCAACAAGGAAGAAAAAAAGGCAGAGGTTCGGTTCAAGAAAGTCAAATCGGTTGACCTGGCCACGTTCTGCTGGCAATTGAGCACAATGCTTTCGGGCGGCCTTTCAATCACGAATGCCATTATGACCATTGCTGACGAAATCTCGAATCCCTATTTTGAGTATATCTTAAAAAACATGGCGGACAAGATCGAAAAGGGAATGTCATTTACGGACAGCATCCGACAGTACCCAAAGGTTTTTGGTAAACTTTGCTGCGCGATCATCATGGCCGGCGAAACGGGCGGTTCCCTGGTAAAGGCCCTTGAACGGCTGGCGGAACATTATGAAAACCGCGACAAACTGGCGCGCAAGGTTCGCGGCGCTATGGCGTATCCGGCATTCGTGGTTGGCTTTGTTGTGCTGATCGTGATTGTTCTGATGACGCAGGTCATACCGCGCTTTTCAGTGATGTTTGAGGAATTCAATGGTGAACTGCCCGCATTTACGAGAGGGTTTATGGCGGTATACAATACAATTACCCACAATGTCCCCTATATTCTGATCGTCACGGCAACGCTGATTGGAACCGCTTTGGTCTACGGCAAGACAAAGAAAGGGCATGAAAAGTATTGCCAGTTGGCTTTGTCCGCTCCGGTTTTCGGGAAGATCATTCTGATGAGTTTTGTTGCGATGTTCTGCAAAACCCTGGGAACGCTGATCGGGGCGGGTGTTTCGCTGCTGGATGCCTTCCAGATACTCGCGGATATGACCGGTAACGATTTGCTTAAAAGGGGTGTTTTGGAAACACGGGAAAAAATGGTTGAAGGTAAGAATATTTCCAAAAGTATGGAAGAGGTGGGATTTTTCCCGGGTGTGGCGATAAAAATGGCCCAGATCGGCGAAAACAGCGGTTCGCTGTCTTCAGTGATGGAAAAGACCAGTGAATATTATGAGAAAAAAGTGGATTCGCTGGTCTCGCTGATGCTGGGGATGCTGGAACCGGTTTTGATCATTACGGTCGGAGCGATCGTTCTGGTGGTGATTTTGGCGATGTACCTGCCGATCTTCTCGATGTCCGTATAAATACGGGGTTTGATAGCTTTTTAGGAAAAAAATTCGTTAAGTCGGCTGTTTTGTTGAACGAAATAGCAAATGGAAATACCAAAAAGGCAAATGTTAACATTTTGTTACAGGAGAAATAACATGAAAGTAAAAGGTTTTACATTAATCGAGCTGATGGTGGTCATCCTGATCGTCGGTATTCTCGCTGCGGCTTCTGTGCCGATGATGCGAGGTCGTATTGATTCGGCCAAGTGGTCCGAAGCGAATGCGACTGCCGGCACCATTAAGTCTGCCATCCGTGTGTATTTTGCAGAATATGCAACATCCCCGACCGGCGGACTCAGCAATGCAACAACGCAGTCTCTGCTGGGTTTCACCCCTGCAGACCTGACGGGCACGTTTTTTGTTCCCGGCGACTACAACGTTGACAGTGTCGATGCCAATGGTAATGCGGCCGTAACTGTTACCGGCAGCCAGACCAATGCACCGAGCGGTTCGAAGACACTGAGTGTGTCCGGCGCATGGAACTAAAAGCAGCTTTGCATTGACAGCTTATAAGGAAGCAGAGGAGGCCGACCGGTACCCCCTCTGCTTCTTCTGTTATATGGAGCAATCAAAATTCCAACCCAAAGGACATGGTATTGAAAGTCATAAGCAAACAACAGAATAACAACCGGACACTTCGGTGTCGTCGTGGCTTTACGCTGACCGAGGTGATGATTTCTATGCTCATCACCATGGTTTTGGCTACAGGAACGATGGGGTATCAGTACCACTCAATGCGTAATGTGAAGGTTTCGGAAGTGCAGGCCGCCGCGTCTCGTGTCGCAATGCTGCTGTTGGAAGGATGGAAAGGCCAGCAGGGCAGCACACGATTTGATCCGGCAGCCGTTTTTGGCGGTGAAATAGTAATTCAAACGACTGCGTCCGGCCCCGATGCGCCGAACAATTTGGCCGGTGTGCCGCTGACGCATTTGGACTTTTATAAAGTCATCTTTCAGCATGTTCATTATTTCGTAACACTTTCTTATGAAATGCCATCCGGCTCGGAGCCGATGCTCCTGAATGCGACGGTCGCTTGGCGAAGGGATTATGCGCAGGGCGAATTCGAAGGAAGCGAACCGTTTGTTCGCTATTCAGCGTTTACGGCTCACTGAGAAAATCAAAATGAAACAAAACCACACAGACAACCGCCGTAAAGGATTTACGCTGATCGAACTTGTTGTTGTGATTGCCACGGTGAGCATCATGACATTAGGAGTCGGTGTGCTTTTGGCCAACAGCCAGAAAAGCTTCGGCAGTCTGTTCGGCCGGGTTTACAGCGATTCGACGATTAACAGCTTTTCGGCACAACAAGCATTTGATGCCGTCTGCCGCAAAGCCAGCCTGCGCAGGCATGTCCTGAGCGAATCCGGCGATTCACTGGAACTGTATTACTGGGATAATACTTCAACGGCGTCGGTTCCGGAAAATTATGCACACTTTTATCAACTCGGAGACGGTCTGTTTGTTGAGTACGGAAAAACGCGAGACGGAGCATGGCAGCCGGATACGGAAACAGACCCGACATCGCTCCAAATCGGGCACGATGTGGACTCGGTCAAGTTCTCGCTTGAGGGGACTGCGGTTCGAATGCACCTGAATTATACCGATGCTGCGGTGCTGCCGGTGGCGTGCTCATCCGTTCGACGTAATGAATAACAGGAAATCAGGAATGCGACGTCCGAAAATAAAACAACCGCGAAAAGGGGCGATTCTGTCGCTGATGGTTATGGCTGTGCTGCTGCTGTCCATGACCAGTTTGGCCCTGATCCGACTGGGAACCACGGCTCGTCTTCGAGTCGTCAAAAGCGATGCGCAAATCGCAGCTCGTTTTGCCGCGGATGCCGGTGTCGAACGGGCGATCCACCTGATGAACAGGCAATTGGCTGCCGGAACCTGGACACTGGATGATGTACCCACCTATACCGCCGAGTCATTGCCCGGCAGCAGCGCCGACTACACCGTAACCTTTACCGGTGATCTGGCGGGCGGCTATCAGCTTACTTCGGTGGGACGCAGCGGAAACCACACAAAAACAATTCGCGCGACCCTTGCTTTGACCAGTCCGATCGCAAAAGGGTTTGCTGTTTTTGGGAAGGACGCCGTTGACCTGAAAAACAGCTCGCTTGTAGGTGGATTCAATTCCGGCGATTCCGGCGATACAGATATTTCGGCGAAGGTTGGAACGCTGAGCAAGAACGACGGAGCGATCAATCTCGATAATAATGTAACGGTAAACGGAGATGTTTACATTGCCTCTGATGGCGATCCGGATGAGGTGGTCACCGCCCACATTGGCGCCACTATCAACGGGGACACCTTCATGCTGCCGTCGTACTATTCGCTTCCACGGGTCAGCCCGCCCGGTTATGTCGCGTCTCAGGGAGCCATTGCCGGCAAATATGTTACCCTGCGATCCTCTGACAGCGGGAAGTACTCAAAAATCAATATCACCAATAACGGAATATTGTCCGTCGACGGCGATGTAACGCTTTATATAACAGGGGATATTAAACTTAAAACGGACGCGAAAATAGAGGTCGGGGATCATTCGACCCTGACACTCTATTTCAATGGAGATATCGATGCCCAAAACGCATCCGGATTCAACAATAAAAACCGGATTCCGGCCAATCTGCTCATCTACGGGACCGGCAGTGATCAGGCGATTCATCTTAAAAATTCATCGGATCTGTATGGCATCATTTATGCTCCCAATGCGAAAATGGTTGTACATAACAGTGTCGATTCATATGGGTCCTTTATTGTAGAAGACTTTGAGCTGAAGAACAGCGGCGAAATTTATTACGACAAAGCGCTTAAACAGGTCAGCAAAAATGACACACTGTCTCGCTTTGCGATTGTCCGCTGGGAAGAGCTGTAACCAAGCGAAAAGGAAAAAGAGATGGAATCAAAACAAAGACATAAAACACAAGGTTTTACCCTGGTAGAATGCATGGTTGTGATGCTGATTCTGATGATCACAATCGGCGGGATCATGAGTTTTCGTTACTATTCGGTTCTCAGTGCTGAACGGGCGGAAGCACAGCTTCTGGCCGCACGGACCGCGGTTGCAATCTCGGAAGCATGGCGGGGGCAAAGAGGAGCCGATGATTTCGACCCGACACAACAGAGCTTCGACAGCCATTTCCAGATCCTGCCGGCCAGCATAATCACGGTTAGCAAAACGTCACCTTCGGGGGCACTGTTTTTAGGAAGCTATTGGGTCGAGATCGAAGGCCGCCGATTTCAGGCGAGCCTGATGTATGAAAATTCTGCTGATGTGCCCAACGCACGGCTGCTGCATGTGGTGATGTACTGGCAAGACAGGAAACAGCTGCAGCGAACATTTCATCTGTCAACATTAACCCAAACGTAACCGAAAAAGCGGGGTTAGCATGAAACAAACACGACGATATTCTGGTTTTACGATTACCGAATTGATTCTGGCGATCGCAGTCAGCTCGATCCTTGTCCTGACGATCGGCGTGGTCATGGTGGATACGCAGCGGGGCTGGATGGATTCCTATGCGAAGGTGCACGGCGGCGCCGTAACCGATGCGTCGGTCGCCAAAACCGCCTTTGACAAAGTGGTTCGCAAGGCATCCCGGTCCATCTGCCATTTTGACGCGCTCGATGACATTACCGTGTATTATTACGACAATTGGCTGACATCGACAGAGCTGGATCGGTATGCACGCTTTTACCGCTTTGCCGATGCGCCCTCGGAAATGTTCATTCAGCATGGCCGGCTTGAGGACGGTGTAAAAACGGATATCCTTGCGGAAGTTTTACTGGCTTCCAGCGTTGCTGATCTGGAATTTAAGCCCGTCAACGGCGGGATTGAAATGAAACTGGCACTGGACGATGACCGCGAGACAACAACGGTGGTTTCGACTGCAATTTTACATACTGAGTAGTTAAGTGGCGTCTTGGCAAAGACGATAGTACAGGGGTATGGAGTTTAAACCGAAAGAGTCCGATAAAAGGATTTGAAAATGGAAAATGGACAGACAAGGCGATTAACAGAAAAAAAATCAGGGTCGGTGCTTGTCCTGGTTTTGTTGGTTGTTCTGGTCAGTTTTATTATCGGAACCGGGTTGCTGGCTCTGGGGACCCAGTCCCGTGTTGCATCGATCAACCAGGTTCAGGATATGATGGCGCGTTCGGCGGCGGATGCCGGTCTGGAGCGAGCCGTTCAGGAGATCAATAATGCGGTGCGGGCCAAAACATGGCCTGACGGCATTACATCCTATGCCAGCAATGTTGCCCTGCCCTACTCAAGCTCAACCTATTCGGTCAAGACGGACTATGATGCGGCGACAGAGCAGTATCATATCATGTCTGTCGGAACGGACCGAAAACGCACCCGCACCATCAATGCAACGCTGCAGCTGAAAGGATTATTCGAGTATGCGATCCTGTTGAAAGAAACGATGATCTTAAAAGCCGGCACCGTCGTTGATGGATACCACTCTCAAGACCCAAGCATGACTGATGTTGGACTGCAGATTGCCACCGTCAGCACTGCGCCCGACCGAGTCATTCTCAACATGGGTACGACTGTGGACGGTGAGGTTCTCGTCGGGGTCGGCGGCGATGCGGATTCGGTTATAAAAGACCTGGGCGCTACGACCAGCGACAGGCGATCTCTGGTGGCAGAACCCCCGTTCCCGCAGATCATACCGCCGATACTGGCGCCTATGGATGCCGGCATTTTTGTCGAAGGTACGACCGCAACAATCACTCCTGCGGACAGTGGCAAATATACCAGCATTACGATTAAACAAATTTCAGAAACAATCAAAACAGTAACGACTAATTATCCGGGAACACTGGAAATAAGCGGCGGAGAAGTTGTGCTCCATGTGACCGGTGACATCTGGCTCGGACAGGGGTGTGAGATCCTTGTGAGGGACGGCGCTTCTTTGATACTTTATGTGGATGGTGATATTGTCTGCGGAAATGGGGGCGGCATCGGTTACGACGGCATCCCCGAGGACCCTTCACATGTGCAATTGTATGGCACAGGCAGCGGCGAACAAAGCTTCGATCTAAAGGCCAAGGATAAGTGGTCCGGGGTTGTCTACGCACCGAATGCAGACATCACTCTTTATGCCAAGGGGGATGCCTATGGCTCTTTCGTCGCGAATGCCCTTGAATTCAAAGCGGACGGCAACCTATTCTATGATGGAGCGCTCAGCGAGGTGAGCGTGGATGATGTGGGTGCGCGATTTGCAGTCAACCGCTGGAGAGAACAATAGGATAAGCATATGATGCTGAATGTATTAAATCGACAAAAAATTGAATTGGCCGGGTTGGATATCGGAAGCGCGGTGGTCAAACTGGTCCGCCTGAACAAGGGCGAGGACGGTTACACACTGGTCGCGGCCGCTTGTGAATCGATCGTTCCGTGTCCGGACGACAACGAACAGCATCGTCAAAACTGCATCGATGCAATCAAAACCTGCCTGGCACAAACAGACCTGAAAAATCAGGGCATCGTTTGCGGCCTGGCGGGCCCGGAAGTCGTCGTTCGCGGGTTCACCTTTCCGCCGCTGCCGGATGTTGCGGTGGCACAGGCCGTGCGAATGGAGGCGCAGCAAGTGTGCCCGCTGGACATGCAGCAAAGTGTGCTGGATTATCAATTGATCGAGACCGACCCGGTCCACGCGACCTCCAAGGCCCGGCCCCGCCGGGGCGTGATGGCGGTGGCGACTCAGCATGTGATCCAGGGATCGGAGCAGTTACTGGCGGAAGCGGGAACCCGGGCGGTCATGGTGGATGTCAATGCGTTGGCCCTGCTGAACTGTCTGAATGAGTTGAAGACATTGGATGCGCAGGAAACGGCTGCTGTGATCGATATTGGCAGCTCGCAAACCAATGTTGTTATTTACGGGAAGGACGGGTTGCCGTTTGTGCGCGATATCAATACCGCGGCCGGTACGATGGTGAAACAGATCGGCCGGGATCTGGGTATAACCGAGCACGAGATCTGGCAGATGTTTACGCGGAAACAGGCGTCGGAACCGTTGGACAGTAACCTGCTGCTGGCGCTGAACAACGCGATTGTTCCGTTAGCCAACGCGATCAACGAAACACTGCGGTTCTATTCGTTCCAGGAAAAGAAATCGAGTGTGGATCGTATCTTTTTATGCGGCGGCTTTGCTTTGATCGATCCGTTTATGGAATTTCTGTCAGACGCATTGTCAGTGCCGGTAGAGATACTGAATCCGTTTTCGGTGATCCATGACAGCACGGAGTTCGGCGGGAATGAAGCATTGAAAAAGAACGGGCCTGCTTTTGCGGTTGCGACAGGTCTTGCAATGAGAGGTATATAATGATGTTTTCAATCGATTTACTGAAGGGAAAAGGGCTGCCCCGAAAGCTCGATGTGAAAAGATCGGCACTGAAAGCGGTCCCGGTCCTGATCCCGCTGTTGGCGATGACTGTCTTTGCGACATCGTACCAGCGCGACAGGGCGGCGATCCAAACGCACCGGCAAACACTGCAAAGCAATCAGCAGCAGCTTGAGCAATACACCAAGGACGTGATCGAATATAATAAGATCAACACCCGGATCAAAGGGATGGAAAAATGCCTCAGAGATATCTCCAAGGCATTGTCCTATCGAATCCAGGTCTCTGATGTTCTAGTGGAGATGGTTCAGTCTCTGCCGCAAACAATTTTTGTCTATGAAATGAAAATGGATCGCAATACGATTCGCCAAAAAATTCAACAGGAAGGTTCCGGTGTCATGATGCAACGACTGATCGTTCGCCGACACTTGAAGCTGGTTCTGTGCGGGTATAATGCGGAGCAAAGTGATGTGGCAGTCCAGAAGTATGTAAACAAGCTTGAACAATCACCGCTGCTGTCAGAGATTTTTGTTGAGATCAAACCGTCTACACGGCAGCAGGGTGAGGTTGACGGCCGCCCGGCCATTTACTATGAAATTGACTGCGTTCTTCAGGAACAGGGCTAAGAATGAAATTACAAATAAAAAAACTCAGTCACTATATGATCGCTGTTATCGCAGCGTGGGCTGTTTTTGCAGTTGTCGTTGGCGGCGGTTATTTTATGCTGTATGTGCCGCAGAAAACGGAACTGATTCAACTACAGAACCAGTGTGCTGAGAGCCAGAGGGGATTGAATAAAGCACAGTTGGCCGCACAGGAACAGACCAAAGAGAAAATGCGGCTTCGGCGTGAAGAAACCGACCGGTTGATCGCCGGTTTCTCGACGGAGCATGACCGTGCAACGGAGCTTATTTTTGAGGTTGGACAAATTGCCAATGACCTCCGACTGGCGGAATTTTCAAGCAAACGCCGAAAACAAAAAGACCGTGCGACGATTGGAAAGAGCGAAATGCTCAGTGAGGCCTGGCTGACGGTTGAGTTTTTCGCGACGTTTGACCAGTTTGCACAGTTTCTGAATCGGCTGGAGCGGCATTGCCCCATTGTCTTTATTGAGGAGCTTTCTTTGCGACGCGCAGCGGCGGGCAGTAGAGGCCACGAGGTGTCATTGCAGTTGTCATTTTTAGCAGAACAGAATACAAAAAGCAAAAAGGTTGTGATGGCAGCCCGTTAATCCGGTCGCTGCGACGGATGAAGCAGTGCTTCAAAAGACAGGATATACAGTTAGCGGAAGAGATTTGCTATGAGAAAATCAGGCTTACACAAACAGATGTCGTCAGTATTTGACGGTGTTCCCGTGTCCCGGGATAACGAACTGCCGGAAGATGCAGATGCGTCTTCGGTGCCGATGCAGCCACAGGCCCAACCGGACCCTGTGTTGGCATCGGAGCAGACCGGGTCTTCACTGGCCAAACGTATGTCGGCAGACCCTTCGGAGTGCGTCTCTGAACCGGCGATTCAGGCGAGTCGCCCCATGCCGCTGCCGAAGTCTTCGATTGCGCCCGTCAAGACCGGTCCGAGTTTAACGTCCCAGATCAGAAGGACTGTTTTTGGCTCACATGCACTGGATGCGCATCAGAAGAAAATGGCAACACTTGTCGGGGTTCTTTGTATTGTGTTTGCCGTCGTGTTGTTTGTTTCGCTGGGCGGTGTTGGAAAGAGCCAGGCGATGGCCGCACAGAATACCACTGAAAATCAGACCGCTTTGGCCCAGGGAACTCAAAAAACGGTGCGGGATTGGAAAAACCCGCAACCGCTGCCGGCGGGTTTGCGTGACGCGATGATCACTGTTTCCGGGCAAACGGTACCGGCGCAGAATTCTTCACAGAATGCCTCGCAAGGTTCTTCTTTCGGAACGTTGGTGGTTAAAGGTATTGTATTCAGTCAAAACAAACCTTCGGCGATCATTAACAATCAAATTCTGAGCGAAGGGGAAAGTATTGACGGGATCATGATCGTCAAAATCACCAAGACAGGCGTTGAATTTGAAGCCGATGAGAAACGCTGGACCCAGTCCGTTCAGCGATAATATTGAACAAACTGCGATATAGATAAAATCGAAAGGATAGGATAATGAAAACGACAGGAGCTTGGAAAGCTGCCGTTTGGTACAGTACCCTGCTCGTCTTGCTTGCGGGATCCTGGATATCGGCCGAAACGGTGAAGCCGGAACTGCTCAGTCCCGTGGAGCAGCGCATGCAGCAGGAAATCAGCCTGGATTTCAAAGACACGCCGATCGATGATGTCTTGATGATTATGGCCAAGCAGGCGGATGTGGATATTATTAAGAGCCCGAAAGTCGAAGGCACCGTCACTGCGACGCTGACGGATGTTCCCCTGGTCGAGGCCTTGGGGAGTATCCTCGAAGCGCACGGATATGCATATATAACGACCGACAATATCGTCCGTGTGGTTCCCAAAAATGAAGTTTTTGAGGTTCGCGAAAAGGTTGACAGCCGGGTTTTCCGTGTCACCTATGCGGATGTCAAGGATGTCGAGCTGGCCCTGAAACATTTTGTCTCTGACCAGGGCGCAATTGCCTCCAATCCCGGTACGAGCAATCTCATTGTGACCGATACCGAAAGCAAGCTTAAGGCGATCGCGTCATTTATTGAAAAGATCGACCGTGTCACCCCACAGATTCTGGTTGAGGCCGAAATCTATGATGTGACCTCGCAGGATAATCTGGACCTGGGCGTCAAGTGGCAGGCCGGGACGGCGACCGACTTTGGCCAGCCGACTGCGGACCAGACCCATGGCAATGATTTCAGCACGATCGGCAATATTGTCGGCGGGATTACGGACACGGCCATTGGCAGTGCATTTAGCTCCGGGATCAACCAGGCCGACACCAGCGGCCTGATACGCTTCGGTGTCTTGAATGACAGTATCCATTTGGATGCGGCCCTGTTCGCCGCACAGGATGATGTTCGGGCCAAACTGCTGGCCAATCCACGCGTTTTGGTGCTGGATAACGAGCAGGCCGAGATCAAGATCGTGGAAGAAGTTCCGTATCAGCAACTCACCCAAAGTACCGAAGGCGCGGGCGCTGTGGGAACCACGGAGTTCCGCGATGTGGGCGTTGAGCTTCGGGTGGTGCCGCACCTGACACGGGATGGACTGATTCTCTTACAGCTCAATCCCAAGTTCAGCACGATTACAGGCAGCGTCAATGTGGTCAGCGGCGGGGATAACATTCCCCAACCGGTCGTCGCCACACGCGAGACGACCACAACGGCGTTAATTAAAGATAAGCAGACCGTCGTGATCGGCGGCCTGAAAAAACAGGAGAAAATTCAGGAAACCAGCAAGATTCCGTTGCTGGGAGATCTTCCGCTGTTAGGGGCGGCATTTCGGTTTGAAGGCGAAAGCACGACCAACAGCGAACTGGTTGTGTTCATTACGCCGCATGTGGTTGAACAGCCGACGCTGAGCAGCGACGAACAGAAATACTTGGCGGATTCTGTTTATGTCAGTCCGAATCTGCCCGAAACAAAACTGGGGAACGGCGAAGAATAACCGTCATCCAGCCCAAAAATAGAGGCCGGCGCTTCATTTGAAACGCTGGCCTTTTTTATGGCTTTTTGTCGGGCGGCTTGTTTTATTAGCTGTTTGCTAAAAAACCTTCATGAAACACAACTGTTCCCTGCGGAACCTTTTCGTTGAACGGTAATATCAGAAAAACTTCTTGAGGTACTTCTTCATAAACGAGTTGTGAAAAATTCTTGAAACCCAAACATTTATAATAGTTCGGGTCGCCAACAAGGGCGCAACCCTGTCCGCCCAATTCTTTCAGCAAAGATAAACCTTTATTGATAAGCGATTTCCCAATACCTTGCTTCTGATATTCCGGCAATACCGAAATCGGACCCAGCCCGTACCAATCCGGCGTGCCGTCGGACATTGTGATTGGTGAAAAAGCAATATGCCCGACAATATGCCCATCCATTTCCGCCACTACAGAAAGGGTTAGCGCCTCCGCATCACGCAATGCTTTGACGATGAATTGCTCTGTCTGATTGCTGACAGGGAGATTCTTAAAGGCTGCTTTTGTGACTTCAGTTATTGCCTCAATATCCGCAACCGTTTCTTTCCTTAGGGTTATTTCAAACTTCATCTATTAAATCATTCATTATTATAGAGTCAAGCGGTTTTGATCATCGGCTAGGTGATTACCTCAACACAACGCTGACAAAGATCTGGTTTGTCGGAACTTTGTCCGACGCTGGGGTAATAATACCAGCAGCGCTCGCACTTGGCGTGAGCGCATTTCTCGGCGGTTACCGTCAGGCCATCGCCCTTCTCGATCGTTACTTTACTGACAATGCACAACGAAGCGAATGTCTCGGTTCCCATTTCACTGACCGCGTCCAGCCATTGGTCGTTGTCCGTTACGATCTGAATTGATGCCTCCTGATTGCTTTTGATGGTCTGCTTGTCCCGCAGACCCTCCAGCGCTTTGAGTACCTCGTCCCGCAATGCCATAACGCTGTCCCACTTGGCTGCGTTGGCAGCCGCGTCAATCGCCGCATCCGCCGTCGGCATCGAGGCCAGGTGAACGGTGTCGACATCTTCGCTTTTATGTTCGATGGCCGCCCATGCTTCTTCAGCGGTATGGGCCAATATCGGCGCCAGCATCCGCACCAGTGCATCGAGGATTTTGTACATCACAGTCTGTCCGCTGCGGCGGCTGATGCTGTCGGTCGCGTCGCAATACATCCGGTCCTTGAGCACATCCATATAAATACTGCTCATCTCAATCGTGCAGAAATTATAGATCTTCGTAAACACGCGATGAAATGCAAAGCTGTCATACGCCTGATGAACCTCGTCGATCAGGACATTCAGCTTTTCCATGGCCCACTGGTCGATCAGCGACATGTCTTTGTAATCCACACTCATCTCGGCGGGGACAAAGTCATTGATGTTGCTCATCAGATAACGCAGGGTGTTGCGGATTTTGCGATATGCATCCTGCAGACGACCGATCAGTTCATCACTGCATCGCATGTCTTCCTGATAGTTTACACTGGAGACCCACAGCCGCAGGATATCGGCGCCGTATTTTTCAACCTCTTCCAGCGCGCTGACATAGTTGCCCGCGGATTTGGACTGCTTCATCCCTTTTTCATCGACAGTAAACCCGTGCGTCAGAACGGTCTTAAACGGCGGCGCGCCTGTTGCGCCCAGTGCCGGCAGCAGGGATAACTGGAACCAGCCGCGGTGCTGGTCGGACCCTTCCAGATACAGGTCGACCGGCACATCGTATCCCGCCATCTCAATGACACTGTGCCAGCTGCAGCCGGACTCAAACCACACATCGAAGATGTTTTCTTCTTTTTTCAGGTCGTCCCAACTGAATCCTTCCGGCAGCTGGAAATCGTCGCCGAGAATTTCCTGCGGCGAATCAGTAAACCAGCAATTCGACCCTTTTTGGCCGATATATTTTGCAGCAGCCATCGCGGATTCTTTTGTCAACAGCGCATCACCGTTGCTGTTAACAAATGTCGGGATCGACAGGCCCCATGACCGCTGGCGGCTGATGCACCAGTCCGGCCGTGATTCGAGCATCCCCTGAATCCGTTTTTCGCCCCAGCCGGGAACCCACTTGACATCTTTGATCTGTTCCAGCGCCATGTTTCGCAAACTTTTGTTGCCGAACTTTTCGATATCTTTATCCACACTGACAAACCACTGCTCGGTCGCCCGGAAGATCACCGGCATCTTGCTTCGCCAGCAGTGCGGGTAACTGTGCAGCAGGTCCTGCTCGTGCACCAGCAGGCCAAGACCCCGCAGGTGTTCGTTGATTTCTTTGTCCACTTTCAGCACGTTCTTGCCGCGCAGCCATTCGGGAACGGTGTCGTCATAACAGCCGTCGTCGGCTACCGGCGAATAGACCGCCAGGCCGTACTGCATTCCGGCCATGTAGTCCTCGGCTCCGTGACCGGGCGCGATATGGACAATGCCCGTACCGTCCTCGGTGGTGACATACTCGGCGCAGATCGCAAAATACGCATCCTTGTCCGTCGGGTTGGCGGGTACATACGGATGCACGTATCGCAGCTTTTCGAGTTCGCTGCCCTTGACCGGTTCGCTGACGGTGTACTGCCCTTCCGCCAGTCCCGCCGCGGCGATGACTGCCTCAAGCCGCTCGGCACAGACAATCGATGTAAACTTCGTATCGTCTTTATCATAGGTCAGGCCGACATACTCCAGCCGGGGATGCATCGCAACCGCCAGGTTGGCCGCCAGTGTCCACGGCGTGGTCGTCCAGATCATAAAGCAGACCTTGGTGTCTGCTGGGGCCAGCCCCACCTCGCGAACCTTTGCAGCACTGTCATCGTCCATCGGGAAGTTCACATACACGCTGGACGAAGTAATGTCCTGGTATTCCAGTTCCGCATCGGCCAGTGCGGTTTCGCAGCCGATGGACCAGTGAATGGGCTTGAGCTGTTTATAGACCAGCCCGTTGCCGACCAGTTCGGCGAAGATCTCCAGAATCCCCTGCTCGTACTGCGGCTTGAGCGTCAGGTACGGATTTTTGAAATCACCGAACACGCCCAGTGCCTTAAACTGCCTGGTCTGCTTCTTGACGTATTTGGAGGCGTATTTCTGGCACTCTTTCCGGATCTCGGGCTTGGACATTTCTTTGGCCTTGTCGCCCAGTTCGGCCATCACCTTGACCTCGATCGGCAGGCCGTGGCAGTCCCAGCCCGGGACATATGGCGTTTTATAACCGGTCATCGTCTTGTACTTGACCACAAAATCCTTGAGTACCTTGTTGATGACATGGCCCATGTGAATATCACCGTTCGCATACGGAGGCCCGTCATGAAACGTATACAAAGGGGCATTTTCGCGGGCGGCGAGAATTTTGTTGTATATGTCCTGCTTTTCCCACGCTTTTCGCATTTGCGGCTCGCGCTGGGTCAGGTTCGCCTTCATCGCAAACGCCGTCTTCGGCAGGTTCAGTGTATCCCGATATCCCTTTTTCTTATCTTTATCCGACATTATGTGTCCTTTAATTGAAGTCTAAAGGGCTCATGGTACGTCCCAAAGCCGATTCTGTCAAGCTAATGCTGTATTTCACTCGGCACACAATATGTTTATGAAAACAGAAAATGTCGACATATAAAAAAGATATGTTTATCTCATAAACATATCCAAAGAATATGTCGATAAAAAAAGAGAATATCGACATATGAATATAGACATGTTTATCTTATCGATATACAATGCTGTATATGTCGAAAGAAAAGTATTTTATAAACATATAGAGGGCTAAAAATGTTATTCGACCCAAATAAACCTTATGACGATCTTCCGTTATTACCCCCAACCAAAGATATTGAAAGCAGGCAGATACTAAAAAAATGCATCGATGCTCGAACAGCATTAGCCGAGCTCAAACAAGCGGGGGGACTTATTCCGGAACAATCCGTACTTATCAACACGATTCCGCTTCTTGAAGCCCAGATGAGTTCTGAAATCGAAAACATTGTTACAACAACAGACAAGCTTTTTAAGTACGCCGCATTAGACGATGAAAAAGCAGACCCGGCAACGAAGGAAATATTACAATATCGCCAGGCATTGTATCACGGATGTCAGTCAATTAAAAAACGGCCGGTTTCAACAGCCGTTGCGATTGAAGTTTGTAGTCAGATTCGGAAAACGGAAGTCAGCATTCGCGGGATGCCGGGAACCGTTCTTTCCAATCCACTGACACAGGAAACGATTTACACGCCCCCGAATGGTGAACGGGTTATACTGGATAAGCTTTCAAATTGGGAGCAATATTTAAATGAATCCATTAGCGTTGATCCGCTGATCCGGATGGCCGTGATGCATTATCAGTTTGAAGCTATTCACCCGTTCGCCGATGGCAACGGACGAACGGGACGGTTGCTGAACATTCTGTTTTTGGTTCAGGAAGGTTTATTGGAAACTCCGATACTCTATCTGAGCAAATATATTATTGATAAAAGGCGGGATTATTATTCCAACATCAGGGCTGTTACGGAAAGACAGGAATGGGAGGAGTGGATATTGTATATACTCGATGCAGTCGAGCAGACAGCCGGATGGATGAGCAGGAAGATTCGTGCGATCAGAGAATTGTCGGAGCATACATGCGAATATGTTAAAAAAGCCGCTCCGAAAATATACCGTCGCGAGCTGGTGGATATTGTGTTCACACAGCCGTATTGCCGCATCAAAAATGTTATTGATGCAAAAATTGCCAAGCGCCAAACGGCTTCGGTCTATCTGAAAAAACTGGTTGAAATCGGGGTATTGGATGAAATGAAAGAGGGCCGAGACCGAGTGTTCATTCATCCCAAATTTCTTGATTTGCTGAAGAAGGATGACAATACCTTTCTTCGATACGAATAATAGCTGTGACAGGCCCTTGAAATATCCCAATATCTTCTGGCCTTCTGTCAAGTCTGCTCCGGCAAATCGACGGGCTTGCTCATGGTTTCCAAATAGGTCGAAAACCCCATTTTTCGCCAGAATCGCGTCGAAATCTCATTCGTTACAGCCACCCGCACCTCGACCCGTTTCAAACCCTGCGATCGAAACCACTCCATTGCCTGCTCAACTATCTGCTCACCAATACCATCGCGGCGATATTTTTCAGCCACGGCAAGATCCGAAAGGTTTCCATATTGCCGTTTCATTTCGCATACCGGGGGCCTTTCTGAAATCAGACAGAGGCAATAGGCGACAATGGACTTCGTACTCTCAGCGACATAAACAATCGCATCTTCTTTTACAATATTTTCGGATATCCACTTTGCGAATTCCTGATCAGCACTCTCACAAATAGCAAAGTGCGCATCTCGCACCGCGTGAAATTCCATCATCTCCCGCCAGACAGGAAGTATTTTCGGTACATCTTCCTTTGTCGCCTCTCGAATTATCATCTTGCTCCCTTTCTATTTCACGAATCTGTACATACAGATACAATCATCATAGGTTCCGTCGGCGTATTTAATTTCTTTAACTTTCCAGCCTTCTTCGATAAA
>JBDLJN010000026.1:0-22032 GCA_039714335.1 Planctomycetota bacterium
CGGTCGACCAGGCGTACGATTCGCCGGACCGTGTCTTCGTCGAATCCTGCTTCGATCAATTCTTCGATGGAATGATCCTGTTCGACATAGTTTTTCATTATCGCGTCCAGCAGATCATAGTCCGGCAGCGAATCGGAATCCTTCTGGTCGGGACGAAGTTCGGCGGACGGCGGCCGGGTGATGATGCTTTCGGGGATGATTTCTTTTTCGGCCTGTGTGTTGACAAACCGGCACAGCTTGTAAACCAGCGTTTTGGGCACATCCTTGATGACCGCAAAGCCGCCGGCCGTGTCCCCGTAAAGTGTTGAGTAGCCCACACCGGTTTCGCTTTTGTTTCCCGTGGTCAGCACCAGCCAACCGAATTGGTTGGAATACGACATCAGGATCGTTCCGCGAATCCGTGCCTGCAGATTCTCATAGGCCAGCCCGTTTTCATTCCATCCGTCGATAGTCCCCAGGGTTTTGCTGAAAGCGTCCAGCGAGTCGCCGATGGGGACGGTGTGGAACTCAACGCCGAGATTTGCGGCGAGTTTTTTGGCATCACTGCGGGTTTCAGCCATATTGAATTTCGACGGCATACTGATACAGACGACGTTTTCTTTGCCCAGCGCCTCGACCGCGATGGCGGCGACCAGCGCCGAGTCAATCCCGCCGGACAGACCGATCACGATCTTGGAAAACCCGTTCTTGCGGACATAGTCCCGTGTCCCCAGGACCAATGCCTGGTGGACCTCAAAAACATCGTCCAGCGACTCAGGTGAATCGTATGAAGGGTTTACCGGGCCAATCGCAAGTTGTCCGTCTGTCTTTTTTTCAAGATCGACGATGCACAGGTCTTCTTCAAATTCTTTTGCCTGCGAGATGACGTTGCCTTGTGGATCGACGACCATGCTGCGGCCGTCGAAGACCAGTTCATCCTGACCGCCGACGAGATTACAATAGGCGACGGCGCAATTAAAATGCCGTGCGCAGCGAGCTAATATGTCCTGACGTTCCAGCATTTTTCCGGAGTTAAAAGGAGAGGCGGAAAGATTGACCAGGAGATCGAATTTTTGATTTTGTTCGTTCAGGAACCCATCCAGCCAGTCCAAATCCCAGATGTCCTCACAGATCGTGACGGCAATATGCAGTCCATTCTTCTCAAAGATGACTGGCGTTTGACCGGGGGTGAAATATCGTTTTTCGTCAAAAACACCGTAATTGGGGAGCAGGCCCTTTTGATAAACGGATTCGATTTGACCGTCCTGGATGACCGCCGCAGCATTATAGCATTGATCGATATTTCCCTGAGCCAGGCCGAGGATTGCCGTCATTGGCCCTGTCTGGCTTAATAATCCCCGCAGCGCAGTTTCATTATCAGCCAGAAATTTCGGCTTATGCAGCAGGTCTTCCGGCGGATAGCCGCAGATGCACATTTCGGGGAAAATGGCAAGATCAACATTTTTGTTCTTAGCGGAGTTGATCATACGGGTGATTAGTTCCGTATTGCCGCGCATATCGCCAACGGTTGCATTGATTTGTGCCAGGCCAAGTCGCAGAGGCATCGGGTCTCCCTTCGCCAAATTAAATAAACGTATTAAAACAGCTTATTTTACAGGCAACGCAGGTATTGGTCAACAGCGTCGGCAGTTTTTCTTCCGGCGTCGATAGCCTGGACTACCAGCGAAGCGCCGCTGACCGTATCCCCGGCCGCAAAGACTTTGGGATTGCTCGTTTGCCAATTATCGGTAATGACATTGCCGCGGTCGTCCAGATCGATACCGATATCCTTGATCAGCGGTCCGTGTTCGACGTGGACAAAGCCCATGGCCAGCATTACCAGGTCTGCTTTCAGTGTGAATTCCGAATTCGGAACCTCATCCATTTTCCACTGACCATCCTGCTGTGTCCATTCAACTTTGCACGCCATAATTTCTTTAACGTTGTTGTCACCGACGAATTTCTTTGTCATAACATTCCACATCCGCTCGCAGCCCTCTTGGTGGCTGGATGAGGTGCGCATCGTTCGGGGCCACATGGGCCATGGGGTGTCGTCCGGACGCGTCTCGGGTGGCTGGGACAGAATTTCGAGTTGGTGGACCGTTGCGGCGTTCTGCCTGCGAGAGGTGCCCACACAGTCACTGCCGGTATCGCCGCCGCCGATTACGATGACATGTTTTCCATTCGCGTTAATCGGAGTGTCGGGAATTGTTTCACCGGCGATCATTTTATTCTGCTGCGCAAGGAATTCCATTGCGAAATGAATACCGTTGAGGTCACGTCCTTCCACAGGCAAATCACGCGGTTGGCCGGCGCCCATTGTCAGGACGATGCTGTCGAACATCTTTTCCAGATAGTTTGCAGAGATGTCCTTGCCCACATTCACACTACAGTGAAATTTGACGCCTTCGGATTCCAATTGATTGATTCGGCGCTCAATGACCCATTTTTCAAGTTTGAAATCCGGAATGCCGTATCGTAACAAACCGCCCGGCTTGTCATCTTTCTCAAAAACGGTAACACTGTGCCCCATGCGAGCAAGCTGCTGGGCGGCAGCCAATCCCGCCGGACCTGAGCCAATGACCGCTGCGGTTTTTCCTGTTTTTGTGTCGGGGGTCAGCGGAGTGATCCATCCCTCAGCGAAACCACGTTCGACAATCTGAAACTCAATATGGCGAATCAAAACCGGGTCGTCATTGACGGCCAGCGTACATGCCGTTTCACAGGGTGCCGGACAGATGCGTCCGGTTATTTCCGGCAGATTATTCGTAGAATGCAGGACATCGCATGCTTCTTTCCATTTGCCAAGATAAACCAGTTCGTTAAAATCCGGAATCAAATTACCGAGCGGGCAGCCGGCGCCGTGACAAAAAGGAATCCCGCAGTCCGCACATCGGGCCGCCTGCTGCGTAATTGTTTCCGGTGTCAGCGGAATCTCAATTTCCTTGTAATCCTTAACCCGGTTTTCAATGGGACGGTATTCGACGGGCTGTCGTTTATATTCGAGAAAACCTCTTGCTTTAGCCATAAAACACCTCTTCGGTTGCTGGGGTTGTATCTGTTCCACGTTCTTCTTCGGCCTGCATGCGTTCGAGTGCCTTGCGGTAGTCGATCGGGATTACCTTAACGAATCGCCCGACCATGTCCGGCCAGGCATCCAAAATCCGTCGTGCCCGCGAGCTGCGTGTCAATGCTTCATGCTTCTGGATCAGGCCGTACAGCAGTTTCTGGTCCTCGTCTTGCCAGACGCTTTCCAGGTCAACCATATCCAGGTTGCAAAGCGTGTCAAATAACTGATGCTCATCCAGAACATAGGCGATGCCGCCGCTCATGCCGGCAGCAAAGTTGCATCCGGTTTGTCCCAGTACGACGATCAGGCCGCCGGTCATATACTCACATCCGTGGTCGCCCACACCTTCGACAACGGCCGTGGCGCCGCTGTTGCGAACGCAGAAGCGTTCACCGGCCATGCCGTTGATAAAGACCTCGCCGCGCGTGGCACCGTAGAGCAGAGTATTGCCGACGATAATATTTTCATGGGCCAGGAAGGGTGAACCGGGCGGTGTCTCCACAATGATCCGTCCGCCGGAGAGGCCTTTGCCCAGATAGTCATTGCTGTCGCCGATCAGTTTCATCGTAACACCCTTGGTCAGGAACGCACCGAAACTCTGACCCGCCGAACCGGTAAATTCAATTTCAAGCGTATCGTCCGCCAAGCCGTCCGGCCCGAATTTCTTAACGAGGCGGTTGCTCAAGATCGTGCCGGCGGTGCGGTCCGTATTTTTGATGGACATTGCCAAACTGGATTTCTTGCCGTCTTCAAAAGTTGCTTTGGCATTGTCGATGATCTTCCAATCGAGGTGTTCCTTCAAGGGACTGGCCTGGCTTTTGGAGTTGTACAATTCAGAATGATCCTTCGCCTGGGGTTGGTGGAAGATCATGGAGTAATCCAGCCCCTTTGCCTTATAGTGGTCGACAGCTTCCTGCATCGACAGCTTATCGACACGGCCGATCATCTCGCTGAATGTGCGGAAGCCAAGTTGTGCCATCAATTGGCGTGCTTCTTCCGCGACAAAGGTCATATAATTGACAATGTATTCGGGCTTGCCCGCAAAGCGCCGACGCAGTTCAGGGTCCTGAGTCGCGATGCCATAGGTGCATGCACCCTCGTGGCATTTTCGCAGGAGCGTACAGCCCATGCAGGCCAGTACGCCGGTTCCAAATCCGAATTGCTCGGCTCCCAGTAGGGCGGCGATAACGATATCGCGACCGGTACGGAGTTGGCCGTCCGTTTGGACACGAATGCGGTCCCGCAGTTTGTTCATAACCAAAACCTGCTGCGTTTCAGCAAGTCCGACCTCCCAGGGACAGCCAGCATGTTTGATCGATGACTGGGGACTGGCTCCGGTGCCGCCATCGTAACCGCTGATGAGAACTTCATCGGCATTGCCTTTGGAAACGCCTGCCGCAATGGTTCCGACGCCGACTTCAGAAACGAGCTTGACGGAAACTTTGCCTTCCGGATTGGCACATTTCAGGTCGTAAATCAACTGTGCCAAATCCTCGATCGAATAAATATCGTGGTGCGGCGGCGGTGAGATCAGGGTTACACCCGGTGTAGAATATCGCAGGGTGGCGATTTCCTGGGTTACTTTTTTACCCGGTAGCTGGCCGCCCTCACCGGGCTTGGCGCCCTGTGCCATCTTGATCTGGATCTCCTTACCTTTGGAAAGGTACTGGATCGTCACACCAAACCGACCGCTGGCGACCTGTTTGATTGCGCTGTTTTTGGAGTCACCGTTTGGTTCCAGGGTATAGCGTGCGGGATCTTCGCCGCCTTCGCCGGTGTTGCTCATGCCGCCCAGGCGGTTCATGGCAACCGCCATGCATTCATGCGCTTCTTTACTGATCGACCCATGGCTCATGGCGCCGGTGCAGAATCGTTTGACGATTTTGCTGGCTGGCTCGACGTCTTCCAGCGGGACGGGTTCGCTGTCATTAAATTTAAACAGGCCGCGAAGCGTACACAATGCTTTGCTCTGGTCATTGACCGCTTGAGCGAATTCATTGTATGCATTCTGGTCATTGTAAGTTGCGGCATGTTGTATTTTACTGATGGTCGTCGGGTTCCAAAGGTGACGTTCACCATTCAGACGATACATGTAATCGCCGCCAAAATCCAGTTCCAGCGAGTCGATCTTTCGCGATCCGTAGGCGTTTTTATGGCGGCTGAGAATGTCTTTGGCTATTTGCTTCAGGCCAATGCCGCCGATGCGTGAGCTGGTGCCTGTAAAGTAGGTGTCAATGACATCCTTATTAATGCCGATTGCTTCGAACAGCTGGGCGTTAAAATAGCTTCGAAGGGTTGAAATACCCATCTTGCTGATCGTTTTCAAGATGCCCTTTTTAACCGCCGCGATATAATTACTTGCGATTTGTGCTGACCCCATTCCTTGCGGCAGGTATTCCTGCTTACGCAAGTGATGGAGTGCTTCAAAGACGATATAAGGGTTCACGCCGTTGGCACCAAAACCGCAGAGCAGACAGAAGTGCTGAACCTCACGGGCCTCACCGGTTTCAAGAACAAGCCCGGCTTCACCTCGCAGCCCCTTTTCGATGAGAGCATGATGGACGGCAGATACCGCTAACAAGGCCGGAATCGGTGCCTTATTGGCATCTGCGGTTTTGTCGCTGATAATGATCAGCGAGGCATTTCCATTCATAATAGCGGCTTCAGCGTCCGCGACCAGCCGGTCAATCGCTTGTTTAAGGCCGGCGTCCGGTATATCTTTGTCTGGGTCAAAGACGGCATAAATCGTTTGGACATTATAATCGTCACGATTTATGCGACGAAGCCGAGACATATCTTCATTGGTCAGTATCGGGTGCGGAAGTTTAAGCTGCCGACAGTGTTCCGGAGTTTCCTCGAGGATATTGAGTTTCTTTCCGGTAAAGCTCATCAAGCTCATCACCAGGCCCTCACGTAACGGATCGATCGGGGGATTGGTAACCTGTGCAAATAGCTGCTTGAAGTAGTCATACAGCAGGCGGGGCCGATCGCTTAACACTGCCAGCGGATTATCAGCACCCATTGAGCCAACAGGTTCCTGACCATTGATCGCCATCGGTTTCAGAAGAACCTGTAACTCCTCTCGCGTATAACCGAACATCCGCATGCGTGCTGCCAGTGTCTCCGGGTCTCCATGTTCCAAGTGTGGTGTATCAAACAGCCCTTTCAGTTCGATCCAGTTCTCATTCAGCCAGCGGCGGTATGGTTTTTGCCGCGAGATTTTCCCTTTGATCTCATTGTCGGTAATAATACGACCCTGTTCGGTATCAACCAGGAACATCTTCCCCGGCTGCAGGCGGCCCTTGGTGCGAATCTTTTCCGGCGGGAATTCGACCACACCGGTTTCGCTGGCCATGATTACGACACCATCGGTGGTGATCGTATAACGGCTGGGACGCAGGCCGTTACGGTCCAGCGTGCCGCCAAGCAGTCGGCCGTCTGTAAATACCATCGCAGCCGGGCCGTCCCATGGTTCCATAATGGAAGCGTGGTATTCGTAGAAAGAGCGTTTGTCCGTGCTGATGTGGTACTTAGCGCCAAACGCCTCCGGGATCATCATCATCAGTGAATGCGGCATGCTTCGTCCGGACAGGTGCAGCAGTTCCAGCATATTGTCGAAGTTGGCCGAATCGCTGGCACCGGGCGTCAAAACCGGGAGTAAATCGCTCAGGTCATCGCCAAAGATTGGACTTTCCATGCGTTTTTCGCGCATCCGCATGCAATTGCGGTTTCCGCTGAGGGTGTTGATTTCACCGTTGTGAGCGATGCAGCGGAAGGGCTGAGCCAACTGCCAATTCGGGAACGTGTTTGTACTGTAACGCTGGTGCACGATCGCCAAGGCCGAGGTGAACCGTTCGTCATTCAGATCCGGATAATATGAAAACAACTGCCAGGCCATAAACATGCCTTTATAGCAGATGGTTTTACAGGACAGCGAAGTGATATAAAAGTCATCCGCACTCTCGCCGAATTTTTCAGAGACCAGCCGTTCGGCACGTTTACGGGCCAAGTACAATTTTTGTTCCAACGGCTCGTTAGCCAGTCTGCCTCCGTCAACGAAGATCTGTTTAACGGAAGGTTCAGCCGACAGGGCGATCTCGCCAAGACAATCGGCCGAAACCGGTACGTCTCGCCAACCGATGACCTTCATTCCATAATGAGCCACGGCCTTTTCCAGCAGTGTGTCACATTCTTTGCGCAGCTGCTTATCCTTGGGGCCGAATACCACACCTGCGCTGTAATGGCCCGGTTCGGGGAGTCTGATTTTTAGTTTTTTTGCTTCTGCCTCAAAAAAGTCATGCGGTATCTGACAAAGAATGCCTGCGCCATCACCGGTAACGTTGTCCGCACTGGCTGCACCGCGATGGTGCAGATTCAGCAGGACTTGTTTAGCGTACTCGATGATGGAATGGTCTTTTTTGCCGGAAATATTGACAACGGCCCCGATCCCACAGGCATCGTGCTCCCGCCTGGATTCGTACAACCCCTGATCTTTTGGCATTAATGACATTTTCTTTCCTTAAACTTGTTTTCTGTATTGTATGCGCTTTTGATGGTACACAAAAGAATTATAAGCATAGTGATTTGTGGGTGCCGTGTCAAGGTGTTTCTATAAAAATAGATTATCTACCCATCAATTTAACTTATGGAAATCTAATACTAATTATAAGAAAAGCTAAACAAATAATGCCGCAAAAAACCCCGCCGGAAAAGGATTCTCTCGGCGGGGTTTTAATGTTAGTGGTAACTTATTAAATTGTTATAAGCAGGCGATTATCTCAAGAAGAGCATCTCCGCATAGCTTGGCAGCGGCCAGAGGTCCGCATCGACTAGCATCTCCAATGCATCGGCGGCCTCGCGAACTTTTGCCATTGCGGGGATAACCGCATCGCGGTAACTGCGTGCCTGCAGGTTGGGCTTGCTGATCGCCTGTGCTTTGTCAACCGCTGCTTCCAAGGCGTTAATGCCTGAATCCAGTTCATCAATCAGGCCGCATATATTTTTAAGAGATTTCTGCATTGAACCGCAGGATGCTCCGGCATCAGAGACGATGCTCAGCGATGACGCCAACCGTCCTGAATATTCGATGCAGGCAGGCATGATCTGCCGCTTGGCGATATTCAACATCGTCAAAGCTTCGATGTTGATTCTTCCGGTATACCCTTCGAGCAGAATCTCGGTCCGTGCGTGCAGTTCCTGCTTGCTCAGTATTTTGTGTTTCTTGAACAAGGCAACATGCTCTTTTTCCATAATGCTTTCGAGCGATTCAACCGTTGATCGAATGTTCGGCATGCCGCGTTTTTCGGCTTCAACCACCCATGCATCTGAATAGTTGTCACCGTTAAAGATAATGTGCTGATGATCTTTGGCAATTTTCTTGAGAAGTTTTTGGGCTTCTTTACGGACATCTTTTGCCTTTTCCATCGCACCGGCGATTTCACTTAGCACATCGGCAACAATCGTATTGATGACAAAGCTTGGTCCGGAGCAGGACTGGGTGGACCCGACCATGCGGAACTCAAACCGGTTTCCGGTAAAGGCGAACGGCGAGGTGCGGTTTCGGTCGGTACAATCTTTCGGCAACGGCGGCAAGGTTGAGATGCCAAGCTTCAGTTCACCGCCTTTTCGGGAGGATTTGGCGCCGCCGGCAGCCAGTTGCTCGAGGATGTCATTCAGTTGATCGCCCAAAAAGATCGAAACAATGGCGGGTGGGGCTTCGTTGGCACCCAGGCGATGTTCATTGCCGGTGTTGGCGACGGAGGCCCGCAGTAATTTTGCATATTTATCAACCGCACGGATAACCGCACACAGGAACACGAGAAAGACCATATTCTCATGGGGCGTACTGCCCGGGTCGAGCAGGTTAACGCCGGTATCAGTGACCATTGACCAGTTATTGTGTTTGCCGGATCCATTGACACCAGCAAAGGGCTTTTCATTAAGCAGACACACGAAGTTGTGCCGCAGCGCGACCTTTTCGAGTGTTTCCATCGTTAGTTGGTTGTGGTCTGTCGCGACATTGACTGTTGTGAAAACGGGCGCGATTTCATACTGTGCGGGAGATACTTCGTTGTGCTGGGTTGTTGCAGAAACACCCAGTTTCCACAGTTCAGTATTAACATCATTCATAAATGCCGCAATGCGTTCATGCAGTGTCCCGAAGTAGTGATCGTCCATTTCCTGACCGCGGGGAGACGGCGCACCGAACAGCGTACGGCCTGCTAATACCAGATCCAGCCGTTTTTCAAAGAATTCCCGGTCGATCAGGAAATACTCCTGTTCCGGTCCCAATGTGGAAGTGACACTTTGCACACCGGCTTCGCCCAGTGCCTTCAGGACGCGGACGGCCTGTTTGCTGAGCGCTTCCATCGAACGCAGCAGGGGGGTCTTTTTATCCAATGCCTCACCGGTATAAGAGCAGAAGGCACATGGGATATAAAGTGTCTTGCCCTTAACAAAAACAGGCGAGGTGCAATCCCAAGCCGTATAACCGCGTGCCTCGAAGGTTGCACGCAGTCCGCCGGACGGGAACGATGAAGCGTCGGGTTCACCTTGAACTAGCAGCTTGCCGCTGAATTCCATGATGGTTTTGCCATCCGGTGTGGGCGAAATAAAGGAATCATGTTTTTCAGCCGTCAACCCGGTCATTGGTTGGAACCAGTGGCAAAAATGAGTTGCCCCCTTTTCCAGAGCCCAGTCTTTCATTGCGTTGGCGATGACATCGGCGGTGCTGATCGTAAAATCACCTCGCCCCTGGCGAATGGTAATAAACTGTTTATAAATGTTTTTTGGCAGTCGCTGCCGCATGACCGCATCGTTAAAAACATTAATGCCGAAAATATCTGTTATTTGGCTTTGCTCGTTCTTCATGACTTCTCCTGTTTTTAGTAAAGAGGTTAGGAAACATATTTTTAAAGACCTGCTGATACCGCAGGTAAAACATTCTATAACCGGTTTATCTAATTTCAAGTATTCATTATTTGCTCTTCGAAAGAATACCCAAAGGTAATTCTCGACCGTATTATTGACGTACAGCGAGCCGCTTTGTCAGTTTATTTTGACGCAACAAATATGCCAATTTGTAAAAAAACTCTAAAAGTATTTCTATCTGCTTTTATAGCAAGGGGTTACGCGATCAGTGCGAGGGCGTTGGAGGCATTCCTGGAAATACATTATTGTAGACATCCTCGCCCGGAGACTACATTTATGTTCCTTTTCCATATAATCAATCATCTTGAAGCTGCTTATTCCAGCCCCCAAACAGTGACAATTGAATCAATGATTATATTTGAGATTGAGTTCAATTTATGCGACAATCAGCATTAGATGGATAGTATTTGCTGAAAAAGCGGTTCTTGTGGAGTTTCATGTTTTTAACACTGGCCAATCAAATCACAATATTGCGGATCCTGCTGATTTTTCCGTTCGTAATTTGTTTGCTTAAAACGGGGCATCCCCAGTACGGTCACTGGATTCGCGGCGGGGCGGTGGTGATCTTTGTGGTCATGGCGATCAGCGATGCACTGGATGGTTATTTGGCCCGGAAACAAGAACAGACCACCTCTTTAGGAGCATTTCTGGATCCGATGGCGGATAAACTGATGATTACCTGCGCCAGTGTGATCCTTTGTTCACCTCAAACCGCGATTGAAGGTTTCCATCTTCCGTTGACCGTTGTGGTGCTGATTATCGGTAAAGATTTATTACTGCTGTTGGGATTCATCATTACATTTCTGTTGACCGGCCAGATCCATATCCGACCTGTCTGGGCGGGAAAGGTCACGACATTTCTTCAGATCATTATGGTTTTTTCCATTTTAATCGGCCCCGAAACAGTCCGTTGGATAACCGCCTGGCCTGTCATAACTGCAATTTTCTGGTGGACCGCGGCGTTTTGTGCGATGGTGGCAACTTTTGTTTACATTTATCGCGGAATTCGCTATATTGAAGAGTTCCACAGTACTGAAGTAAACGAAAAAAAAACCATTGGATAGTGTCGAATGAGTCAGTTTAGTGAAATACCTGAAATCCTTGAAGACCTCAAACAGGGCCGCATGATCGTTTTGGTCGATGATGAAGACCGGGAAAACGAAGGTGACTTGGTTTGTGCGGCTGAGTTGGTGACGCCGGAAATAATCAATTTTATGGCTACTTACGGCCGCGGCATGATCTGTATGCCCATCACCGAACAGCGTTGCGAAGAACTGAATCTGCACCCGCAGAGCATGAATAATACCGCTCGACTGAGTACGGCGTTTACGGTCACCATTGATGCCAGGGAGGGGGTAACCACCGGTATTAGTGCTGCCGACCGTGCCCATACAATTCGTGTGGCGGTGGATCCTGAGTCCAAACCGCAGGACTTGGCTCGCCCGGGGCACATCTTTCCACTTCGTGCCCGTGAGGGAGGCGTTCTCGTTCGCGTCGGTCAGACCGAAGGTGCGGTTGACCTGATGCGAGCGGCCGGACTTCAACCTGCCGGTGTCATTTGTGAGATCATGAACGAAGACGGCACCATGGCCCGTGTCCCGGAATTACTTGACTATTGCAAAAAACATCAACTCAGGATGACCTCAATTGCCAAGCTTGTGGAATATCGTCTTCAGCGGGAAACTCATATTCAACGTATCCAGCAGATCAAACTGCCCACGGATTACGGGGAGTTTAAGATGATCGGGTATCAAAGCCCCGGTTCAACCGAGCCGCATTTAGCATTGTGCAAAGGGGGTATCGGCGACCTGGACGATAACGGCCGTGTGATTGAACGGGATGAGCCGGTTCTGGTCCGGGTGCATTCTGAGTGTATGACCGGCGATCTCTTTCATTCCCAGCGTTGTGAGTGTGGCTACCAGATGGTGACCGCCATGCAGATGATCGAAAAAGAGGGCGTTGGGGCACTGATTTATCTCCGTCAGGAAGGACGGGGAATCGGCCTGGCTAATAAACTGCATGCTTATAAATTGCAGGAACAGGGATTGGACACCTACGATGCAAACATCAAGCTGGGCTTTCAGGCAGATAAGCGTGACTATGGCCTTGGGGCCCAGATTTGTCGGGATCTGGGTTTAAGCAATATCCGCATTCTAACCAATAACCCCAAAAAAGTATCACGGCTGGAAGTGTACGGCATTCGGGTTGTGGAGCAGCTTCGGCTTCAGGCCGAACCCGGCGAGCACAACATCAAATACCTGCAGACAAAAAAAGCCCGATTTGGACATTTGCTGGATGAAGACCTATAGGAAGCCGTTTTCTGTCTTTGGGTGGATATGTGTGACAGCGGCGATAATGGTGATCGCCGGCTGCCAAACACCACGCGACCCTGTCCGGTCGGACGCTGTGCCGGGGGAGGGTTCTTCGATTCAACGAATACGCATTTCGGCGATAACCGAGTTTGTTCCGAATCCTGCTGCTTCGGGTGGAACGCAGGTTAAAACGCTTGTCGATCTTTTTAATGCACTTGGTTCACCGGTAAAAGCACCGTGTGTACTTCGCTTTGAATTGTATGAGTTTTGCCCTGTGTCATCGGATCCCCGCGGGCCGCGTTTATTGCTCTGGCCGGATCGGAACTTAAATGACCCCGATGCAAATGACGAACACTGGAAGGAATTTCTGCGAGGGTATGAATTTATGCTGCCCCTCGATTTTCTGCCGCGTCAGGGCAGTAAGTATATTTTAGAGGCCACTTGCCTGGTAAATCAGAGGCGATACCATGATTTGTTCAAGATGCAGTATCAGCCATAACGGAAAACAATTCTGTTGGAAAGTGTTGGAATTATGTATAATCGGGGGTGAGTTTAATCTTCGACATCAGTTTTTATAGGTTTGAAAGCAGGACAGAAAGTTGTGACAAAACTCCATAAGCATAAAGAAAATATCAGCTTAGACGATTCGGCTTTGGTTCGTCAGTGTCAAAATGGCGACCCGGAGGCAATGTCCTGCTTGATTGTCAAGTATCAGGATAGGATATATAATACAATATTAAAAATTTGTCAAAATCGTGACGATGCGGCGGAACTTACGCAGGATACGTTTGTCAAAGTATTAGAGAGCATTCATACGTTCCGAAAACAAAGCAGCTTTTATACATGGCTGTTTCGGGTGGCGGTTAACCTGACGCTGAACTATTGCAAAAGGCGTTTCAAACTGTCGCCGGTGTCTTTGGATGCGGAAAATGAACGGTTTGAAAAGGACAAAGGCAAACTTGCGGCAGTGCTGGTGGCCCCGGATGGACTGGACCCGGCAGTGGTAGCCCAGCAAAAGGAACTGTCGCAGATTGTTGTGAACTTAATCGGTCAGTTGCGACAGGAGTACCGTGTGGTTCTGGTGTTACGGGATATTGAGCAAATGACATATGCCGAGATCGCTGAGGTTCTGCAGATTGAAGGCGGAACGGTCAAGAGCCGATTGAGCCGTGCACGAACCATGTTACGGGAAATATTGGAAACGGTGTTGACATGAATGAAAAAAGTAAAATCGAGATCGAAGAACTGCTGAGTGCCTTGGTCGATGACGAGGCATCTGAGCGTCAGAAGAACGAATTTATTCGGCTGGTGCAGCATGATCCGTCTATTGCGGATCGGCTTGCGTTCATGCAGCGGCAAAAACAGACCCTTGCGGCGCTGCCGGTCGAATCCGCTCCTGATTCTTTAGTTGAGGATATTTGTTCGGCTCTGGAGCGCAAACAGATCCTTGGCGATGTTCCCGGAGCAGAGCAGACAACCGTCACAGGCGTCAGCCATCTGTTTATGCGGCGTGTGCTGACGACGGCGGCGATGCTGCTGATTCCGATCGGTTTGTTGTCGTTTGTTGTGTACGAGATCATCAAACCGCCTTCAGGCGAACCGGTTAATTATCCACCAACCGGCAGCCGGATGGCGCAGGGGAACCCGGCCGGTTCGACCGAACCGAAGGAGACTGTGCTGGTTAAAGATCTGCCCTTTGACGGGGTCCTGACTTTCAGGACCGACCAGCCGATGGCCGTGAGCAACTATACGGAAAAAATGATCTTCGACCAGGGACTGGTCAGCTTTACTGTTCCAAGACGGACGGCGGATGTTACGACGTATCAAATTACGGCGCCGCCGGAAAAGATCGGAGATCTGGTTGAGTCGCTTAAAAATGTGTGGCCGCACTGCCGGCAGGTTGCACTCAGCGTTGCCGGTCAGGTGCCGGGCCACCAGGTCGATATTCCCAATGTCCAGACCGAACAGATCAAAACACTTGCACTCGAAGACAGCCGGGATATGCTCACTCGTCTGGCCGGCCAATATGCCGTGGCGAACACCAATAAAGACAGCGCGTTTGCAATGGGTACCACGTCCGATCCCCTTGATTCTCCACCATTAACGATACCGATCCCGACGGGGAAGGACAAAACACCACCTGCCCCAATAGACCCCTCGCGGCCTACGATCCAGTTGCGGATTCATGTTGAGCGTGTTGCGGAGTAATTGAACGTTGCACTCAGAAAAGGAGAACGGATGCTGACAGCAGAAAACACTTGCCTGGTTATCGTTGATATACAGGAAAAACTGTTGGGCGTGATGGCCAATCCCGAACAGGTCGTCAAAAATACAGCAGTTCTGATACAAATCGCCAAAGCCCTTGATATCCCCATTTTCTGGTGCCAGCAGGTCCCCAAGGCGTTAGGCCCGACGGTGGAGGAATTGACATCCCTGCTGGACGGTGTTGAACCGATTGACAAATCGACCTTTAGTTGCTGCCGCGAAGAAGCGTTTATGAAAAAGATCGACGGACTCGAACCACAGACAGCGATCCTGTGCGGGATCGAATCCCATGTCTGCGTCTTCCAGACGGCGATGGACCTCATTCAGCACGGCTTGTATGTGCAGGTGGTTTCGGATGCGACTTCTTCACGCACAGAGGAAAACAAAGCAATTGGCATCAACCGCATGGCCAAAGAAGGAGCGGTGATCACCTCAACCGAAATGCTGCTGTTTGAACTGCTGCGGGATGCCAAACACCCCAAATTCCGCGAACTGGCGAAATTGATCAAATAACAGAGCCGAGAGCGTGAGCGACCGGTCAAAAGCGAATCCAACATGTCCCGACATTCATAAAACCCGTCACTTACGTTCCGGGCTCTGTTCCGGATTCTGAATATCATATCGGCACCACCATTCCATTGATTGGCCTTGCTCGTAAATCACATAATGGATTACTTCCATAAGTGATTTCTGAGTCCAGATATATTTTGTGCTGCCGTGATGTGTCCAGATTTTTCTGCCAACAAATTGAGAGAAAACGCTTCTGAGCCCTCGTGTAGCATAGGCTTTTAAATCGCCAAGTACTTTCTCCGGGATTGTCTCGCTCGAAACGACAATATGGACATGATTGCTTCGAACATGCACAGCGTGAAGAACCCAGCCCCTGTATTCGCAGGTTTCTTTGATGCTTTTAAGGGCACAGCGGCGATGATTTTTATTCAGTACAAAAGGAACATCTTTAAGGTTTTTGATTTCATACCTTTTTCGGCCGGCATTAGCAGATAAAAACTCCGAATTATACTGGTTATGGTATTTATCAACACTTCCCTTATCTGCTCCATGAAGCCATGTGCCATAGATGCTGAATGTGACGAAGTAAGCGAATGGTTTAGATACTGGCTTCTTCTCCAAATATTACCCTTCTTAAGAGTTGATAAAACCCGTCACTTACGTTCCGGGCTCTGTTTTTTCTTTGCTGCCGGTTTGGTGTCTGCTTTCTTCGTTTCTTTCTTACTGTCGGCTTTCTTGGTGTCCGATGCAGCTTTGGCGCTGTCGGCGCCTTTTTTGTAGCTGTCGCTGCGGTAGTCGGTTTCGTAGAAACCGCTGCCTTTGAAGATCAGTCCGGCGCCGGTGCCCAGCAGACGCTGGAGTTTGAGTTTGCCGCATTCGGGGCATTTCTTAAGCGGGTTGGCGGTGATGGACTGAAACTTTTCCATCAGATGGTCGCAATGGCTGCATTTGTATTCGTAGGTCGGCATGGTCACGACTCCTGTTCTGGCTCGGTATTTTCATCCGCCGCTTTGGGTGTTTCTTTGGCGGGTTGTTCGGTTTCGATTTTGTTGACAATGACCTTGCTCGGCCGCAGCGTCTGCTCGCCCATCATATACCCGGCCTGATACACTTCCAGCACCGTGTCATCGTCCTTGTCCGGTTCACTCCGCCGCATCATGGCTTCGTGCAGATTCGGATCAAAGGGTTGCCCCAGTGCGTCAATACGTTCAACGCCGTGGGTCTTCAATGCGTCCAGCATATGGTCGAAGACCAGTTGAATCCCTTTGATAATATTATCGATGGCTTCACCATTAGCGGTGGATGCATGCGAAAGGGCGTGTTCAAAGTTGTCGATCGACGGCAGCAGCGAGCGGATAACCGCCTTTTTCTCATACGCCACCGAGTCTGCGATCTGTTTAGGAGCGCGTTTCTGGAAGTTGGTATAATCGGCGCTGATCCGCTGAAGCTGTTCAAAGGTCTCCTGCTTTTCGGCGGCCAGCTCTTCAAGCTGCTTTTCCAACTGCTCGACTTTTTTATCCAGCTCTTTGATTTTCTTATTCGCTTTTTTAATGTCTTTCTCAGCCATGATTTCTACTGCCTATTGCCTATTTGTTATTGAAATGCTCTTTAATTTTATCAAAGAATGATTTACTTTCCGCGTTCACATCGACCTCTTCGGTCTTGGCGTACTCCCGCAGCAGTTCTTCCTGCTTTTCCGACAGTTTTTTCGGGATCGCGACGGACAGCTGCACCAGCAGATCGCCTTTTTGCCGGCCTCGTACATCCGGCAGCCCTTGCCCGCGGACCCGCAGGATGCTGCCGTGCTGGCTTCCGGCGGGGATCTTCAGTTGTTTGGTTCCTTCCAGCGTCGGCACATCGATCGTTGCGCCCAGCGTCATCTGGGTAAAACTTAACGGTACGGTGACCACCAGGTTGTTTCCATCCCGTATCAGGAACGGATGTTTCGTGATGCGTACATAGCAGTACAGGTCGCCGCGGGGTCCGCCCAGTTTGCCGGGTTCGCCTTCGCCTGCCACACGGATGCCCTGACCCTCATGCACACCGGCCGGGATCTTGACGGACAGCTTGCGTTTTTTCGGAACCTGCCCTTTGCCGCGGCACTTCTTGCACGGATCGGTGATCACCTGTCCGGTTCCCTGGCACTGCGGGCAGGTCGAAACCATCTGGAAGAATCCTCCCAGTCCGGCCCGCTGAACCTGTCCGGCGCCGCCGCAGGTGGTGCATTTGCTGGGCTGTTTGCCCTTGGCTACACCGGTGCCGGTGCATTCGCCGCAGGTGTCCTGCCGCGTAAATTCGATCGTCTTTTCCGCTCCGGCGGAGATTTCTTCCAGTGTCAACTGGACGACCGTTTCCAAGTCGTATCCACGGGCCGGGCGGCGCTGCTGACTGCGAGCGCGGCGGCCGCCTCCGAAGATGTCGCCGAATACATCGCCGAACATATCCCCGAAGATATCCCCGATGTCACTGACATTCATGTGGGAATAATCATGCATTCCCATGCCGCGCAAGCCGTCATGGCCGAACTGGTCGTAGCGTTTTCGTTTTTCCGCGTCGCTGAGGACCTCGTAGGCTTCGGCGCATTCCTTAAACTTCGCTTCGGCTTCTTTGTTGCCGGGGTTTTTGTCCGGGTGGTACTTAATGGCCAGTTGGCGATACTTACGCTTGATGTCATCCGCAGAGGCGCCTTTTTCCACTCCCAGAACTTCGTAATAATCCCGCTTGGCCATGTCTGATCCTTATCAGGCCCGAGGGGCCGTCAATATAGTAGCCGGGGGCATAAGCCTCCGGTTTTCAGTTCCTAAAAAAAATCAGCCCCAGATGGGCGAAAGCACACAAATATAACAGCGCTGAGTTCCGTCAAGAACCCAGCGCTGTTGAAAAGCTGTTTAGACGACAGCGCCGGCTGCGGCGTTTTCGGCATCGTCGTCCTTCAGGTCGGTGATGACAACATTGGTTGTCAGCATCAGGCCGGATACCGAAGCAGCGTTCTGCAGAGCGGTCCGTGCGACCTTGGCCGGGTCGATGATGCCGGCTTTGAGCATATCGACATACTCGCCTGTGCTGGCGTCGATACCGGTGTTGCCGGTCTTTTCGAGCAGTTCAGCAACCACCACATCGCCTTCTCCGCCGCCGTTTTCGACGATCTGACGGGTCGGGGCCTTCAGGGCGTTGACCATGATATCAAAGCCGATCTTTTCGTCGCCTTTGGCCTTGCTGCGTGCATTCTGAACAGCTTTGATCGACCGCAGGAAGATGGTTCCGCCGCCGGGGATGACGCCTTCTTCCGCTGCCGCCTTGGTGGCGTGCAGGGCATCGTCCAGCAGGTCCTTGCGTTCTTTCATCTCGGTCTCGGTGGCTGCACCGGCTTTAATCACAGCAACACCGCCGGTCAGCTTTGCAAGCCGTTCAGCCAGTTTTTCGCGGTCATAGTCGCTGGTGGTCTTTTCGATCTGGTTGCGAATCTGATCACAGCGGGCCTTGATACCTTTCTTGGTACCTGCGCCTTCGATGATCGTGGTGTTTTCCTTGCCGACGATCAGCTTCTTGGCTTTTCCAAGCTGGGTCAGTTCGACGCCTTCGAGCTTGATGCCGAGGTCTTCAGTGATGACCTGGCTGCCGGTCAGCGTTGCGATGTCTTCCATCATGGCCTTGCGGCGGTCGCCGAAACCGGGCGCCTTAACCGCACAAACCTTTAACACACCCTGCAGGCGGTTGATCACCAGGGCGGCTAATGCTTCGCCTTCAACATCTTCGGCGATGATCATCAGTTGCGAACCGGTCTGCGCGACCTTTTCCAGTAGCGGCAGCATTTCACGAAGATTCGAAATCTTCTTTTCGTGCAGCAGGATGTAGACATCTTCCTGGATCGCTTCCAGTGTATCCGGGTTGGTCATGAAATACGGCGACAGGTAACCTTTGTCAAACTGCATGCCTTCAACAACGTGCAGTTCGGTTTCCATGCCCTGGCCTTCTTCGACCTCGATGACGCCTTCTTTGCCGACCTTGTCCATCGCGTCGGCGAGAATCTCACCAACGGCGGGGGTGTTGTTGGCACTGATGGCGCCGACCTTGGCGATGTCGTCATGGCCCTTGACGCCCTTTGCGGCATCAGCGATAAAGTCGGTAACGACTGCGGCGGCCTTGGTGATCCCGCGCTGGATCGCAACCGGGTTCACGCCGGCGGTGACGAACTTGAGGCCTTCGCTGTAGATGGCCTCGGCCAGTACGGTCGCGGTGGTGGTGCCGTCGCCGACGACATCACTGGTCTTGCTGGCGACCTGGTTGACCATCTTGGCGCCGATATTCTTGAACGGCTCCGGCAGTTCGATCTCTTTACTGACGGATACGCCGTCCTTGGTAACTTTGGGTGAGCCGAAGCTCTTATGCAGCAGCACGTTTCGGCCGGTCGGCCCCATCGTGACCTTGACCGCCGCGGCCAACTGGCCCAGACCGTCTTTCAGTTCGGCCCGTGCTGTTTCCTGAAACATCATTTGTTTTGCCATGGATCTGTCTCCACTTTTCTAAATAGGTGATCGGTACTGGTTATTCGACAATGCCCAGGATCTCGCTTTCGCGAAGGATCTTGTACTCAGTGCCGTCCACTTCGACATCGGTTCCGCCGTACTTGCCGTACAGGACCACGTCTTTTTTCTTTATGCTCATTGCGCCGCGATTGCCGCTGTCGAGCATCTTGCCCGGACCGACAGATACGACGGTGCCCATCAGCGGTTTTTCCTTGGCGCTGTCCGGCAGTACGATGCCGCCGGCGGTCTTTTCTTCGGCTTCCTGCGGTTTAACAACAACCCGATCTTCCATTGGTATAAGTTTCATATTCTATATCTCCTGTATATTGTTTTAAGTTATTTTCTCAAGCCTCAGGTCTCAAGCCTCAGGTCTCATAGGTTACATCATTCCCATGCCGGGCATACCGCCCATGCCGCCCATTCCACCCATGCCGGGCATTCCACCGCCGCCCATACCGCCCATGCCGCCGCCCATGGCAGCTGCAGCCGCAGCCGGATCTTCATCGGTGGGCTGTTCGGTGACGATGCAGTCGGTGGTCAGCAGCAGACCCGCAACCGATGCGGCGTTCTGCAGGGCGATGCGTGTGACCTTGACCGGGTCAATAACACCGGCTTCGATGAGGTCTTCGTAGGTGTCCTTGTCAGCATTGTAGCCGAATCCGCCTGTGCCCTGTGCGATCTTGTTGACGACGATGTTACCGACAGCGCCGGCATTGTCAGCGATCGAGAAGCAGGGCATCCGCAGGGCGTTTGCCACGATCTCGGCACCCGTCGCTTCGTCGCCTTTGAGTTTGAGCTTGTTGACGACATCAATGCAGCGAACCAGTGCCACGCCGCCGCCGGCAACAATACCCTCTTCGATAGCCGCACGGGTTGCGTGCAGGGCGTCTTCGATGCGGGCTTTCTTTTCTTTCATCTCGGCTTCACTGCCTGCACCGACGTTGATCTGTGCAACGCCGCCGGTGAGCTTGGCCAGCCGTTCCTGCAGTTTTTCGCGATCGTAATCGCTGGTGGTGCCGTCGATCTCGGTGCGGATCTGCCCGATGCGCCCCTGAATATCAGCATCAGAGCCGATGCCTTCGACGATGATCGTATTATCATTGTCGATGGTGATCTTCTTGGCCTGACCGAGTTGGCTCAATTCAACCTTGTCCAGTTCGATGCCCAGATCCTTAAAGATCGGCTGTGCGCCGGTCAATACGGCGATATCTTCGAGCATGGCCTTGCGGCGGTCGCCGTAACCGGGTGCCTTGACGGCGGCCACGGTCAGGATACCGCGAAGCTTGTTGACGACGAGTGTCGCCAGGGCTTCGCCCTCGACGTCTTCAGCGATGATCAGCAGCGGGCGTTTGGCCTTGGCGGCCGCTTCCAGCAGGGGTACGATCTTCTGAACATTGCTGATCTTGTCTTCATAGACGAGGATGTACGGTTTTTCCAGTTCGCAGGTCATCGCGTCCTGATCGGTCACGAAATGCGGCGACAGGTAGCCGCGGTCAAACTGCATACCCTCGACGTATTCGACGCTGGTGTCCAGGCTCTTGCCCTCTTCGATGGTGATGACGCCGTCTTTGCCGACCCGCATGAACGCGTCGGCCATGCGCTTACCGATCTCAACGTCGTTGTTGGCGCTGATCGAAGCGATGTTGACGATGTCGTCTTTTTTGGTGATGTCGATGGGCTTGGCCAGCTTTTCGAGCTGTTTGGTCGCTGCGGATACGGCCTTTTGCATGCCGCGGTTCAAGCTCATCGCGTCCGCTCCGGCGGCCAGGTTCTTGAACGCCTCGCGGAACAGGGCCTCGGTCAGCACCGTGGCGGTGGTGGTACCGTCACCGGCGATCTTGGACGTCTTGCTGGCCGCTTCCTTGACCAGTTTGGCGCCCATGTTTTCGGCCTTGTTGGCCAGGTCGATCTCTTCAGCGACGGTCACGCCGTCCTTGGTGACGGTCGGTCCGCCCCAGCCCTTGTCAATGATCGCACAGCGGCCGCGGGGGCCCAGTGTGCTCTTGACGGCGGCGGCGAGCTTCTCCACGCCGCTCAACAACGCGTCGCGGGCATCGCTTTCAAAAGCTAAGTCTTTTGCTGCCATAGTTTTTGTCTCTCCTGATTATGTTTTCCATTTCCATTTATTCTTTGGTGTATAGACATACACTGTCATTACAACGAGTTTTCATACTGCAAAACGGGTACCAAAACAATCCGTAGGGTGGGCCGTGCCCACGCTGAAAAAGCCGCAAGTGCTTTTGAAATATAAAGATACGTCATTAACGCCCGCCCGCCAAAATCCCCAAAAAATCTCAAAAACCGCCCATCCCTGCCAATAAAAACACCCCGAAAAGGGCTAATATGCCATTCCGGCAGGATATCAAAAGCTCTCCCCCTGCAAAGGGGGAGTACCGCGAGTACAAACCGATAACATAGGTTACAGATTATGCTAACGACA
>JBDLJN010000027.1:0-20473 GCA_039714335.1 Planctomycetota bacterium
CCATCAAATCGCCCTGCTTGGTAATCGCCGGGCCGGAGGTTACACGGATGTTCGCCCCCATCTCATTGGCGATGACATGAGCCAGCGTCGTCTTACCCAATCCCGGCGGGCCGTAAAACAACAAATGCTCCAGCGGTTCACTCCGCTGCCGCGCCGCCTGAACCGCAATAGACAGCTTTTCCTTAACATTGGCCTGCCCGACACATTCGCCCAGCGACTGCGGCCGCAGTGCAGAATTAAACTGCTCTTCCCTGTCACCTCTTGAATCCGAACTGAGTACTCTATCAATTGCCATTTACTGAACCACGAATTAACACGAATTTTCACTGATTATTTTTTTAGACAGGATTAACGGGATTAACAGGATTTTTATAATAATTCATATCCCGCACCTTTCGTTTCACCTGTACACTTTTTTCTCCGAAGTTGATCAAAAGGCCAATGTCTTTCTGCGTTGCTGAAAGATAATTCACCAATTGCACTTCGTGTGCCTTTGCAAGCATTCTAACCGATTTCAATTCCACAATAACAACATCTTCAACCAATATATCTGTCTTGAACTCGCCAACAATCTGACCGTCATAATAAACAAAAACTTCTTTTTGCGACTCTGAGCGAATGCCGACTTTATCCAACTCTATCAGCATCGCTTTTTCATAAACAGACTCAAGAAAGCCATACCCAAGAACATTATACACCTTATAGGCACAGCCAATTACTGTTTTTGTCAGTTCCTCATATTCCATTATTTTATCCTGTTAATCCCGTTAATCCTGTCTAAAGATTTTCACGCTTCTATACCCTGTTTAACACGGTACACCAGCGGCACCAAGTCTTCGGCGGTTTGGATGTCCGGGTGTTTTTGACAGGTCAACTCGATCAGCTCCATCGCCTCATGGCGTTTTTCACCCCAGGCGATCAGGATCTCCAGCGCCTCGGTCTGGAATGAACCGAACGGCACATGTCCGGCGGTCGTCTGCCGTTCAGACAGGGCAAAGTCGCCCAACTTGCCCTGCAATTCGGCCACGATCAACTGGGCCATGCGTTTGCCGACGGCCGGCAGCGTGGTCAGCATTTTCTCATCGCCGGACTCAATCGCATCGGCGATGCGGGCAATCGGCATGGTCAGGGACTTGAGTCCCTTCTTGATCCCCATGCCCTTAACCGAGGTATAATGCCGGAAAAATTCCTTTTCGCCGTGATTCAAAAAGCCGATCATCCGCGGGATCAGATTGCCGCCGCCGGGCGTGCCCTCATAATACTCAATCGTACACAAGGTCACCTCCGTACCGACGCTGCCGGACAGGTCGCTGATGGCATAACCAGGCAGCATGACCTCATAGCAAAGTTGGCCAACCTGAACAAGCCCTTTGTCCTGATCCAACGAAACAAGTTTTCCTTCGATTTGAGCAATCATTTTCTTTGACACAGATTAACGCAGATTTCACAGATTTAGAATAAAAAAATAAAAATCCGTGTGAATCTGCATCTAAAAATCCTTATTTTCCGTTGCACAGCACAGAGCAATAGCAATCGCATCCGCCACATCCGCCGGTTCCGGCGGCTTGGGCAGGCCCAATACCGACTGGATCGACAACTGCATCTGGCGTTTACTGGCACGACCATTTCCGGTCAGCGATTTTTTAATCCGCGTGGCCGCAAAGTCTTTGGCAACCGCCCCGGTTTCGGCGGCCTTTTGCAGGATCACCCCCCGGGCATGTCCCATCAATATCGCCGTCCGCGGATGCTTGTAGTGAGCATACAACTGCTCGACCGCAACCGCATCCGGTTTGTGTGTTTCCAAGACTTGTCCAATATCATCAGCGATCTGACACAACCGTTCGGCCAGTTCGGCCTTGCCGTCGGTGCGGAACACACCGGCCTCAATCAGTTTGGTATCCAGCCGTTTGGCTTCAATCACCGCATAGCCGCACACCTGTAATCCCGGATCGATGCCTAATATAATCATAAGTATCTCAAACCATCAAAGAAATTAACGCCAAAGGCGCTAAAGATGCAAAAGACGCAGGCGTTAAAAATATAAAAAAACTCTTGCGGCTCTTGCTTCTGCTGCGTCATTTGCGTTAATCATTATATTCGTATTCATCCATCCAATTTTTTAATCCGATACTCATGGCCGGGCATATCTTCAAGTGCGAAACCTTTGGCCGTAATCTCATCGCGAATCGCATCCGCAGTCGCCCAGTCTTTGTTCAGTTTGGCCTGTTTGCGCCGTTCGGCCAGTTCGACAATTTCCTCCGGTATCTGCTCGTCCGTTTCCTCAAGAACGCCCAGCACCGAATCAATTTTTTCAATCACTTCGACAATCGCTTCCGCTTCACCATCCGTCGGGTCAGTCAATTTGTTGGCGTCTTTGACTAGTTCAAACACCGCCGCGAGCGCCTTGGAGATGTTCAGATCATCGCTTAATGCCTCATCAAAATCACTCAAACCTTTTTTGACAAAAGCGGCCACTTCATCTCGAACGATCGCGTCAGCATTGCTCTTGGCTTTGTCCTTAATGGTAAAAACGCATTGAGCAATCTTATCAATCGCCTGTTCAGCGGCTTTGAGTCCGTCAAAGGTAAAATTATAATTCTGTCGATAGTGCGACGAGATCAGGGCATAGCGAATGGCGTTTTTCTTAAAGCCCTTTTCAACAAGCTCTTGGATCGTGTAGAGATTGCCCTTGGATTTGGACATCTTTTCGCCGTCAAACATCAAAAACCGCCCGTGCATCCAGTAGTTGACCCACTTCTTGCCGGTGGCTCCTTCGGTCTGGGCGATTTCGCACTCGTGATGCGGAAAGATGTTGTCCTCGCCGCCGGTGTGGAAGTCGAACTGCTCGCCGAGATATTTCACGCTCATCGCCGAGCACTCAATATGCCAACCGGGAAATCCCCTGCCCCACGGACTGTCCCACTGCTGGATATGCTTGGGGTCATGCTTCCACAGCGCAAAGTCCTGCGGGTTTTTCTTTTCCGAATTCACCTCGATCCGTGCTCCGGCGTTCAGGTCATCCAGTGTATTGCCGCTCAATTTGCCGTAGTTCTTGAATGTCGTCACATCGTAATACACATTGTGCCCAACCACATAGGCGTGGCCGGTGTCGATCAGCGTCTGCACCATCGCGATCATCTCATCGATATGCTCAGTCGCCCTCGGATAGACATCGGCGGGTTTCATATTCAACATCTCGCTGGCGGTGTTGAACGAGTCGATATAAAAGGCCGCGATTTCCAGCGGATCCTTTTTCTCCCGGCGGGCCGCCTCTTCGAGCTTGTCGGCACCTTCATCGGCATCGTCCAGCAAGTGTCCGACATCGGTAATATTCATAATATGCTGAACCGCATAGCCCTGAAACTCCAGAAACCGCTTGAGCAGATCAGCCATCAGGAACGAGCGAAAGTTGCCGATATGCGGATGGGAATACACCGTCGGGCCGCAGTTGTACAGCTTCACCCTGCCCGGTTCAACCGGCTCGAATGGTTCAATCTGTTTTGAATAGGTATTGTAAAATCGAATCTCACTCATAGCCATTTCAATCCTACTTTTCTCTTAGCGATTTACAAAAGTCATAAAGTTCGTTTTAATCGTCGCCGCAGCAGGACCATCACAGTCGCCGCAATTGCCCGGCCCTCGCCAACCGCGTCCAGTCCCTCATTGGTCTTGGCCTTGATATTCACATTGGCAAAATCCGTCTCCAGCAATCCGGCAACCTGCCGCTTGATCTGACCCTTATAGGCCGCCAGTTTGGGACGTTGAGCATGGATGATCACATCCAGATTGACCACCTCCCAGCGGTGCTGCTTGTAAAACTCACGGGTCTGAGCGAGTAAATCCCGGCTGTCCGCGTCTTTCCATTGTGAATCCGTATCCGGAAACAGCGTCCCGATGTCGCCCAGTCCCGCCGCACCGAGAACCGCGTCGATCACCGCGTGCAGCACGACGTCACCATCGCTGTGACCCAAGAGTCCCAGTTCAAACGGCACCTGGACGCCGCCCAATACCAGCGGTCGGTCCGCGACCAACTGGTGAATATCGGTGCCAATGCCCGTTCGATACTCGTACTGCAGTCCATCCACGACTTAGAGCACCCCTTTCGTGCTTGGGATGTCGGTGCCGGTCACATTGACCGACATCCCAAGCGCCTGGCCCAAGGCCTTAAAAATCGCCTCGGCAACATGGTGGCTGTTGGTCCCATACGGCACTTCAGCGTGCAGATTGAACTTGCCGACAGTTGAAAAACTCCGCAGAAATTCTTCAACGCACTCGGTATCAAACTCACCGATCTTCTCACTGGGAAAATCCGCTTTGTAAACCAAAAACGGCCGCCCGGAAAGATCAACCGTTACCACGGCCTTGGCATCTTCCATCGGCACTGTGCTGTTGCCGTAGCGGGCGATACCCTTTTTGTCCGCCAGCGCCTTAACCAGCGCCTCGCCGATGCAGATGCCGACATCTTCGATTGTATGGTGAGCGTCAATCTCCAGATCACCGCTTGCTTTGACAATCATATCAATTTTACTGTGCTTGCTCAGATGGGTCAGCATATGATCAAAAAAGCCCACGCCCGTGTCAATTTCATAACAGCCCTGCCCATCGAGATTCATCTCGACGACAATATCCGTCTCGTTTGTTTTGCGTTCGATTTTTGCTTTACGGTCTGCCATAGCAATTTCCTTAACCTGTTATTTCTGTGAGGGCCGCCAACAGTTTATCATTCTGGGCCGGCGTACCAATCGTAATCCGCAATTTATCTTCCAGCCCGGGCAGTGAAAAATACCGTACGAAGATATTCTTCTCTGTCAGCGCCTCATAAACGGTTTTGGCCTGTTGTTGGGTGCATTGAGCCAAGACAAAATTGGTTTGGCTGTCCGTCACATCAAAGCCCATCGACCGTAACGCCTGAGTCAAACGGCCGCGTTCGGCGATAATTTTTTCGATATTTGTTTTAAAATATGCCTGATCGCCAATCGCCGCTGTCGCCGCGGCAATCGCCATCGCATCGACATTGTAGGAATCTTTGACTTTCATCAGGCCTTCGATCAGCGCTGCATTCGCAATCCCGTATCCAAATCGAATCCCCGCTAATGAGTACCCCTTGCTCATCGAGCGAAGGATGATCACATTGTCAAAGTCGGCGATCAGCCGAACGGCGTTGTCTTCGGCAAAATCGACATACGCTTCGTCAATAAGCAGTACGCCGGACAGTTGCCTGGCCAAAGCCGCCAACGCATCAATCGAAATAAAATCGCATGTCGGAGCATTCGGATTGCAAACGATGGTCAGCGGTGCATTAGTTTTTGCCAGTTCATTCAACGACCCTTTTGAATCCCAAACCGCTTCCACTACTTCGCATCCCTGAAGACCAGCCAGAATCGGATACAGCGAATAGGTCGGCTCTGCAAACGCCACCGGCCTGTCCGCATCGCAGAACGCTCGAAAGCAGATCGTCAACAGATCATCGCCGCCGTTAGTACAGATGATATTGTCGGGCTGAATCTCCAAAACACCTGCAGCGGCGGAACGAAAACTGTCCGCCCTCGCTTCCGGATATTTCTGGAGATTTTCCGCGGTCAGACCCCCAATCGCCTCCAGCACCTTCGGCGAACACGGCCAGGGATTCTCGTTGGTATTCAGTTTGACCACATCGGGCGATTTCGGCTGAAAACCCGGCGTGTAACCCGCAATCTGCTCAATTGTTTTTCGAAAATATCCCATAGATACACCGTTAGCACCTTATTTTTGTCCGATTATACCGGTTATGCGGTATCGAAAAAAGAAGATTTTCAAGGTGTAGAGAGATTATTTGCCGCAGTAGTCGATGAGACGACCCAGTTCACTTCGCAGGTCCTTGCGGTGGACGATCATATCGACAAACCCGTGCTCCTGAAGGAACTCAGAGGTTTGGAAACCCTCGGGCAGCTCGATCTTGATGGTTTGCTGGATCACGCGCGGCCCGGCAAAGCCAATGAGCGCCTTGGGTTCGGCGATGATCGTATCCCCCAGCATCGCGAAACTGGCCGCGACGCCGCCGGTGGTCGGGTCGGTCAGAACGCAGATATACAAACCGCCCGCCTGATCATACCGTGCCAGCGCGGCGCTGGTTTTGGCCATCTGCTGCAATGCGACAAGCCCTTCGTGCATCCGGGCACCGCCACTGCAGCAAACAACAATAAACGGCAATGATTCTTCAATCGCCTGATCGACGGCCCGGCAGAACTTTTCACCGACGACCATGCCCATCGAACCGCCGAGAAAGCTGAAATTCATCACCGCCAGCATCACACCGCGGCCGCGAATAAAGGCCTTGCCCGCCAGCATCGCTTCATGTGCGTTCATCTTGGCCGGATCGACCTTGATGCGATCTTTATACTGCTGCTCGCCCCATTCAAAGTCCAACGGATCATTGCTGGCCAGATCGGCGGCGATTTCTTCGAATGACCCCTCGTCCACCAACTGCTGAACCCGCGTGGCCCCGTCCAAACGAAAATGATGATCGCATTCAGTGCAAACGCCCAGATTCTCGTCGATGGTTTTCTTATAAAGCATATTCTTGCACGAAGGACATGACAGCCACAGTCCTTCCGGCATTTCTTTTCGCGGTTTTAATGAAAAACCGTCCCATCCTGGTTGTTTCTTTTTGCCCATCGCTCATACCCTCAGGGCCTGCCGAAGTTCGGCGATGGCCTGTGTTCTGTTTGTTTTTCCAAAAATCGCATTTCCGGCGACAAACGTATCCGCTCCAAAATCACGAGCAATCGCTATCGTCTCAGAACCGATACCACCATCAACTTCAATCCGCACATCCGGGCCGACCAGTTCGCGAATGCGCCTGCACTTACCGCAGGCGTCTTCCATAAACGACTGACCGCCAAATCCGGGCTGCACCGTCATCACCAGAACCATCTCGCACAACGGCGCGACCTGCTCGATCGTCTCGACCGGCGTCTTCGGGTTCAGTGTGATACCGGCTGTAACACCCTGATCATGCAGACACTTCACAAAGTCAACGGGGTTATCCACCGTCTCGATATGAAAAGTAATGTGATCCGCTCCGGCCTTGATGAACTCCGGGGCATACTTTTCCGGATCCGTAATCATCAAATGCGTATCCAGCACCGCATCGGTACACTGGCGAATCCATTTAACCGCCGGCGGACCAAACGTGATATTGGGCACAAAATGACCGTCCATCACATCCAGATGCACAATCTCGATTTCCTCGGCGGTCATCTGCGCGATCTCTGAAGCGAGATTGGCGAAATCCGCACTTAAAATCGACGGAGCAAGCTCAAATGTCCCGGTTTTTGGTAATGCGTGCCTGTTCATAATTTCGTTTCTATACTTAACCACGGATTACGCAGATTATCGCGGATTAAAACAAAAATATAAATAAAAAAATCCGTGTAAATCCGTGCAATCCGTGGTTAATGTATTTCTCTGTGGCAACTCTATTTTTCATCCAGAATGGCCAGACATTTGAACTTCTTGCCTTCGAGAAACTCTAAGCTGGCCCCGCCGCCGGTGGAAATGTGGCTGACCTTGTCTTCCAGGCCCATATTCACGATGGCACTGGCACTGTCGCCGCCGCCGATGACACTGCGGGCGCCTTTAGCGGTTGCATCCGCCACGGCCTGTGCCACGGCCTTGGTGCCGGCGGCGAACGCGTCCATCTCGAACACGCCCATCGGACCGTTCCAGACAATCGTTTTGGCTCCGTCCAGCTTGGACACCAGCAACTCGCGGGTCTTGGGACCGATGTCCAGACCTTCCCAGCCGTCTTCGATATCGCCTTCGATGACCTTATTTTCGGCATCGGCCTTGAATTCTTTCGCCACCACGGTATCGACCGGCAGCACGATCTCACAACCGACTTCCTTGGCCTGTGCGAGCAATGAAATCGCCTTATCGATAAAATCATTTTCACAGAGACTGTTGCCGACCTGCTGGCCCTGCGCCTTAAAGAACGTATAAGCCATCGCCCCGCCGATCAGAATTGTATCGACCTTGGTCATCAGATTTTCGATGACGGCAAGTTTATCCGAAACCTTCGCGCCGCCAAGAATTGCCACAAACGGCCTTTCAGCCTTTTCGACAGTCTCACCAAGAAATTCCAGTTCTTTCTCGATCAGGTAACCGCTCACACGGTCTTTGCCTTCCATCATGCACGGAACTGTGTACATCGATGCATTGTCACGATGCGCCGTACCGAATGCATCGCAAACATAGACATTCGCCAAATCCGCGATCTTTTTCGCAAAAGCATCTTTCGCTTCGCGAAGCTGTACATCTTCCTTGGCGGCCTTGTCCTTGATGGTCTCGGCCTTGTGAAAACGCAGGTTTTCCAGCAGCATGACATCGCCGGGGCTCATGGCCGCGGCTTTGGCTTCGACCTCGTCACCGATGCAGTCGGGCGCCATGATGACGTCTTTGCCCAGCAGTTCACTCAAACGCTTTGCAACCGGAGCCAGTGAAAATTCCGGTTTCACCTCGCCTTTGGGACGCCCCAAATGACTCATCAAGATCAAAGAAGCCCCGCCGTCTAAAATATGCTGAATTGTCGGCATCGCCTTGGTAATGCGGCCATCATTGGTTATATTTTGGGCGCCGTCCAGCGGCACATTAAAATCACACCGCATCAGGACCTTTTTGCCTTTCACATCAATATCTGCAACAGTTTTTTTCGCCATAATCCAAACCCTTTCTGTAACACCAGCATCTTGCCGGCGAATCATACGATTCTTACTTCAAAAAAAGCCCGCGCACCAACGCGGGCTTTTTAAGTATTCGTATTCGCATAAGCCCGTTCGGGCATCAAACCATCTTACAGAGCGGCAAGCTTTGCAATGATGTCAACGGTGCGGTTCGAGTAACCCCACTCGTTGTCATACCAGCTAACGACCTTGACGGTCTTGCCCTGTACCATCGTGCACAGTGAATCAAAGATGCTCGAATAGGTGTTTCCGACAATATCACTGCTGACGATCGGCTCGTCACAGTAAGCCAGAATACCCTTCAGCGGACCTTCGGCGGCCTTCTTAACAGCGGCGTTGACTTCGTCAACGGTTACTTCCTTGCCCAGATCAGCCGTCAGGTCAACACAACTTCCGGTGATAACCGGAACACGCAGTGCATAACCATCCAGCTTACCGTTCAGATCCGGAAGAACAATACCAACCGCCTTGGCGGCACCGGTGGTCGTCGGGATGATGTTCTGAGCCGCGGCACGGGCACGACGCAGGTCGCTGTGGATCTGGTCGCAGACATTCTGGTCGTTGGTATAACCGTGAACCGTAACCATCATACCTTTTACAATGCCGAATGCTTCATGCAGCGCCTTGCTCAGCGGAGCCAGACAGTTGGTGGTGCAGCTTGCATTTGAAACACTCTTGGTGGCCGCGGTGATCTGGTCATCATTAACACCCAGAACGACGGTCGCGTCGATGTCGTCTTTGGCCGGAACGGTCAGAACAACCTTCTTAGCGCCGGCGGTAATGTGATCTTCATATCCGCCCTTGTCGCCGCCCTTAGTGCGGAAAATACCGGTGGACTCAACAGCCACATCGATTCCCAATTCAGCCCAAGGCAGTTCTTTCGGACTGCGGACAGCAGTAACCTTAACGGCCTTGCCGTCGATCACGATTGCATCGTCTTTGCCTTCAACGGTGCCGGCATAAGGGCCGAACACGGTGTCATATTTGAACAGATGCGCCAAACTCTTAGCCGGAGCCAAATCGTTGATCGCGACCAGTTCCATATCTTCACGCGCCATCAGAATACGGGCGACTGCACGGCCGATACGGCCAAAACCATTAATTGCAACTTTTGTTGCCATCGAACTTCTCCTTTGTTCCAAAAACATTAATTTTCTATTCAGACACACCGTCTCCGTTCTTTCGGAGATATAACGGAGCGAGTACTCTATGGATAAGCCCCCGGATTGTCAAGATATTTATCAGGAATTGCGTTTTTAATACAATTATATCGAGACCCCAAATATCTCTTATCTGTCATTCGGGCCTGTTAATAGCCTAAATTTCACGGATTCTTCGGGTTTGCCGGTTTTCATGAACCGATTCACACAATCCTATGCACAATAATAGTGAACACAGCCCTTTATAAAAATTCTCAGAAGTTTCTTGCAACTTAGTTGCAAATACTGTAGCTTCTATGAAATTAGTTGAAAAAATATGACATTAGATTCCAAGATACTATACTTATGCCAGTACCCGGAAAACTAAAACTCATTGGAACGGAACTGAAGAACCATTCGCCGTTTACGCTGCTGGGAGCCGTCACGGGGATTGTGTTCATGTTGGCCGGTCAACAGTGGTTCAAGCCACAGGCCGAAGTCCTCTTTTCAGTGTTTCACCCGCTGCATGTGCTTCTCAGCGCAATGGTTACCGCCGCCCTGTTCGAGATCCACCGCAAGGCCAAAAACTTTCTGGTCATTCTCGTCATTGGCATTGTAGGCGCGATCGGGATCGCCACGTTAAGCGACTGCATTGTGCCGTTTTTTGGCGAAAGCATTCTCGGCGCCGCAATTCCAAGCCACGCAGGGATGCATGATCACGATACAGACGCCGCACCGATCGACAACGAACACGAACACACCGCTGACTGTGAGCACACAGACCACGAGGCGGACCATGCCGAGCACGAACACACCGCCGAATGTACACATGAACACGGCGAGTGTGGCCATCCCCGCTGGCATATCGGCTTTATCGAGGAGTGGTACCTGGTTTTTCCGGCGGCGATCATCGGCGTATTGCTGGCCTATTTCAAACCGGCCACCCATCTGCCCCATGCCAGCCATGTCCTGCTGAGTACCTGGGCCTCATCGGCACATATGCTGATGAACACCCACACCGACATGACCCCAACCCTGCTGCTGGGAATGTTTATCGTGCTGTTTTTAGCCGTGTGGCTGCCGTGCTGTGTCAGCGATATCGTCTTCCCCCTGTTGTTCATCCGTTCTGACGGGGCACATCTGGGCCACTCCTGCATCCTGTGCGGGAAAAAGGACCCTTCCGATGCAGGATAAGGCCGCCGAACTGCTCCACTCCGCCAAACTTCGGCAGACCGAACCGCGGTTGGCGATCCTGCGGGCATTACTGAAAGCGGACACCCCGCTTACGCAGGAGCAAATCGCCGACCAAACCGGCCCCGACGCGCCGAACAAGACAACGATCTATCGCACGTTGACACAACTGGTCGAGAAAAACCTGGTACATCAGGCCTATCTGGACGACCGAACGGCACATTTTGAATTGGCGCACCATTGCAGTGAGCATCAGTGCCACCCGCATTTTACCTGCCGTCAGTGCCGCCAAACACAGTGTCTGACCGGGATCAAATCCCCGCTGGTGCAACTGCCCAAAGGGTATACGATAGAAAGACAGCAAATTCATATCGATGGAATTTGCGAAAAATGTCAACACAGATCATAATTAAGCAATAGACTTTATCTTGAAAAACTGCTTCAATCCGAACGATTTATAGGACAAAACTAAAGAGATTGCCCCGGTTTGGCCGATTCAATAACAACTGTATGGACTGATTTGATCTATCCTTAGAAAGTTTTATCTGTTGCGTATTCAAAAATATCTGATTGTCATTATCGCTCTTGCCGGCTGTTTCGCATTCATCGGATGCGGAGGGTCCAATACGACCTCGCGAGTCACCATCAAGCCGGCCTACTCGATCACGATCACCCAACTGGCCTCACATCTTGGACTGACGGTCCAAAAAGGGGGCGCTCCCTATTATGAGCTGACAAATGCCTACAATCGTGTCATGCTGTTTACCTACGAAAACGGCAGGGTCTATGTCAACGGCGCAATCGTCTGTCCGATAGGCACCGTCGCCGAGGTCAACGGCTCTACGTATGTTTCACGGCTTCTGATACCCAAAATTCGCGGCCATCTTCTCACCTCTTCGCCGATTGCCGTCCCGGACACGACGTATCAATCCATCTCCGGAATCGTGGTCGTCGATCCCGGCCACGGGGGAAGAGATCCCGGCGCCCAAAGCATACTGGGCTACTGGGAAAAAGACGTCAATTTGATAATCGCCCGCAAATTAGCGTCTTATCTTGAAAACCGCGGCGCCACGGTCATCATGACACGCAACAGCGACACCTTCGTCGAACTGAACGAACGCGCCGAGATCGCCAATCGCGCCGGAGCGGATTTATTCGTCTCGGTCCATGCCGATTCTCACCCAAGCAGTTCACAAAATGGATATACGATTTATGTCGCCCGCTCGGCAAGCTGGTCCTCCAAAAAAATCGGCGTTGCGATCGAGCGGACCATGGGGCAAACGGGGCTTTCAAGTGTGGGAATACGGAATCAGGATTTCCGCGTTCTCGTCAGGACACGATGCCCCGCGGTGCTCGTCGAGTGCGGCTACCTGACCAATCCGTCCGAAGCAGACATGCTCTATCAAGACGATTTCCAGAATCGCGTCGCCCGCGCCATCGCCGACGGTGTCGCAGAATCCCTCTAACCCTGATCAACCGCAACAAACCGCTGGACAAATACGACAAAGCTGGTAATATATCCCTATGAATATTTACCCGTTAAAATTTAAGCCGATATTCAAAGAACGCATCTGGGGCGGCCAACAACTCAAAAAAGTTTTCGGCAAGGATCTGCCCGCAGATGTCAAGATCGGCGAAAGCTGGGAACTGGCAGACCTGCCCGATGATAAATCCGAAATTATCAACGGCCCGCTCGCCGGAAAAACGATCGATCAGATCATCGCCGAGTTTGGCGCGGCCATCACCGGCAAAGACGATTACCAGCCCCCCTTGCCGCTGCTGATAAAAATCCTCGATGCGCAGGATGTTCTCAGCGTACAAGTGCACCCGGACGCTCAAACCTGCCAACGCACCGGCAAAGGAGACCCCAAAACCGAATGCTGGTACATCATCGACGCTCAACCGGGTGCCGTTATTTACAAAGGGCTCAAGCCCGACACGGCACCGCAGCAGTTTGCCAACGCCGTTACAAACAGCACCTGCGAAGAATACCTGATCAAAGTGCCCGTTCAGGTCGGCGAGTGTCATTTCCTGCCATCGGGGACCTGCCATGCCATTGGTGCCGGTCTGCTCATCGCGGAAATCCAGCAACCGTCCGATACAACCTATCGCGTTTTCGACTGGAACCGCCGCGACCCGGCAACCGGACAGGGACGACAACTGCACATTAAAGACGCCCTGGAAAGCATCCACTTTGACCCTTCCGGTGACAATTTATCCGTGGCAACCACCGGTCGTTTGGTAGACGCCGATGAATTCAAAGTGGACAAAGGTCATCAGGCCGCTGGCTGTGAGGTCCTGCTGCGTAAACAGATGAAAGTTCTGCTTATCCTCGATGGCAGTGGTCGAATCACAGCGGAAAATATTGATCCAGTCAAATTTGACAAAGGTGATTGTCTGCTGATCCCGGCCGCATTTAACGGAGTCATGCAATTTGCTGAAGATTGTGAATATCTTATCGCAAGTGTCTGGTAGCCGCCGCCTTTTATGGAGTAAAAAAACGTGCTGAAACTCAGTGAAAACCCGCCGCTCGTCTGGCCGGAAGAAAAAACGATTGCTGATTTCGAGGGTCAATGGTGGGTGGCGCATACAAAGTCACGAAATGAAAAGGCCCTGGCCTGTCAACTGGTCAACAGGGAAGTGCCTTATTTTCTGCCGATGCACTGGAAGGTTTCCAAGTCCCGCGGCCGCACTATTCGCTCGCTGCTTCCGTTGTTTCCGGGATACCTGTTCTTTTGCGGCGGCGACGACCAGCGGCTGGAAGTCCTCAAAACAAACCGAACCGCGAATATTCTCCCGGTCGAAGATCAGGAACTGCTCGTACAGGAACTGCTGCCGATCGAAACCATGCTCAAACTCGGTAAAACCGTTCTGCCGCATGACTATATTCAGGTCGGTCAGCGTTGCCGCGTAACAGCCGGCCCGCTGGCAGGCACTACAGGGATGGTCGTCCAAACGCCGAAAGAAACGCGACTGGTCCTGCAGGTCGATATGCTGGGGCAGGCCGCCAGTGTTGAGATCGCTTCGGATATGGTTGAAAAGCTTGACGAATAGAAAACTTTTATCCATTTTGAAAAGGCCAAACGATGGACAAGATGGCATATTTTGTATGTGTTGTAGGGGCGTTGACAGCCGCATGGGCAATCACGGTACTGTTCAAGCCCGGCTGGATGAAAAAGACTATCGGCTTTTTCAATAAAGGCAGAATGGTCTATCTCGTAATCGGATTGAAAAATACGATAGGAATCATCTTTCTGATTTTCGCAAGAGAGTGCCGATGGACTGTGTTTGTTATTGTTGTCGGCGTCCTGATGATTAGCGGCACGACACTATTCTGTATGCTGCCCCTTGAAAAGATCAAGGCCTACCTGAACTGGTGGCTCGCCCGGCCGGTCTGGATGTACCGGCTGTGGGGCGTTCTCGCAACCCTCTTTGGAATCTTACTGGTCTGGGCCGGAATACCAAGAATAAACTAACTGACTCCAGAAGAACTTTTTTGCCACAGAGAACTCAGAGTTCATAGAGATATCATGCCGGACTTAATCCGGTATTCAAGCGAGGATGCTCTGTGACTAATACAAATTCTAATACTATAAATTCATGAAAATACAAAAAGCACATAGCTACAACTCGATCTGCAGAATCGTGTTTTTGCTTGTCTTTCTGTCAATGACCTGTTCGGCATTCGGCCTGAAAGAAGCCCTTGGAGAATACGGCATCAACGCATACGCCGTACACCAAAGGGGTATCACCGGAGCCGACGTCAATATCGGTCTGCTGTCGGCGGGTAATGTCCGTGACGGCCATATTGCTTTCGAACGCGGCGAAAAATCAGCGGTAACACTTTATGACTTTACCGGTTCCGGCCTGTCCCGCTCACCACACGATACAGAGATGGCCGGAATCATTCTGTCGGCCGGTTCACCAAGCCATCCGAACCAGATCGGCGTCGCTCCGGGGGCGTCGCTTCACAGCGCCCGTTTTTCCAACAAACAGCTCTATCCCAGCAACGTCGCACAGGCACTGGATACACTGATCAAAAACCATCACTGCCGGATCATTATGACGGGCATTCAACTGCCCAAAAAAATCGTCGTCGCAGACGGGAACTCAAACTGGTCCAAGCTGTATGATTATTATGCGGAGACCTACGATGTCATCTTTGCCGGTGCTGCGGGGAACTCATCGCCGCTGGTGACTGTTTTCGGCGATATTTACAACGGCATCACCACCGCCGGACTGGTCAAAAGCGACCCGAACGGTGTCTATGGCGCCATCGGCTCCATCAGCAATTCCGGCCCCACCGCCGACGGCCGCAAAAAACCGGAAATCGCCGCACCCACACATGCCCTGATAACTCCAACCAGCAGCGGCGGCGACCACTGGAAAACACTGGACCCTGATGGACGCGGCCTGACCAGCTATGCCGTTCCCCATACAGCGGCTGTGGCCGCCCTGCTGCTGGAAGCCGCTGCGAAAACCCCGGCCAAAAATGACAACAAAAGCGAAGTCATCAAGGCCGTCATCATCAATTCGGCAGACCCGGCCCCGTTTAATGCCGGCAGCCGAATCGGCAGCCACGCCGATTCGATCACCGCATGGAAACCGGACAGTGGTTATGGCAAGCTTGACGCATCACGGGCTTACCAAACACTCACAACAGGTATGATCGAACAAAACACCCCATCGAAACAAACTAAGGGATGGGCCTACGCTGTCATGGGTAAGAACGCAACGCATGAATACCGGGTTCAGGGTCTAAAGGGACAGCGGTTGGTGGTAACGGTCACCTGGCATCGAAAACTTCAAAAAGCCGGAAATAAATATTTCGAAGAGCCCTATCGATTCCATCTTGATCTGAAAATCCTCTCGCCATCGGGGAAAATGCTTGCCTTTGAAACAGCCGGGCGAAACAACCTGATCAAAACCGACCTGTTCCTGAAAGAGAACGGCCCCTATACCATTGTCTTGAAAAACCCCACACCCGCCAAAAACCGCGATTACGGCATGGCCTTTGAAATCGTCGACGATGGGGCCGGCAGCAGCCATCGCAAAGCACCGACTCAGACCCCATAATCCTTTCTACTACAACGCGTTAGCAGAAGTCCTTGCATCATTTCATCGGCTGTGATATAATCAGGTTTTGCATAATTCCATAGGGATGGTAATGATGAGACACTTTCCTTGTACACAAGAAAAACAGAGAGTATCTATAGCCGTGCTATTTTTCTGCGCACTGGTCAGCACCGTATCATTCGCCCTTCAGGAGTCCACCGGTCCGAACGGCTCCAATGTTCAAGCCGTCCACGCTGAGGGGTTTACCGGTCAAGGTGTATCCGTTGGGCTGATCTCTCAGGATCATTCGCTCGTTGCGCACGAGGCATTCGACGGACATGCCTACTATTACAACGCAACCGACCAGAGTGATTACATACCAAGCGACCACGACACCTCCGTCGGCGGTATCATTTGCAGTCGCGGTGGCGCATTATATCCCGATGAGAAAGGTGCGGCCCCCACTGCAGAACTTTACAGCGTAAAAGTCACTCGGCTGGAAGGGGAAAACTACATCAGCGCAATCCCCTGGATGGATGACGCGTTGAACTATCTGCTTGATCAGCAATGCAAAGTCGTTGTAACCGCAATCCAATTGAGCGAAACAGCGGACGGCAGCACTGACTGGTCGCTGATCTATGATTATTACGCCTATGAATATAATCTCATTTTCGCAACCGCAGCGGGAAATTACGCAACAAATATCACTGTCTTTGGCGACACGTACAACAGCATTACAACCGGCGGGCTGATCGGCACGGCAACAGACTTGTATGACAAGATCGGCTCCGGCAGTAACCCGGGCCCGACTGCCGATGGACGGCAAAAACCGGATATTTGTGCCCCTTCCCAAAGCCAAACAGTTCCCACCGATACTTCCACAACCGCATGGACGACTGTCGGTTCGACCGCAGGGGAAACAAGCTGGTCCGTCCCGCAGACCGGCGGCGTCGCGGCAGCATTGTTAAGCTACGCCGATACGACAACAACAGAACCCGGCGACAATCGTAACGAAGTTATCAAAGCCGTCATTGTCAACTCAACCTTTCCGAATATCCAAGACGAATACGGCACGGCAACTACCGGGCAAGTCTGGAATAACTATCGCGGCTATGGACGCATCGATGCGTTGCGTGCCTACGACATCCTGAGCAGTCCAAAGATCATCCCGTCCTCAACAACCGGCAATTCAAAAGGATGGGCCTTTGACTCCGTCGCATCAGGCCAACAGGACAGTTTCACAATTTCGGGCATCAAAAATGAACGACTTGTCGTTACTCTCACATGGAACCGTAGAGTCGTTTGGGCAGACCAAAGAAGCGGTTTCCCCGCGAGATACAATGGGATCATAGACGCCGAAGAACTGACCGCCTATTTAGCCAACCTTGATCTTGAAATTCGTGATCCGGACGGGATTCTTATATCGCCCACTGCTTCGACAATTGACAATCTTGAAAAAAATGATCTGCTGCTGACAAAGACAGGAAATTATGAGATCAGGATTGTCAATCAATCCGGCAGCGAATCAGCTAATTACGCACTGGCGTTTGAACTGCTGGAACCATTACCAGCCGATTTCAATGTCGATTATGTGGTCAATGACCTGGATCTGGTTGATTTCCTTCCGTACTGGCTGGATGCCGACTGCAATAATCCGAGCCAGCCGTGTTATCCGTACAACCTTAGCAGCAATGACCCGATCGACCTGAGTGACTATTCGATCTTCGCTCAGAAATGGCTGACCTATGATTCGCGGTATTACAGCCCGTAAGAGATCACCTCGCAAATAACTGCCCTGTCTGATAGACCGCCAGCGTTAGAATATACGCCAGCGCCGTCAGGCCGAAGTATTGAAAAGCCGCCCACTTCCATGCACCGGACTCTCGCCGCGTAACCGCAACCGTCGCGATGCACGGCGCGGTGATCAGGCAAAACAGCATCACGCAAAAACCCTGCAGCGGCGTATAATCTTCCTGAAGATGTCCCTGCAATGCCTCGATGCCCTCCTCACTGTCACCCAGTGAATAGATGATCGAAAGCTGCGAAACAAACACCTCCTTGGCCATGGAAGCCCCGATCAACGCGGTCCCGATCTTCCAGTCAAACCCCAGCGGTTTCAGCACCGGCTCGATGGCTTTGCCCACAGTCCCCGCAACAGAATGCTGCAGGGTAACACTTTGCTGCTGCAGCTCATCCAACCCGGCCAACTTTTCGGCTGCCGGTTTGGGATAGCTGATCGCCGCCCAGAGCACGATCGAGATCATCAAAATCACCGTCCCGGCTTTTTTCACATAAAGCCACGCACGATCCCACATATGAATTGTCAGCCCTTTGAGCGTCGGCATCCGGTACGGCGGCAGTTCCATCACAAACGGAATCGTCTCGCCCTTCAAAAGCGTCTTCCGCAATATCTGAATGCACACAATCGCCAGCACGATCCCGATAAAGTAAATCAGCCACATCATCGGCCCCTGCAAGTGCGGCGGGAAGAACGCCGCGACAAAGAGCGTATAGATGGCAATACGCGCCCCGCAGCTCATCAGCGGGATCACCAGCATCGTCGCCAGACGATTGCGGCGGTTCTCCAGGATCCGCGTGGCCATGATCGCCGGAACCGAACACCCGAAACCGATCAGCATCGGGATAAAACTTTTTCCGTGCAGGCCGATCTTGTGCATAATCCGATCCATCACAAACGCCGCACGGGCCATATAGCCGGTGTCCTCAAGGATCGCGATCCCCAAAAACAGCAGCAGGATATTCGGCAGAAAAATCACCACCCCGCCGACGCCGCCGATCACACCGTCCACAATCAGCGACCGTACCGCAAGCAGTGTATCCTGCGGCCAGCTATTGTAAATTGCCGCTCCCAGCGAGTCGAAAAACCATTGCAGCCAGCCCATCGGATATTTGCCGATTGCAAATGTCAGATAAAAAACGGCGAACATCATCACCGCAAAAATCGGCAGCCCCAGGTACCGATTCGTCAATACGGTATCGATCAAATCACTGGCATCATGGCGAACCTGAACCGTGTCTTTGATCGTCTCCTGGCAGGCCCCGGAAATAAACCCATACCGCCGATCCGCAATCAGAATATCCGCCCCATCACCGAGAATCGCTTGTAAATGTTCGCGGCTGACTTCAATCTGTTCGCAAACCCCTTCCTCTTTGATCCAGCTCTGCACTTCTTTGTCCCCCTCAAGCAGCTTTAACGCGACCCAACGAATGGGGTATTTATCGGGAAATATCCATTTGCCCGCGCGCAGAAGGGTTTCGATTTTGCCCAGTTCTTCTTCGATTTCATTGCCGTAGTGAAGCGTCAGCACAGTGGTCCGCTGCTGTGTCGCGGTTTCGACAATCGCTTCCAGCAGTTTATCGACGCCCTTTCGCTTGCTGGCCACCATCGGCACAATGCGTGCCCCCAGCAGCTTTTCCAATTGCTTCAGGTCAAACTCCAGTCCCCTGCTTTGAGCCACATCGCTCATATTAAACGCCAGCACCAGCGGCACCTGCATCTCCATCAACTGGGTCGCCAGGTACAGATTCCGTTCGATATTGGACGCATCCAGAACATCCACCACCACATCGGGATGCGCATCGAAAATAAAATGCCGCGCCACCAACTCTTCCGTCGAATAGGCCGTCAAACTGTACGTCCCGGGCAGATCCACAACATTCAGTTCATAATCACGGTACTGAAAGCGTCCCTCTTTTTTCTCAACGGTCACGCCGGGATAGTTGGCCACCCGGTGCCGCGCGCCCGTCAAGCCGTTAAAGACGGTTGTCTTGCCGCTGTTGGGATTGCCCGCCAGGGCCACCGTCAGTTTTTGGTTGTTTTTGGAGTATGCCACTATTGCCTACTGCTCACTGCCTATTGCCTAATCTGTTTCCACAACAAACACTTTATGGCTCATGCCCCGGCCCAAAATAACCTTGGAGTTTTTAACATTGACAATGATCTGGCCCGCTCCGTCATTTCGTATGACACGGATTTCAACATTAACCAATAGCCCCATCGCCGCCAGGCGGTTCTTCAGGCCCCGCCCCGCTTCGATCGTAACAATTTTAGCCACAGCACCGGCCGGAATCTTATCCAAAGGTTTTATGTCTGTCTTTTCCATAACCGTTCACGCCAAAGAGAACCACAAATCAACACGAATACACACTAATTTTTTTGCTTCACAGATTAATACCGATTTTCACAGACTTAGATACTTTAACAAAACCCTGCTGGCTTCGACCGGCTGCAATACCCAATCTGCGGCGTCGGCCTCCATCGACGATGCTCGCATCGCCTGCTTCGGCCTCCTTGCATCTTGGGCATTTCGCTCGGTCTCGGGCCGACACGATGGTTTTGTTAGAGCG
>JBDLJN010000028.1:0-19963 GCA_039714335.1 Planctomycetota bacterium
CACTCGATACCGCCGGGACGGCAAATCGTAAACAAAGCCGCAGTAAATACGGCACAAAGAAATCGTAACGAGAGAATAGAGAAGATCCTTAGGATAAACAGATGGCAAAGAAATTTACAGCGTCAAGTCAACAGTTAAAACCGGATGCCAAGTTCAACAGCAAGCTGGTCGCTAAGTTTGTGAATTGCCTGATGCTTGACGGCAAAAAGAGCATTGCTTACAAGGTGTTCTATGATGCGATGGATCAGGTGACTAAAAAGATCAAAGATGTACCTCCCCTGGAAGTTTTTGAAACGGCGGTCGGGAATGTTAAACCGCTGCTGGAAGTTCGCAGTAAGCGTGTCGGTGGTGCCAGCTATCAGGTGCCGATGCAGGTAAACCCGAAGCGTCAGCAATCGCTGGCATTCCGCTGGATCCTTGCAGCCGCTCGCGGCAAAAAGGGCAAGCCAATGGCATTACGTCTGGCTTCTGAACTGATGGATGCATACAAGAAAGAAGGCACGGCGATGACGACGCGTGAGAATGTCCATCGTATGGCTGAGGCAAATAAGGCGTTTGCTCACTTTGCCTGGTAATTGATTCATTTTTTGACTGCCACGGATTTGTCCAATCAAAACCGTGGCAGTTTTTTTATATCCTTATAGAGTATGTAACAAAATAAAACAGGAAGGCCTTATGGCAGCGGATCTGGCCAAAGTTCGAAATATCGGCATCATGGCTCACATTGATGCGGGCAAGACGACAGTCACAGAACGCATTCTGTATTTCAGCGGAAAGACCCATAAAATCGGCGAAGTTCACGATGGAACCGCGGTTATGGACTTTATGCAGGAGGAGCAGGAGCGAGGAATCACGATTACTTCTGCCGCAACGAAATGCCCGTGGGACGAGTACGATATCAACCTGATCGATACGCCGGGGCACGTTGATTTCACTGCAGAGGTGGAACGTTCATTGCGAGTGCTGGATGGGGCGGTTGCTGTTTTTGATGCGTCTGAAGGGGTGCAGGCCCAGAGCGAAACGGTCTGGCGACAGGGCCAGAAGTATGACCTTCCATGCCTGTGTTTCATCAATAAGATGGATAAGATCGGTGCGGACTTCACGATGTCAGTGCAAAGTATTCGTGATAAACTCCTGGCCAATCCTGTACCGGTTCAGATTCCTATTGGCGCAGAGTCAGATTTCAGCGGGTTTGTCGATTTGCTGAAAATGAAGGCGGTCTATTTTAAGCAGGAAGAAACCGCTTCCAGTTTTCGTGAAGAGGATATTCCGGAGGAATTACGGGATGAGGCCGAACGGTACCGCCATGAAATGATCGAAGTTGCCGCGGACCATGATGAACAACTGATGGAGCGCTATATTAATGATGAATCGTTAACGGCCGAACAGATCATTGCTGGTCTTCGCAAAGGGACCTTGCAGGGCGAGTTAAACCCGGTACTTGTTGGCTCAGCGCTTAAAAATATCGGCACTCGTCATCTGATGGATGCGGTTACCGTGTTTTTACCATCTCCGCTTGAACGACCGGCGGCAGTTGGGTTCAAAAAAGGAGATCAGAAAAAGCCGATCGAAGTTGTTTGTGACTCTGAAAAGTCGTTTATAGGGCTTGCGTTTAAGATCACGGCGGATAAACATGGCGATCTGTATTTTACCAGGATTTACCAGGGAACATTAAAAACGGGCAGCCGGGTTTTGAATGTGAATCGTGATCGAAAGGAAAATGTCACCCGTATTTTCCAAATGCATGCTAACAGCCGAAAGATTTTAGACGTTGCCCATGCAGGGGATATTGTCGCAGTCGTCGGTTTGAAAGAGACACTGACCGGGGATACATTATGTGACACGCACCACCGTGTGATGCTTGAAAACATTTCTTTTCCCGAAACAGTTATCAGTATGTCGATTGAACCACGATCAGCCGCTGACCGGATAAAACTGTCCGAGGCCTTGTTGATGCTTCGTAAGGAAGATCCCACTTTTGTTTTTAAGTATGACGAGGAAACGGGCCAGACCATCATCAGCGGAATGGGTGAATTGCATCTGGAGGTTCTGGAGCATAAACTCGTACGCGACCTCGGGGTTGATGTTCGGGTTGGCAAACCGCGAGTGGCTTATAAGGAGGCAATCAGCCAGGCGGCGAAAGCAGAGGGCAAATTTGTGCGACAAACCGGCGGACGCGGTCAGTACGGTCATGTTGTTATTGAAATTGAGCCAATATTCGAAGAAGACGGGCATTATTCCCGAAAAAATGAGTTTTGTAACGCCATTGCGGGTGGTGTGATCCCCAAGGAGTACATTCCGGCGGTGGAAAACGGCGTCAATGAGGCACTGTTAAGCGGGCCACTTTCTGGCTATCCTATTGTTGGTACAAGAGTTACGTTGGTTGATGGGTCGTTTCACACAGTAGATTCCTCTGAGATCGCCTTCGAACAGGCCGGTGTTTTGGCGGTCCGGGAGGCCATGCAAAAAGCAGGACCGATCCTACTTGAGCCGGTCATGCGTGTACAGGCAGTTGTGCCGGAAGCGAATTACGGAACCGTTCAGGGTAATCTTATTGCCAAACGCGGCGAAATTACGGATACCCACCTGCATGGCAATATGCGAGTTTTGGACGCCAAGGTTCCATTGGCGGAGATGTTTGGGTATTCCGGCCAAATTCGCAGCGCAACAGGAGGCAGAGGCAGTTTTTCAATGGAACCACTAAGTTACGAAAAAGTTCCTGAACAAATTTCAGAAAAAATCTTAATGGGCTATTGACATTGTTAAGTTCATTTGATAAATAAGAATGTTTTCCAGCCGGAGCGAGCGGTAAATGGATATTGCCGCGTATCGAGTTGGGCTGTGCATTTCAAAAATGAGATGATACAGGGATGGCAGTTAGGGCCAAACCGGCTATTTTGACGGGGTGTCCTGTGAAAATGGGCCGAAAATGGCTCCAAACGCCCGATTGTAGTTGGGCCCCAAATTAAGGAAGACGAATAGATGTCTTTCCTGCCTTTAAAAGAGAAACGCCGTTTCTTTCGAAAATGACGGTTTTTTACAGGTTTCTTCTTGTAATTAAGGGGAAATGTGTGTATTTTTACCAGCTTTCAAAATTTGATGGCGACACTGTAGGTAGAATATAAGGGTAAACCATGGTAGATACTGAGAAAATTAGAATCAGAATGGAAGCGTATGACCATCGGGCTTTGGACAGTTCGGCGAAGGAAATCGTCGAGCAGGCTCGACGAACCAACGCACGCGTCAGCGGTCCGGTTCCGCTGCCGACACGGATTGAACGCTATACGGTGTTGCGTAGCCCTCACGTGAACAAGAAGTCACGTGAACAGTTTGAAATGCGCACCCACAAGCGTGTGATCGATATTTTTGATGCTAACGCCCGTACGGTTGAAGCCTTGAACAGGTTAGTCGTCCCCACGGGTGTTTTTGTTAAGATCAAGGCCTAGATTGGCGTAAAGGTTCCGATAGAAAATAATTTAACAGCGTACGTAAACGCGGAATAATAAAATTAACAGTTATTCGCAACACGCACGAAGGAAGTAAAAACGATGGCAATGTTGCTTGGCAAAAAAATTGGAATGACTCAGGTTTATGATGAGTCCGGGAAAATGGTAACCGTTACCGTGATTCAGGCCGGCCCCTGCAAAGTGATGCAGGTCAAGACACCTGAAACAGACGGCTATAACGCTCTTCAACTTGGTTTTGATAATGTCAAGGAAAGCCGTATCAAGAAACCCGCCGAAGGTCATGCGAAAAAAGCAGACACCTCCGCAAAGCGGTTTATTCGTGAATGGCGACTGGGTGTTAAAGATGAGCCGGAATACGCATTGGGTGACGAGGTCAATGTAACGGCATTTTCAGAAATCAAGTTTGTTGATGTTTCCGGGACCAGCAAGGGTAAAGGATACGCCGGTGTAATGAAACGTCACGGGTTTGGCGGTTTTCCGGCATCGCACGGTACCGAACGTAAGCACCGTGCCCCCGGTTCGATCGCATCTCATGCATCTGACGCCGGTCATGGCGGAAACGTGAAAAAGGGGAAACGCATGGCCGGCCGTATGGGCGGTAACCGTGTCACCACGAAACATCATCAGCTTGTTTCCATCGACGAAGAACAAAATTTACTGGTGATCAAAGGCGCCATTCCGGGCCCGTCAGGTGCTTATGTTGAAATTTGCAGTTCCCGGACACGGTCTCAGAGCTAAGACAAATAGGATGATATTGGATAATTAAGATGATCGACGTAAAAGTCTATAATCGAGAAGGCAAGGAACTGGAAAACGTTCAGGTTGACGAGGAACTGTTCGGCGGAACCATTCGCGCGGCACTGCTGAAGCAGGCGATTGTAATGTACCACGCGAACAAGCGTATTGGTACGGCAGCGACCAAAAGCCGTGGCATGGTGGATGGTTCGACGCGCAAGATTTATCGCCAAAAAGGGACGGGAAATGCTCGTGCCGGTTCCATTCGGACACCCGTTCGCGTGGGCGGCGGCGTGACGTTTGCCAAAGTGGCCCGTGATTTCGGTAAGGACATGCCCAAGAAACAGCGTCGTCTTGCCTGTGACTCTGCGTTACTGGCTAAGATGCAGAGCGGCAGTGTTATTGTGGTTGATGAGTTGAATTTCGATGCTCCCAAGACCGCCGAATTTGCACGGGTTCTGAGTAATCTTAAGATAGATCGCAGTTGCCTGGTGACCCTTCCTGAACAGGATGACAATGTATACAAATCCGCCAGGAATGTCTATAAGGTCGATGTGACAAAGGTCAGCGATCTCAACGCCGGCGACATTTGCAATAAGCAAAAAGTGCTCTTTACAAAAGACGCTTTTATGGCATTGCTGGATAAGAAGAAAACCAATTAGAAATACGGGATAAAATCGTGGACGATTACAGCATTATAATTAAACCGTTAGTGACCGAACAGGGAATGCATTTTGCAAATACAAAAAATGCATACAGTTTCGAAGTGAATAAGAAGGCCAATAAAGTTCAGATTCGCAGTGCTGTTGAAAAGCTGTACAATGTGAAGGTGACGGATGTGCGTACTGCGAATGTGAAAGGCAAGCCGCGCCGCCGGGGTCGCAATATCGGGATGACCCGAAACTGGAAAAAAGCGGTTGTTGTGCTTCACGAAGATTATCATATTGACCTGTTCTAACGTGAATCGATCAAGGAAAGAATAGAGAGTTTTAATTATGGCGATACGAGTTTATAAACCAACATCAAATGGCCGTCGAAACATGTCGGTGATTGATTACAAGGCTGTTTTGACGACGGACAAGCCGGAAAAAACGCTGTGCAAGCGAATCAAGAAAAACGGCGGACGAAATCACCATGGCAAGGTGACGGTTCGTTTCCGTGGCGGCGGAGCTCGTCGGATCTACCGCATGATCGATTTCAAGCGGAACAAAGACGGCATGACCGCTACCGTCAAGACGATTGAGTATGATCCAAACCGCAACTGCTTTATCTCGCTGGTTGAGTACGCAGATGGTGAAAAGCGTTATGTATTGGCTCCGGTAGGTGTAAAAGTCGGATCTGAAATCGAAAGTGGTCAAAGTGTTGAGCCCAAACCGGGCAACGCAATGTCTTTGTCAGGTATTCCGGTCGGTGTGGAAATCCATAATATTGAAATGAATGCCGGCCAGGGCGGCAAGTTGGTACGCAGTGCCGGCGGTGTTGCTCGACTGATGGCCAAAGAAGGCGATTGGGCGACGATCATTCTACCGAGCGGTGAAATGCGGATGGTTCGTAAGGAATGCCGTGCGACTATTGGCCAGCTCAGTAACGGCGATTATCAGAATGTAAAGATCGGCAAGGCCGGTCGTAAACGTCACATGGGTCGCAAGCCGCACGTTCGCGGTAAAGCGATGAACCCGGTGGCTCACCCGATGGGTGGTGGTGAAGGACGCGCCAATGGTGGCCGTCATCCCTGTTCGCCGACTGGTGTTCCGGCCAAGGGCGGCAAAACTCGCAACCCAAGAAAAACAACAGGTAAACGTATTATCCGCCGGCGTAAGACCAATCGGGGCGTTCAGACAGTGCTCTAAGGTGGCATAGAAGCAAAGGAATAAGCGAAAGAATATCAATAGAGGAATTTGAATGGGACGTTCGACAAAAAAAGGCCCGTATGTAGATGAGAAAGTGTACCTGAAGGTACAAAAGCAGATGGATGCAGGGACCAAGGACCCAATAAAGACTTGGGCCCGTGCCTGTACGATCATCCCCGAATTTGTCGGCTATACATTTATGGTCCATAACGGCAGGATGTTTTACAAGGTACTCGTGACCGAGGATATGGTTGGTCATAAGTTAGGTGAGTTTTCACTGACGCGTACTTTCAAGGGACACTCCGGCAGTAAGTAAAATGCCATCAGATTGATGAATCGCCAGACGGCAAAGGTTAAAAAATGCTTAGTGGAAAAAAATTAACAGATGTTTGTAAAAAGCAGGGTGTCAGTGACGGCCAGTTGGCCGAACATTTGGCGCACGGCGGCATGGACAAGGACGAGGCGCTGAGTGCTATTCGCAATTGGAAGAAGTGCCTGTATACGCCGATTCCGGGCAAGGAAGATATTGATCGTCTTGCGTCTGGGTTGGGTGTGGAAGCAAACGCTATTTCCGAGTGGCGCGCGAGTTACCGGTATGCCCCAATGTCTGCCAGCAAGGTACGGTTGGTTTCGCAGTTGATCGCAGGCCGGGATGTTCAGGATGCACTGGACCTGCTGACGTTTACTCATAAGCGTGCTGCACCTGCGATCAAGAAATTACTCCAAAGTGCGATTGCAAATGCGGAGGAACAGGAGGCGGACAGTGACAATTTGTATATTTCTGAGGCTCGCGTTGATCAGGCAGGCCGTCGGATCGGGACCAAGGCATGGCACCCCAAAGATCGTGGACGTGCTCATCCGATTCGCAAAGAAGCCAGTCATATTCATATAACGGTATCGGAAGGTTAATCGAAAGACAGGGATCTTTATGGGTCAAAAGACATCTCCAATTGGTTTCAGGACAGGGATAACGCTTGGATGGCAGAGCAGCTGGTTTGCTCCCAAAGCCAACTATGGCGATTTCCTGATTGAAGATTATAAGGTTCGCGAGTTCGTCGATAAGATGTTCAATCGTCAGCCGCCTTATGCAGGCGTGGCCAAGGTTGAGATCGCTCGTACACGCAATGAGGTTAAGGTGACACTGCACACGGCCAGGCCGGGTATGGTCATTGGTCCGCGTGGGGCGGAAGTTGACAAACTGCGTGAAGAGATTGAAGCGTTGATTGATCGAAAGATCAGCGTGAATGTTATTGAAATCAAAGAGCCGGCGCTGGATGCTGTCTTGGTGGCCGAAAACATTGCCGGACAGTTGAAAAAACGATCTGGTCACCGACGCATTATGAAGATGGCGTGTGAGAACGCTATGAATGCCGGTGCTTTGGGCGTGAAGGTGATTGCCGGCGGGCGTTTGTCCGGGGCTGAAATTGCCCGTAGTGAAGTACAGAAGCTGGGAAGTATTCCGTTGTCGACATTGGATGCAAATGTTGATTATGGCACAGCGACAGCCCGTACGACCTATGGTGCGATTGGTATCAAGGTTTGGATTTATAAAGGTAAGTTCGGCGAAGAGATCACTCCGATCATTCAGAGCCGGCCGCGGCGCGGTGGCAAAGGCGGCGCACGGGGCGGCGGCGGACGCAGCCGTTCACCACGACAGGGAAAACCTGAGACGCGCCAGGTGAGTCCTGAAACAGTGCCAGTTCCTGAAGCAGCTCCGGAACAGGCAGCTGAAACAAAAGAATAATCGAGATTACAAGGATTTGAAGCCATGGCATTAATGCCAAAAAGAGTAAAATATCGTAAGCACATGCGTGGCAAGAATAAAGGCAACGCTTCACGCAGGAACTATGTTGCTTTTGGTGAATTCGGCCTGCAGGCGCTGGAACCGCATTGGATTACCGGTCGACAGATTGAGGCCGGTCGTGTGGCGGCAACTCACTTTTTGAAACGTGAAGGTAAGGTGTATATCCGGATTTTCCCGGATCACTCCTATACCTCCAAGCCGCTTGAAGTGCGTATGGGTAAAGGTAAAGCTGAAGTGGCGGGATGGGTTTCTGTAGTGAAACCCGGAACCATGCTTTATGAAATTGGCGGCGTTGAAGAAGAGGTTGCGAAGGAAGCGCTTCTGCGTGTGGCGCATAAGATGCCCGTAAAATGCAGATTCGTAACCCGAAGACACTCGCTTGGGTAAGAAACACAGAATAAGAGGAACTAATGAAATCTTCTGAAATCAGAGAGTTGAGACCGGATGAACGGATCGAAAAGCTCGGGGACCTGCAGAAACAGTTGTTTGGTCTTCGCAGCCAGGCCGTCACAGAGAACCTGGAAAACCGACATGCGATCCGTAACGTTCGACGCGATATCGCACGGGTCAAAACCATTATCAGACAAGATCAGGTAAAGGGCCAGTAAAGGCATGGAAACACAAGACGTCAAAAAAAATCAGAACGCTGTCGTGGTCAGCAAAAGCGGTGACAAGAGCATTGTCTGCCAAGTTGACTATAAAGTGAAACATCCGCGTTATGGGAAATATATTCGTCGCCGTACGAAACTGGGCGTTCATGATCCGAGCAACCAGGCCGGTGTGGGCGACAAGGTGGAAATATCAGAATGCAGGCCGATCAGCAAGTCCAAGAGCTGGCGTCTGGTGAAAATATTGGAAAAAGCAGTGATTGAATAAAGGGCAGACCATTGATTCAGCAGGAAACCATGTTGGAAATCGCTGATAACAGCGGCGTTAAAACGGCACAATGCATTAAAGTGCTGGGCAAATGCGCATCCAGTAAAGGGAAGTATACGCGACCGACCGCAAGTGTTGGCGATATTGTTTGCGTTGCGATCAAGAAGAACCTTCCCAACTGTCAGTTGGATAAGAAGAAAGTGCACCGCTGCGTGATCGTTCGGACCAAGTATCCGATCCGTCGTCCGGACGGCAGTTATGTTCGGTTTGACAGTAATGCGGCGGTGATGCTCGATGCGGATCAGAATCCGGTTGGGACCCGTATTTTCGGTGCGGTGGCGCGGGAACTGCGGGAAAAGAATTTTATGAAGATTGTCTCTCTGGCCAGTGAAGTGGTATAGAGTCTGTCAATCAGTGCAAAAGAGGAACGAAATGGCAAGACATGTTAAAAAAGGCGATACGGTAGAAATTAAAGCCGGCGTAAACAAAGGCGCCACCGGCAGAGTGATGCGGGTGCTCCCGGATAAGAATCGTGTTCTGGTGGAAGGCGTTAACCTGGCGTACAAGCATGTACGTCCTTCGCAGAAAAACCCGCAGGGCGGTCGTATTCGAATTGAACGGTCGATTCACATGAGCAATGTTCAACCGGTGAACCCAAAGAGTTCAACTGGCAGTCGGATTCGTTTCGAGACGGATGCAAAAGGTAATAAGAAACGCGTAGCTGTTGACGGCACCGAAATCGGTGTGGTAACCAAGGCAGCAAAGAAATAGAGATTTGAGTCAAAGGATAAAGGTTTAAAGATGGCTCGCTTAAAAGATGTATATAAAAGTAAGGTTGCTTCGGCGCTTCAGGAAAAGTTTTCCTATGCCAGTCCGATGGCGATACCAAGACTGGAAAAGATCGTCGTTTCGATGGGTGTCGGAAAGGCTGTCCAAGACAAAAAGTTCATGGACAATGCGCTGAAGGACATGACCGTGATCACGGGCCAAAAGCCGCTGATCTGCCAGGCGAAGAAAAGTGTATCAAACTTTAAGGTACGTGAAGGCGACAAGACCGGTTTAAAGGTAACACTTCGTAAAGATCGAATGTTTGAGTTTCTGGATCGCCTGATCAACCTGGCGATTCCGCGTGTGAAGGACTTTCGCGGTTTAAACCCGAAGGGCTTTGACGGACGCGGCAATTACTCGATGGGTCTGGACGAGCAGAGTGCGTTTCCGGAAATTGATCCAGCCCGGATTGAAACCCAGCAGGGAATGAATATCACGTTTGTAACGACGGCGAATACCGACGACGAGGCGCATGAGATGCTCCGGTTGTTTGGAATGCCTTTTAAGACGACGGAACAGAAATAATTTTTGGAGTTGATCAATGTCGACAACGGCGCTTGAAAATAAAGCCAGAATAAAACCGAAATTCAGAAGCCGTGGCTATACGCGTTGCCAGATTTGCGGACGCGCCCGTGCGGTTTATCGTAAGTTTAAGGTTTGTCGGATCTGTTTCCGTACCATGGCCAACGAAGGCAAGATTCCCGGTGTTAAAAAAGCAAGCTGGTAATTAGTAATGTTGAATGTTTTGAATGTGGATGTAAATCGGAGCCAGTTGAATGAGTTTAAGTGATCCCATTGCAGATATGCTGACAAGAATACGAAACGCTTCGCGTGTCGGACGGCAGGACGTGAATATTAAAGCCAATAAGGTTTGCCAGGGCGTGGCCCAGGTCCTCAAAGATGAGGGCTATATCGTCGACTATGATCGTATCGACGACGGCAAGCAGGGACTGATTCGCGTTGCGTTGAAGTACACCCCGGAGGGAAATCCGGTCATCGGCACGATCCAGCGCGTTAGTAAACCGGGATGTCGTGTCTATAGCGGCAAAGAGGGCCTGCCTCGCGTGATGGGTGGTTTGGGTGTTGCGATTGTTTCAACGAGTAAAGGCGTAATGAGTGATAGAAAATGTCGACAGGAAAATGTCGGCGGTGAACTGATTTGTACGGTGAGCTAAATGAGTCGTATAGGAAAAAAACAAATAGCGGTGCCAGGCGGTGTCAAGGTTGAGCAAAAAGGTCGTCATTTCAAGATTACCGGCCCTAAAGGGACGCTTGAACTGGATACTCATCCTGAGATCGATGTAGCAGTTGAAGACAACAAGATCGTTGTGTCCAACCCGGACCCGGAGAATCGCCGCAAGAAAGCGTTGCACGGTACCGTGCGGGCCTTATTGAATAATATGGTGACCGGTGTCAGCAAGGGCTTTGCAAAACCGATGCAGATTTTCGGTACCGGCTACAATATCAAGGAGCAGGGCGGCAAGCTTGTTCTAAACGTTGGCTATTGCCATCCGGTGGAACTGAAAGTGCCCAAGAGTGTCAATGTCGAGATCAAGACGCCTGCGACCCGCGGTAACGATGTGCCGGCCCTGTTTACGCTGTCCGGGCCGGACAAGCATGAACTGGGGCAGTTTGCTGCTGAGGTTCGCAAGGTCCGTCCGCCGGAACCGTATCAGGGCAAGGGAATTCGCTATGCGGATGAACATGTCATTCGTAAGGTGGGCAAGGCCTTAGGTGCTTAATTAAGAAGAAGAGTTTGAGAGCTGAATTGCGGATGTGATACCGCACAGCCATGAACAATATAAGGATTTGGTAACGATGCAAAAAGAAAAGATTAAAAAAGCACGTCAACGGCGTAACTGGCGTTCTCGGCGTAAGGTCTTTGGGACTCCCGATCGTCCGCGGTTGGTTGTTTTTCGTTCTGACCGCCACATTTACGCTCAGATCGTTGACGACCTGGCGGGTGTGACGCTGGCTTCAGCAAGCACGCGTGCCAAGGCGTTGCGTGACGGTATTTCCAATGGCGGGAACCGGGACGCGGCTAAAAGCATCGGGGCTGCGATTGCTAAGCAGGCTGTCGATGTTGGGATCAAAGCCGTGTGTTTTGATCGCAATGGTTACAAGTATCATGGTCGGGTCAAAGCGTTGGCGGATGCCGCTCGCGAAGCCGGATTGGCACTCTAATGAGAATGAATCGAAAACGATAGAATCGGAGATAGAAGTTGGCTGAAGAAATCAGAACAGACATTCAAACGGAACAACCGCTGGAAGATACGGTCGTCAAGGTTTTCCGTAATGCCAAGGTGGTTAAGGGCGGACGTCGTTTCAGCTTTTCCGCGTTGGTGGTCGTGGGCGATCGTAATGGGACAGTGGGCTATGGTTATGCCAAGGCTAATGAAGTGCCCCCCGCGGTTGAAAAGGCGATTAAGGACGCCAAGAAGAATCTGAACCAGGTTCCGATCGTGGACGGTACGCTTCCGCACCCGATTATCGGCAAATGCCGCGCGACCCAGGTGACGCTGTTGCCGGCCAGTCCGGGTACGGGCGTTATTGCCGGTTCGACCGCACGTTCGGTGCTGGAGTACGCCGGCGTTCGCAATGTGCTGACCAAAGTCAATGGGAGCCGTGCCGCGAAGAATGTGGTTAAGGCGGTTATGGATGGCTTAATGAAACTTCGTGATAAAGAAACCGTCGAGTCTCTGCGTGGTGTAGAGATCGAAGTTGAAAAAAGGTGGTGATAACGACATGTTAAGCAATGAAATCACAGCAATCGTCGGATCGAGTCCGAAACGAAATCGTGTCGGTCGCGGAAAGGGCTCCGGTAACGGAAAGACCTGTGGCCGCGGACATAAGGGCTACGGCAGTCGGTCGGGTGCTTCGGTTCATTTGGCGAACGAAGGCGGTCAGATGCCGCTGTTTAGAAGGTTGCCCAAACGGGGCTTTAATAACGCCCAGTTTGCAACTCGTTATGAGGTCGTAAACGTTTCTCAGTTGGACCGTCTTTTCAATGATGGCACCGAAGTGGGTCTCAGTGAGATGGTAAGCGTCGGTCTTGTCGGTTCAAACAGCAGCAAGGTCAAGATTCTCGGTGATGGGGAATTGACAAAGAAATTGAATGTAACCGCTCATAAGTTTAGTAAAAGCGCTCAGGAAAAAATTTCCAGTTGCGGCGGCTCAGCAAAGATTGTCGCTTAAGGCATAACTTAAGGAAGAGAAAAAATGCTTGGGACATTTGCAAACATATTTAAGGTGCCGGATCTTAGGAACAAGATCCTGTTTACCATTGCGCTGTTGTGTATTTATCGAGTTGGTTTCTTTATCTCGGTTCCGGGGTTTAATGCCGAGCAGATACAGAAGGTTTCTGATGACCGGGAAACGGATTCCCCGTTGGGCCGTGCCGCGGATTACCTGCAGATGTTTACAGGCGGTACGCTTCAGCGTTCCAGCTTGTTTGGCTTGGGTATTATGCCGTATATTTCGGCATCCATTATCTTAATGCTGCTTGGGGAGGTGCTTCCCGCTCTGCGAAAGCTCCGACAGGAGGGGCAGGCGGGCCATAAGAAAATACAGGAGTATACGCGGTTGCTGACCGTGCCTTTATGTTTAGTCCAGTCGCTGATGTACATGAAGATGTTTGCCGGCGGCGAGTATGTCTATCCCGGCATGAAAGTACAAGCCATTGTGATGGGTGTCTTCGGCATGACTGCCGGAACGCTGTTCTTGATGTGGCTGGGCGAACAGATTGATGAATACGGTATCGGCAACGGTATCAGCTTGATCATTATGGCCGGTATCCTGTCGCGGATGCCGTGGGCGATCATGCAGGTCTTGGATAATACGAGTCTTAAAGTTGGCGTTGAGGCGGGCCAATACGGAATAGGGACAATTGTTTTTCTGGTTGCCGCATTTGTTTTTGTGATTGCCGGAGCGATCTTGATCACGCAGGGGCAGCGACGAATTCCGATCCAGCAGGCCAAGCAGATGCGGGGCCATCGTATGTATGGCGGCGCTCGTCACTATTTGCCGTTGCGGGTCAATCACGGCGGTGTAATGCCGATCATCTTTGCATCTAGCTTGATGATGTTTCCGCCGATTATTTTTGACCAGTTGTCAAAGATACCGGCACTGGCCGATTCGAACATAATGCGTCAGATCTCCGAGGCATTTGGTCCGACGGCGTTTACCTATAATGTTGTTTTTGTCACCATGATTTTCTTATTCGCATATTTCTGGACAACCGTCCAGTTTCAGCCGAAAGATATGGCCAAGAATCTTCGCGACCGTGGCAGCTTTATTCCTGGTCTGCGGCCCGGCCATCGGACGGCGGAATACCTTGAAACTGTCATGATCCGCATTACATTTTTTGGTGCGGCGTTCCTTGCGATTATTGCGGTGGTACCGAGTTTGGTAACCCAGTTGCTGGGGGTTCCGTTCGCGGTGGCATCCTTCCTGGGAGGGACGGGGCTGTTGATTGTCGTGAGCGTTTCTCTCGATTTGGTCCAGCGGATCGAAGCTAACTTGATTATGCGTAACTATGAAGGATTCGGCGACTCAAAAGTGAAAGGAGCGTTTCGATGAAATTGATCTTACTTGGCCCTCCCGGTGCGGGAAAAGGAACTCAGTGCAAGCGGATCATCGACAAGTATGCTATGGCGCATTTGTCCAGTGGCGATATTCTGCGTGCCGAACGAAAAGCAAACAGCGAACTGGGCCAAAAAGCACAGAGCTATATGGACAGCGGGGCGTTGGTGCCGGATGATTTGATTATTGATATGATGATCGGCGCGATTAAGAATGCTCCTTCTGGTTATGTGCTGGATGGTTTTCCGCGAACGGTTGTTCAGGGCGAAGGCCTTGATGCGGCACTGAAAAAAGCCGGCGAAAAGATCGATGCGGTCGTGAATCTGCAGGTTCCGGATGAGCCGATCATGGCTCGCATGACCGGACGTCGCAGTTGTCCGGTTTGCGGCGCGGTCTATCATATTGAAAACTTAAAACCGAAGGCTGACGGTCAATGCGACGCCGGGTGCGGCGAGTTAGTCCAGCGTAAGGATGATACGCCGGACGTAGTTTCGCATCGGCTCAAAACCTATCATGAGCAGACTGCGGCGGTTGTTGGGTATTACCAGGGAAACGGCAATACGATTATTGATATTGACGCTAACCAGGATATTGACAAAGTAACGGCAGATGTATTTTCAAAGCTCGATGCTCTGAATGGGTGAGTGTAAGGGACGATGCCGATAACGCTTCGCAGCAGACGAGAAATTGAGATGCTCCGCAACGCCGGATTGGTGGTTGCGAAGGTTCTTTCAAAATTAAAGGAACATGCAAAACCGGGTGTCAGCACCGCGGAACTGGATGACATCGCGATGGACATGACCCGTCAGGCCGGTGCAATTGCCCTATTTAAAGGCGTACCGTGCCCTTATGCGAATAAGCCTTTTCCCGGCGGGATCTGTGCCTCTGTGAATGAACAGCTTGTCCATGGGATTCCGTCCAAAAAGACGATTCTTCAGGAAGGCGACATTCTTACGGTCGATTTCGGGGTCAAACTAAATGGGTATTGCGGCGATGCGGCATTTACCGCCGGCATCGGGCAGGTGTCGGATGATCGACAGAAACTGCTGGATGTGACGAACCGGTTATTGGATATTGCCATTGAGAATATGGCTCCGGGAGTCAAATGGAGTTCGATTGCCAGGATGATGGAGGAAACGGCAAAGCAGGCCGGTTTTTCCATCGTGAGAGACTATGTCGGGCACGGGATCGGAACCGAGATGCATGAAGACCCCAAGGTCCCGAATTTTGTCAGCAAAGAATTGCTCAGAGACGACATCATCCTGAAAGAAGGCATGATTTTAGCTGTTGAGCCGATGGTGAATATGGGCAAAGCAGGGGTTAGAACCCTGTCAGACGGATGGACTGTGGTAACGAAAGATAAAAAATGCTCGGCGCATTTTGAACATACGATTGCAGTGGTTAGTGACGGCTGTGAAGTTATGACCGCCTAATAGGGAAAGACAGGAAAAATCTTAAATATATATGGCGAGTAAAGACGCAATTAAGTTTGAGGCAAAGGTCATTGAGGCCCTGCCGAATGCGGTGTTCCGTGTGGAACTGGAAAATGGGCACCAGGTACTGGCCCATGTCTCAGGGAAAATGAGGATGCATTTTATTCGCATCCTGCCGGGCGATACGGTGACGGTTGAAATGAGTCCGTATGACCTGACCCGCGGCCGGATCGTATTGAGAAATTAGAAAACCTTGAATTTTGAAGGTATTATCATGAAAGTTAGAAGTTCAGTAAAACGAATTTGTGAAAAATGCAAAGTCATCCGGCGCAAGGGCGTTTTGCGTGTGATTTGCTCGGCGAATCCGCGTCATAAGCAGCGTCAGGGTTAAGGATGAGAGTGAATAACGTTTTTAACAAGATACAGGAGTTATTATGCCGCGTATAGTGGGTGTAGATGTTCCAAACAATAAGCCGTCATGGATCGCCTTGACGTATATTCATGGTGTAGGCGTACATCGGTCGAAAAAGATCCTTGCTGAGGCGGGGATTGATGTTGCGCTTCGTGCAGGAAAGCTGTCCGAAGATGAAGTCAGCCGGATCAGCCAGATCATTGACCGGGATTACGAGGTCGAAGGTCCGCTGCGTCGGCGTGTTTCACAGAATATTGTTCGCTTAAAAGATATTGCATGCTACCGGGGAATGCGGCATCGGCGTGGATTGCCCGTTCGCGGTCAGCAGACCCAGAGTAACGCTCGCACACGCAAGGGCAAGAAGAAGACTGTTGCCGGCAAGAAGGGCGTCAAAGAACTGCGTTAATCGCATTCGGGGTCGTATTATATATAGACAGAAATTCTTGGGAACGAATAGAAAATGGCAAAAAGTACCAAACGAAAAGTTAGAAGAAATGTTGTTCGCGGGATCGTTCACATCAAGGCGACCTTTAACAACACCTTGGTGACGATTTCCGATGCCGATGGTGATGTGGTCTGTCAGGATTCCGGCGGTTCGGTCGGCTTTAAGGGATCGCGTAAGAGTACGCCGTTTGCCGCACAGCGAGCAGCGGAAAAATGTGCTCGTACAGCGATGCGGGTCGGACTGCGTGAGGTTGAAATCCGTGTCAATGGACCCGGGGCCGGACGCGAGTCGGCGATCTCAGCGATTCAGCAGGCAGGATTGCGGATCTCCTCGATAGAAGATGTGACCCCGATTCCGCATAATGGCTGCCGTCCTCGCAAACGCAGAAGAGTCTAAGAGGAACACAGAAGATTGATTAAGCTTTAAAATAAGGAACGAATAAACAATGTCACGATATCTTGGTCCATCATGCAGGCTTTGCCGCCGAGAGGGTATGAAACTGATGCTCAAAGGCGCTCGGTGCGAAACTGCCAAATGTTCAATTGAAAAACGAGAACGAAGTATGGCTCCCGGCATGCACGGTTGGCGTCGCGGCCGTCGGAGCGATTATGGTGTTCGTTTGCGTGAAAAGCAGAAAGTTAAACGATATTACGGCCTGATGGAAAAACAGTTCATGTCGTATTACCGTAAGGCTGCCCGCGGGACTGGAAACACAGGCGAGATCCTGCTGGAACTGCTGGAACGCCGTCTGGACAACGTGGTGTATAAGCTGAACTTTGCACCGTCACGAAAAGCAGCCAGGCAGTTGATTACGCACGGTCACATTTACTTGAATGGCCGACGTGTTGATGTTCCTGATATTACGATTCGGATTGGTGATGCGGTTACCCTGAAGAATTCTGATAAAAGCCGTAAGATTGTCAAGCAGCAATTGGAAAGCAATCCGAACTATGCGGTTCAGGGTTGGCTCCAACTGGATGCGACTAAGCCGGCGGCGACCGTTGTTGCATTGCCGACACGGGATGATGTACAGTTAGCAGTTGAAGAGCAGTTGGTTGTGGAGTTCTGCTCACGATAATAATATTAATTTTGGTGAATACCAGAGAGCAGCCTGAACCGATCGAGGCCTGATAATTGTGCTGCTGAGAACATTCACCTGATATTGGGAGGCCAACAAAATATGAGAATTACCTGGAGAGGTTTAGAGTTACCCACACGGGTTGAAAGAGACGACGCCGTTTCGACAGAGAACTACGGGCGGTTTTATATCGAACCGTTTGAACGTGGTTTTGGAACAACGATTGGAAACAGTCTGAGACGTGTTTTGCTGTCTTCTCTGGAGGGCAGTGCGGTGGAATCCGTCAAGATTTCCGGCGTCGATCATGAGTTTACATCTATTTCGGGTGTCATGGAAGATGTGACGGATATCATTTTGAATATTAAGAAGCTGATCGTTCGCCTGCAGGGCGACGAGTCAAAAGTCATTACAGTCGAGGCGGATAAGGCCGGACCCGTTACCGCAGGGATGATCGAATGTGACGCTTCGGTACAGATTGCCAACCCGGACCTTGTTTTAGCGACCTTGACAGAGGATGTACAGTTTAAGATTGAAATGACGGTCGGCAATGGCCGCGGTTATTCACCTGCCGCTGAACGGACTGCTGAAGCGGATCGTTTTGATCAGGAACTCGGGTGTATTGACATTGATGCGATTTATTCGCCTGTAGTCCGTGTGCGGTATAAGACGGAAGATACACGTGTTGGCCAGCGCACAAATTATGACAAATTGGTCATTGAGATATGGACTGATGGAACAGTGATGCCCGAAATGGCTCTGGTTGAGGCCGGCAAGATTCTTCGCAAGTACATCAATCCGTTTGTGCAGTACGCACAACTCGGCGATGAGACCGTCGAAGAGGAAGTCCAGGCCGAAGAAGTGGAAACTGAGGGTGTTGACGAAGAATTGGCTGCCAAACTTGAGATGTCGATAGAGTCTCTGGACTTAACAGTACGGTCGAACAACTGCCTTGAATCGAATCATATTGAGACTGTCGGAAAACTGGTGAAGATGACAGAAGCCGATTTATTGAAAATACGAAGTTTCGGAAAAACCAGTCTTCGTGAGATACGCAGGAAACTTTCAGATATGGGCTTGTCGCTTGGCATGACCGATATTGATTAAACCGTAAACGAATAGAAACTCCAAAGCAGTAAAAGGATATTATGATATGCGTCATCGAGTTGCTGGACGACATTTAAGTAGGACAAGTGAGCATCGTCTCGCGTTGCGTCGGAATCTTGTCTCTTCGCTTTTTGAGCATGAGACTATTTCGACGACACTGGAAAAAGCCAAAGAAGTGCGCAGTTTTGCTGAAAAGCTCATTACGCTTTCTAAGAAGGGTACATTGCCTGCCCGCCGTCGTGCGATTGCGATGCTTAATAATCGTGCGATCTATGCCGAAGAAGATGGTAAAATGGTTAAGAAGGGTACGGTTGTAGGAAAGCTTTTCAGTGAGATCGGACCCCGCTATCTGGATCGCCCGGGTGGATATACCCGAATCATCAAGCTGCCGAAGTGTCGACTGGGCGATGGCGGCCGGTTGGTTCTGTTGCAGTTGGTTGAACAGGCTAAAGAGAAAAATCCGTCCTAACCAACCCCCGCTTTCTTGCTTTCTTTGTGTAGAATGGAGTCGTTGTCAGATGAGCGATCAGGATTGCATCTTCTGCAAGATCATTGCCGGGCAGATTCCGTGCACAAAAGTTTACGAGGATGATTACGTTCTGGCATTCCTGGATGTCAATCCAATTAGTGAGGGCCATACCTTGGTTGTTCTTAAAGAGCATACAGGTTGTGTGGATTCAACGGACCCTCTGGCGATGGCTCGGATTGGCGGGGTGCTGCCGAAGTTGACGGCCTCGGTGAAGGATGCGATGGAAGCCGATGGGTACAACGTCCTGTGTAATAATGGTGCTTCGGCCGGGCAGGTCGTAGGACATATGCATGTTCATATTATTCCTCGCAAGGCCAATGATGGGGTTTTCAATCGGTGGCCCGCCTTTCAATACCCTGACAGGAAAGCGGCTGCGATCGCGGAAAAAATCCGACAAAATTTGACTCTTTCAAAATAGGGGCTTGATAGTCTGTTTTAAGTATGTTATAAGGGAAAAACTGATCGCGGGGTAGAGCAGTCTGGTAGCTCGTCGGGCTCATAACCCGGAGGTCGCAGGTTCGAATCCTGTCCCCGCCATTGACATAAACAATTGGCTGTCAAGCACTTATGCTTGGCGGCCTTTTTTGTTTTTAGCGGTTTTAAGGGGTGCGTGCCAAGTGCGTGCCAGAAAACGTCTTCATCGCTTCAGAACTCGCCTGCCTTGCTCGGTCCAATAGATCGTTCCGAATCGCCATGTAAAACTTGCGAGTCGTCTCAAATGAAGCATGACCGGCCATGACCATCTGCAGTTGTCAAGCGATCGTCGGACCGTCGAAAAGCGATGAATTTTAAAGCGATTGTAAGCACTCGACCAACCACAT
>JBDLJN010000029.1:0-19919 GCA_039714335.1 Planctomycetota bacterium
CTGTTTGGGCAAGTGGGGGGCTCAAGGCCATGTGCGGAGTGTATCCGGATGCGGATACCAGTGGTTATCACATGGAAGCCCTTCGGGACGAAATAAATATGAGTAGTTACAAAATTTTTCAGTCCCAATCCGTGCCATACTGTGTCATAGTGTGTCAACTGGTACACGGTTAAAATTTTATCAATTTTTGGGGTTTACAGGGTGCGTGCAAACCTGCTAAGTTACAGTCAACAAGTGAACGGTTAAGACTAATTGAGGTATAGTAAGGCCAGCAACCCGAAGCAATATCCGCCCCGGACTTGATTCGAGGACCAGTAGCTCAACCGCTGAGAAAGCCGTGTAAGACGAAAAGCCCGCCGTGGCGGGCGTTATGTTGTAGCCTCGCCCGTTAGGGCGTGGTTTACGATTATGTTAAATTTGATTGAGCCCGCGCAGCGGGCGGCATAAAACCTGAAGACTGAGGTCTGATTTTTAACGAAAGGATTCGATATGATATCTGAAAAACAAATGCAGGCAAACAGACAGAACGCTCAGCGTTCGACGGGTCCCAAAACCGCTGCCGGCAAAGCCGTTGTCTCCCGCAATGCCCTCAGGCACGGTCTCCGCGCCCGTCAGGTCGTCCTTGATTCTGAGAGCCGGGAAGAATTCAATGAATTTCACGAATTGCTGATGGACCAATTGGCCCCGGCCAATCTTCTCGAATCGCTGCTGGCCGACAGGATCGCGGCCGATTTCTGGCGGAGTCGCCGCACCAGTCAGATCGAATCCCAGATGTTCAATGAGATGCGGCAGTCCCTGTACGACAAACAGAAAGCAGCCAATCCGTCGGAGCCGACATTTGATGATGTTCTCTATGGGGATTTTCCCTCTCTCCGGCAGTCCAAAAAAGCCGAGCATAAATACGCGTTCTCCGATCCGCAGGATGTTCCCAAAGCGATTGCCGCGATGAAAGATAACTGCCGCGACAACCCGAAAATCTATAACGCTCTTTTCGAGTTGGAGCAGTCATTCAGGTCGATCGCTCATATCCCGTATTCCCGGCGCAGCATCCCCGCAACCCGCCGGTTTCTGCAGGACATCTCCGCATTGATGTTCACAACAGACAACGGAAAAGAAGAGGACCAGGCCGAGGTGGATCAGGCGATCTCCGATTTATACCATCTGGAAAAGGCGATCCGGAAGCGGCAGCGTCCCAATCTCGGCCAGGCATTGGCCCGCGATTTTACCGGCCCCAGCGTTCTGGATAAATTTCTTCGCTATGAGTCCCACATCCAGCGAAATCTCCTAAAGAACATGCACGAACTCGAGCGTCTTCAGGCCCGGCGGCAAAACCGTCCCGTTCCCGTCCCGGTGGCCGTTGATGTGGATATCACGACAGAAAAACCCCTTGAACGGAGCCAATAATGAAGAAATACCAAACAAACCCATTTTACTGAGGTCTTTCATGAAGACTGAAATCTGACCGCTGAGGGCTGTTTTACCAAACAAACCCATTTTGAAGTGCTGCTGATCGGATAAAAATAACCGTTCACATGAATTTTGCCTATCCGACCCCGTAGGGGTCAGAACAATAATAGCCGCGGGTGCAGGGAGCAAAGCGACCGCCAACCCGTGGTTTGGTTGCGTAACAACCTGCGACCCAGGGGTCGAATAACAGAATAAATTTTTAGTGTCAGGGTATTTTGTTCAACCCCTACAGAAAAAGTATGAATCTGTTGTTGCTAAAGGAATACAAGATGATGAAAATTGCGTTGGTTTGTGACTGGCTGACCGGGATGCGGGGCGGGGAAAGGTGCCTCAAGGCCATAGGCGAGGTGTATCCGGATGCGGATATTTACACGCTGGTTTATTATCCCAAAAACTTCAACGGCGAGTTTGAAAAGCATCGCGTCCACACCAGCTTTATTCAGAAATTGCCCGGCAATGCCCGCACATTTCGCCGATATTTACCACTGTTTCCAAAGGCAATCGAATCGTTTGATCTGTCCGGTTATGACCTTGTCCTCAGTTTCAGCCACTGCGTGGCCAAAGGTGTCAAGGTGCCGCCAAACACTCCTCATATCTGTTACTGCCACACCCCTATGCGATATGCCTGGAATATGCGTCAGTCATATCTCGCCGGGATGAATCCACTCAAAAGAAAAGCCGTTTCCTTACTTTTGGAGCGCCTCAAAAAATGGGACCGATCCACTGCGGACCGCGTCAGCTATTTTATCGCCAACAGTCAATATGTCCGGCGGCGTATTACAGATTGCTACGGGCGAGACTTAAAAGTTATCTATCCGCCGGTGGATATTGAGCGGTTTTCCGTTTCACCTTGCCATGATGGCTACTATCTGGTTCTCTCCGCCATGGTTCCCTATAAACGAGTAGATCTTGCCGTACAGGCGTTCAACCAGACTGACAAACGGTTGATCGTTGCAGGCGGCGGCCCTGAATATAATCGGTTAAAAGCAATGGCCAGACCGAATATTGAATTTGTGCTCGATCCTGATGACCAAACGGTCGAGCAGCTTTATGGCGGTTGCAAAGCGTTGGTTTTTCCCGGCGAGGAAGATTTTGGGATCGTTCCGCTGGAGGCACAGGCCTGCGGAAAACCGGTCATCGCCTACGACAAGGGCGGGGCGCTGGAAACAGTTGTCGGTCTGGACGACTCCGATGCTGCTCCCACCGGTGTGTTTTTCAAACAGCAAACCGTGGCAGACTTGCAGGCGGCGATTAGCCGTTTTGAAGGCAGGGAATCAGCTTTTATTCCGCAAAATTGCCGACAGAACGCGGAACGATTTAACAGGACACGATATACAACCGAAATGACCGCCTTTATCCAAGAGATCATGGCACAATCTGATAGATTCGAATAAACTTGTCTAATTCATCTTGACCGGTCGTTACAGGCAGGGCAGTTTTGGGCAGTCTATCGAACTCTTCGTCTGCCTTGATGATCAGATAATCTTCCCTCAGCGAAGTCTGTATATTTGAAAGACTGTAGAGTCGTTCGGCGTAAAATCCAATTCGGTTGTCAAACACAGCCAGAGTGACCTCGGCAGGCGTGTTATCGCGCAGCCACAGACCGGCCTGTTTATAGACGGCCTTGTCCGCATGAGCAGGGCGTATCAGTTTTGGAACAAAGAGAGCAATACAAATGCCGATCACTGCGGCGGTATTCCGGTTTAGTTTCTGCCGACTGCTTCCAAACATCAAGACCACACCGTGCAGTCCTTTAAGGATCCAGGCGAAGCCAAAGACCACCAGCGGCATAATATGGCGATAACTCATATAGCCGTGACGGCAGTGCAGCCAGATCATCAACCCCATCCACAGGGCGATAAACAGCATCAAAAATTGATCGCGCGGCGCCAGTCGCTTAAATCCTTTCATTCTATAGAGGAACACTCCCAGCAGCGGAACCGAAAGCAGGAAAACCGTATTAAACAATTTCTCAACAAAATGCCCCATTGCTTTTGCCGGTTTAAGCGGCAGAGTGCCCGCAGCGATATCCGTTTGAAAAGGGCGGCACCGGGGGGTGCTCACAGTTGTGTTATGAGACTCGCTGGAGACACTGGAGTACCCGATCTTCTTTTTCGGAAACAGGGCGCCCTTATAAAACATGTACGGTGCTGTAATCAGGCCCGCTGCGATCACCATTATCCCGAAATGGACCCACAATCTTGATTTGTCGGTTCTTGTAAACGTTTGCAGCAGTGTGTAAATGCCAAAAACCACAACAAACACAGCACCCTCCGGCCGAACCCAGTAGGCCAGCCCTGAAGAAAAACCCGCTGCAAAAAAACAAAGACGGCTTGTATTTCGAAGCCCCCTCAGGCAAAGATACAGCGCAATCGCCATCAGCATCAGGTTCGGCCAGTCGCTCAATACCTCCGAGCCGTTGTTGGCATACACCGGGATCAGAAGTACAAGAATCGCACTGACAAGCGCGTACTTTTTGTTGCCGAAAAACCGAAAAACAGAATACAAAAAGCAGATTGCAATCGTTCTGCAGATCAAGGTTGCTGACTGAGCGGCGATAATACGATGCTCCAGTGCCGGGTCGCACCCCAGCTTGCCCAGAATCCACTCGGATGCGCAGATAATTGCTGGATAGCCCGGATGTTGGTCGCTGGACTTTATAATGGAATCCGGGCAAAGTTTCAAAAAGCGTGCGAACTCCATAAATGTAACGCTGTCATTCGACACGCACGCCAGCACAGCGATCTTGTAAATCCCGATCCCCAGACACAGGATAAGCAAAAAGGTTAGTGGATGGCAGACGAGTTTTCTAATAGGCATTTTTCCGCTTCAAAACATGAAAGGGGGTTCGCAGTATGATCAGCAGATCCAACCAGATGGACCAGTTTCTTACATAGTACAGGTCATATTGAGTTCGTTTTCGCAGGGAGCTGTCGCCGCGGAATCCATGGATTTGTGCCCAACCGGTCATGCCTGCTTTGACTTTGTGCCGAAACATATATTTTTTGTAGTCCTCAGAAAACTTCTTCACAAAGTGCGGCTGTTCAGGCCGTGGCCCGACTAGGCTCATTTCACCCTTGAGAACATTGATCAACTGCGGCAATTCGTCCAACCCCATCGGTCTCAGGATTTTCCCGATTGCCGTACGCCGTGGGTCACTTTCAACCGTCCATCCGGGATTATCTTCATGCCGAACTTCTTGCATCGTTCGAAATTTCAGGATGAAAAAGGGCTTCTGGTCCATCCCGATACGCTCCTGCCGATAGAGAACAGACCCTTTGTCGGACAGTTTCACAAACGCCGCGATAGTCAGCATGGGTACTGAAAACAGGCATAACAGAAGAAATGACAGGATGCGGTCAAAAACATCTTTCAGGATCACATTCATACCGGTCAACGGGGATTCTGACGCTGTAAAAAGCACACTGGAGCCGACCGTAACGGCCGACGGCCGATTTATCTGAGCCAGAGGTCCCCAGTCCGGCAGGATACGAACTGTCACGCCTTTGTTTTGCAGCTCATTCAGATAGGGATAGAGCGATGCGGTTTCAGAGCCCCGCACTGCCAGATAGATCTCATCAATTCCCGTTTCTGCTGCAAGGTCAGAGAGCTTTTCGATGTTCCCATGCACGGGAATACCTGCAATTTCTTTGCCCTCAAGGTGCGGCTTATTATCGATAAAAAAACTGCATCGCAGGCCCGAATGGGAACAGGCCTCAATGTCCCGGAAAAGTTTGACGGCGTTTTTACCCGTCCCAATAATGCCGTAATGCCGTTGGTTATACCCCTTGGATCGGATCCAGTGAAGGATTAGAACCAATGCCGAATGGGCTGCCAAAAGCCCCGCCAGCAGGGCAAACAGAAACAGAACCAGAAGAATGCGTGTGTATGGCACTTTTTCAGAGTAGTACAAAAATAAGACAATGAACATATACCCAAGCAGGATGGACTCGACTTGTTTTCTGATCTGCTTGAATGTCGCTTCGATTCGCAGTGATTGATAAATCCCTGCCCAATGTCGGCACAGGTAAAGAATGATGACCACCGGTACGGTCAGCAGCAAATGCCTTGGGTAGGGCGGAATTCCCGAATGATCAAAAAAACCGGAATGGAAACGAAAATAATAAACCGCATTCCAAAGGATTCCGATCATCAGGATATCCAGTGAAATCCGCATGAAATTAACAACTGCAAAATGTCTTTTCAGCATAGGTTACCTACGAATCTATGTTTGATAACAGAGAGTTTAATGAATAAAACGCCTGAATTCAATCTTTTTTAAGTCGGCATCTAAAAATATGAAGAAAAGCCCTTTGGCCTGAGTATGCTCCTATTCCACAAAGGTTTTCCGGTTGTATAAGTTTTGGGTTTCTGCATGACCTGTCACGACAGGGACGAGTCCCAAAAAAGAGTTGCCATTTGGCGGCAATCATTTACCATGTATATCAAAAATAAGAATACGATCAAATGGCAGCTATCAAGGGTTTCCTATGGGTTTTTTGGAATATATTTTGTTCGCGGCGGTCGTTGCGCAGGTTCTGTTTACGATCCAAGTTGTATGCAACCATCACTATGCGGTCAAAAAATCGGACTGTGAAAGAAGCAGCTACCGTCCCCGGTGCGTACTCATCGTTCCTTGCAAAGGGTTGGACGAGGCGTTTGACAAAAACATCAAATCCTTTTTCTGTCAAGCGTATGAAGAGTATCGTCTCTTTTTTGTCGTTGAGGACCAATCAGATCCTGCCTATAACCGCCTGAAGGGCCTGATAACATGCGATGAATCTATTTCCAAAGCCAAAACAGCGGAAATTCTCGTTGCCGGCCCGACAGAGTCATGCAGTCAGAAACTGCACAATCTGCTGTTTGCCTACCGGAAGATTCCAAAAGGCACCGATGCCCTGGTTTTTGCCGATTCTGACGCCTGTGCGGGACCGAATTGGCTGGCTCATATTATCCATCCGCTCCGAAGGGACAAAAATGGCGCCACGAGCGGTTACCGCTGTTTTATTCCCCAAAACAATAATCTTGCTTCACTTGCTCTGGCATCTCTCAATGCAAAAGTATGTCAGCTTCTCGGCAACACCCCGTTCAATCTGGCATGGGGCGGCTCAATGGCGATTCTTGTGAAGAATTTTCGCGAATTCGGCATTGAACAGCTCTGGCAAAAAGCCCTCAGCGATGATCTCTCACTAAGTAGGGCGGTGCGTCACCATCACCGAAAGATGGTTTTTGTTCCGGCTTGTATGATCGCTTCTTTTCAGACGACTACATGGCGGCAGTTATTTGAGTTTTCCCGCCGCCAGTTCATTATTACACGTATTTATTCGCCATTAATGTGGGTATTCGGCCTGCTGAATACGACCGTGGGTGTCCTGACACTATGGGGGTCTCTGGTGGTTGCGGTTCTGGCCCGGCACGCAAATTGGCCCTATGCCTGGATTTATTCTGTGCCGCCGGTTATTTTTTGGAGTCTCCAGATTTACCGTGCGATTCTCCGACAGAAAATTATCGCCACGCTGCTGGGTGAATACAAAAAGCAAATGAAAGTGGCCCGTTATGCCGACCTGTTTTTCTTTTGGGCGTGGTCGATTCTTTTCTTATTGCTGATTCTCTCATCGGCTGTGGGAAGAACCATCACCTGGCGAACGATCCGCTACCGTCTAAATGGCCCATTGGATATTCAGGTTATCGATTCATAAGACAAAACGCTACAACTGTCGGTCCACCGCCTCGGCGACACGTCTTAACTTAACCATCAATTCACACAGTACCTTTGGCGTGATGGACTGTGCCCCGTCAGAAGCGGCATGTTCCGGATCCGGATGGCATTCGATGATCAGCCCATCGGCTCCGGCGGCAATCGCAGCCAGGCACATCGACGGAACCATATAGGCGTGTCCGGTTGCGTGAGAGGGATCGATTACAATCGGCAAATGCGTCCGTTCACGCAAAGCCGGAATGATTGCCAGAGGCAGGGTATTTCGGACATAGCGTTCATAGGTTCGGATGCCGCGTTCACAGAGGATGACATTCGGGTTGCCGGCATTGATAATGTATTCCGCCGCCAGCAGAAATTCGTCCAGCGTCGCGCTCATCCCGCGTTTGAGCAGAACCGGTTTGTCGGTTTTGCCGACAGCTTCCAATAGTGGATAATGCTGCATGTTGCGGGCGCCGATTTGCAGGACATCGCTGTATTCGGAAACAAATTCGACCTGTTCCAACCCAATGACTTCGGTAACAACAGCCAACCCGGTTTGCTCACGGGCCTCTGCCAGGATTTTCAATCCCTCCAGGCCAAGTCCCTGAAAACTGTAAGGACTGGTGCGGGGTTTATAGGCACCGCCGCGAAGCCCGATACAACCGGCATTTTTAATGGCATCGGCCGTGTTCAGGATTTGCTCCCGGCTTTCTACCGAACAGGGCCCGGCGATAATACCGACCTTTTTGCCGCCGATGGGTATCTGGTTCGGACCGATGGGGATTTGACTGATTTCCTTTTTGACTTCCAGCGAAGCCATTTTATACGGAGCCAAAATCGGTACGATCTTTTCGACCATCGGAGCATTTTCAATCGCTCCTTTATCGACGGCGCGTTTGTCGCCGATGCAGGCGATGACCGTTCGATCCGTCCCGTAGATCGGATGTTCTTTCAGTCCGTAATCCCGAACCAGATCGATCACATGCTGGATATTCTCCTTAGAGGCGCCGGGTTTCATTACAACAATCATCGCTTTACCTTTCCATCTGGGAACGCGACCGTCTCGGTCGCTTTTTTTTAGAAAGTCGAAGTATAACAATTCACTTCAAAAAAATCCACCCCCGGCTTTCGGATTTGACAAAATCTGCCCTGCAGATAGAATAATAACGGCGGGTGGCACCTTCAAGCGATAGCTTGTGGGTGCTGCGAAAGAATTTGAAGGGCGGCATCGGTCAAGTTGTGCTTGGCCAAGTGCGATATTGGAAATGATATAGAAAATGAAACTTCTGGCACTGGCGGATATTCACGGTTATACAAAACAGATTCCTTTGTTAGCGGATGCCGTAAAGGACTGCGACGCGGTCGTTTTGGCTGGCGACATCACCGATTTCGGCGGATCCGAACAAGCCTGCGTTGTATTGTCCGCCTTGAGCACTTTCGGCAAACCCGTATTGGGTGTTCCCGGAAATTGCGATTCGCCGCAAGTTGACAATGTTCTGAAACAGCACGGCGGCAGTTTAGTTCACGGCCCCATCGAAATGAATGGGGCTGTCTTTGTAGGATTTCCATACGCGGCGTCCGCGGAGGCCGCTTTACAAAACGAACCCATTTTACCGACAAAAACGATGGTTCTGGTGACCCACCAGCCCGCCTGGGGAACAACCGTGGACCTGCAGGCATCGACACGGCACAAAGGCAGTCGCTCGGTTCGGTCGTTTATTGAAGACTACCAGCCGATTCTGGCTGTCAGCGGGCATATCCACGAAGCCTGTGGAACCGACCAGATCGGCTCAACTTTACTGGTCAACCCCGGCCCCTTCAGAAACGGCTGCTACGCCATCATCGACATAAACGGCAAGACGGCACAAGCCAAACTGCATTGCCTGTAAACATGGTAACGCCGGCTTCCAGCCGGCAGTTTCACACAATAGGCGCCCATAATCATTCGAAAATTGAAAATAGAACTTTGAAAATAACAGCTTATCCTCTCGGATGAAATTGCTTGTGGATGCTTCTAAGGCGGTCATTATCCACATGGGTATAGATTTGTGTGGTTTTGATGTCCGCATGCCCCAGCATTTCCTGCAGAGTCCGCAAGTCAGCACCACCCGAAAGAAGATGCGTCGCAAAACAATGCCGCAGGGTATGAACCGTCAGATTTTTCGGCATTCCGGCCCGCACGGCATACTTCTTTACAATCCGCCACAATTCGATCCGATCCAACCCGCGTCCCGTTCGTGACAGAAACAGTGTATCGCTGCTGTGCTGCTTTTCCAGTTCAGGCCGTAATTCGCACAGGTAAGTTGTAATCGTTGTTGCCGCGACTTTCCCCAACGGAACGATCCGCTCCTTACGTCCCTTTCCGAAACAGCGGACATAACCGATGCTCAGATTAACGTCTTTGATCTTCAACCCAATGACTTCTGAGGCGCGTGCCCCGGTGGCATAGAGAACCTGCAAAAGCGCCTTGTCCCGTAAAAAATAGGGGTCCTCGGGGCATGGTGCAGCAAGCAGCTTAAAGACCTGATCCTTACTGGCGATGGCGGGAAGTTTCTTCCACAATTTCGGTCCTTCGAGTATATCGGACAGATCCTCGCTGATAAGTCCCGTCAAAACCCCAAACCGAAGCAGCATTTTGATTGCAACCAGATTACGGCTGATACTGTTTTCTGCCCGTCCAAGCTTGGAGAGCTTTTGGAGATACCCGTACACCGTTGTCGGCACGATATCGCCCATTTTATCGACCCGCTCCGACTGACAGTACTCGGCAAATCGCAGCAGATCTCGCCCATAGGCCAGCACGGTGTTGACCGACAACCCCGCCTCGACGGTCAAATAGTCCAAAAAAGCCTCCACGGCACTTCCCAGCGGCAGTGCTTTGAGCTTTTCTCTTAATCGTTGTACTTGAGTGGTCAGCATAACATTGTCTGTTATCGGCAGATATCGGCGATTTTGTCCAATCCGCCAATTATAGTGAAAAAATAGCTTAGTACTTGAGAGAAGAGCGGCTTACAGATATAATCTTGGGATCGCGGGCGTCTCGTCCGCACAAAAGCCCGAAGGGTCAGACAGTGTAGGAGTTCAAGCTTCAGCTTGTCTGTTTACACACTAAAGTGTGAACTCCGTTATAACGACAAGCAACGGGTGGCACCTTCAAGCGATAGCTTGTGGGTGGCACGGTTAGTCTGTGCTTGGCCGTGTGAGATGTGTCAAATTGCCTGGAGACACATAAAAAAATCGTAAAAAGGATGTTTTATGAAAAAAATCATAGCAATATTATTCCTGGTAACCGGCTGTGCTTCTCAGCAGCAGGTGGTTTCTGAAGACCCTGCCTGCCTGCCTGATACACCAACCGGTCAGGTCATGCAGGCCGCACGGGCGGTTTTAGCGGGAATGCACTTTGACATCGAGAAATACGACACCGATGCCCGTTATATTCGTACGCGTCCTCTTTCCGGTGCTCAATTCTTCGAAATCTGGAGACAGGACAACACTTCGGCTTCTGCTGCCGCCCAAGCAAACCTGCATAGCATCCGACGGATTGTGGAGTTGGAACTCACTCCCCAGGGCACAGCGACATGTATGCAGTGCCGGGTTCAGATATTGCGCCTGTCAATTCCTGAAGCACCACTGGCCGGAACCGGGCGCATGAGCGGTGTCTACACAGACAGTGATTCTCGCTACCAGTCGCTTCAGGTGGACAACAGTAACGTGGCGCAGATCGAGTGGCTGGATGCCGGTACGGATCAGTCACTTGAGCGTAAAATTCTTAACATGATTCGGGAACAAATTCAAAAAGGAGGAGGATGATGAAGGTTTTGGTTTGCGGCGGAGCGGGATATATCGGTAGCAATATGACGGCCCTGCTGGCCCGCGAAGGGTATCAGCCGGTTGTATTCGACAATTTAAGCAAAGGCCATCGCCAGGCGACTAACAATGTCCAGTTCGTCTTGGGCGACTTTGGTGATTTCAATTTCATTCTCGAAACCCTCCAGAAATACAGCATTGAAGCGGTCATGCACTTTGCAGCGTTTATCGAGGTGGGAGAATCGGTCGCCGAACCCTTGCGATACTACGAAAACAATGTCAGTAAAACCCACACACTGCTGGCCGCGATGGAAAAGGCCGGCGTCAGCAAATTTGTTTTCAGCAGCACCGCGGCGGTTTATGGAATGCCCGATACAATTCCGATTACCGAAGATGTTGTAAAAGCTCCTATCAATCCTTACGGCGAAACGAAGTGGGCCGTTGAGCGAATGTGCCATTTCCTGAGTCAGACAGGACGACTGAATTATGCGGCCCTGCGGTATTTTAATGCCTGTGGAGCCGGATCCGATGGAACGCTGGGGGAAGATCATCGTCCTGAATCGCATCTGATCCCGCTGATCATTCAGGCCGCGATGGGAAAACGCGATAATATCAAGATCTTTGGGACGGACTATCCAACCGAAGACGGAACTTGCGTACGCGACTACATCCATATCGAAGACCTCTGCAGGGCCCATTTACTGGCGCTGAAAAAACTCGATTCCGAATCCGAATTGGTTTATAACCTTGGCAATGGCACGGGCTATTCAGTTCGCGAAGTGATCGATACGGTTCGCAAAGTATCCGGAAAAGATTTTAAGGTTGTCGAGACAGACCGTCGCCCCGGTGACCCTCCGGTACTCACTGCTGACGCCTCAAAGGCCCGTATTGAATTGGGCTGGTCGACAGATTACCCCGAACTGGAAAAAATTGTCGAAAGTGCCTGGAAATTCCATAACGACCATCCGAACGGATATGGAGAGTAGATTGTGACTTGCATCAGACATGCTGCAATTGATTTTTTGCAGTCCCACGGGATGGATCTTCAAGACGTTGATTTTGAAAGCAATCTGGATTCGTTTTTAGATCAAATGGATAAGGGACTGGCAGGGGAGTCAAGTTCCCTTGAGATGATTCCCACATTCCTGTCTGCCGGCAATGACGTCCCCACCGGCAAAAGGGTCATTGTGGCCGATGCGGGGGGCACCAATTTTCGCGTGGCAACCGTCTATTTCGACGAAAGCAGAAAACCAGTCATTGAACACCTGAAAAAAGATGTCATGCCGGGCGTCGAATGTTCATTAAGCCGCAAGGAGTTTTTTAAAGCGGCGGCGGAGTACTTTCGCCATGCGGCATCCCTTTCAAAGGAGGTCGGTTTCTGTTTTTCTTATCCGACCGAAATGCTGCCGAGCAAGGACGGTCGTCTGATCCGGTTCGTCAAAGAGATCAAAGCCGATGAGGTGGTCGGCGAGTTGATCGGGGAAAACCTTGCCGCCGCAATGGCTTCGATGAAAATGCAAAGGCCGGATAAAATCATTATCCTCAATGATACCGTTGCGACGCTGCTGGCCGGTGTAGGATACAGAAATAGAGTTTACGACAGCTATATCGGCTTCATTCTCGGTACCGGCACCAATACCAGCTACTCAGAAAGCTGCCAAAACATTACCAAGCAGGATAACCTCTGCTCCGAGGGTAATATGATCATCAATGTCGAGTCCGGCGGCATGGGTAACGCCCACCGCGGCAAACTGGATAAGGTTTTCGACGCGTCCACCGCTAACCCCGGAGTACATACATTTGAAAAAATGATCTCCGGTGCCTATCTAGGGCCGCTGGTGCTGCTGACGATGAAACAGGCCGCTGACGATGGCCTGTTTTCAGTCCAAACGGCTGATGCAATTCGGGAACTTTTCAATTTGGACACCAGGGATCTCAACGATTTTATGTGCTATCCGTACGGCAACAATTCACTTGCTGCCGCCTGCGAAACAAAGGACATTCAACTGCTGTATTCCATCGCCGACCGGTTGATTGAACGCGCGGCCAAATTGACTGCGATCAACCTTTCAGCAATGGCGGTCAAAACAGGAAAGGGAACCGATCCCACGCGGCCGATCTGTATCGTTGCCGAAGGAACGACATTTTATCACTTAAAGAATCTGCGTTCCCGTGTGGAGTTCTATCTCAAAAAGAACCTCGAAGACCAACGCGGCATCTATACGGAGATTATCACGGTTGAAAATGCCACACTGATCGGTGCGGCGATTGCCGCACTGACCAACTAAAACTCATTCGTCGGTCATTTTCTCCTCTTCCGACAAGGTTTCATTCAGGGAGCCGGTGCGGAAGCCCTGCAGGTCCAGCGAGATATACTGAAATCCCAATGCTTTGATGCGTTCGACGATTTCCCGGCGAGTGGATTCTGAAACGACTTTTTTAATGTCTGTCGCAGGGACTTCGATGCGGGCGATGGTGCCGTGATGCCGCACGCGGAATTCGACAAACCCCAGCGACCGTAGAATATCCTCAGCCTGTTCGACCTGGTTGAGCTTTTCCTCGGTGATGGTTTCGCCATAAGCCACACGGCTGGCCAGGCAGGGTGATGCCGGGACATCCGCCGTTGGCAGGTCCAGCTCTTTGCTCAGTAATCGAATATCCGATTTGGTCAGTTCCGCATCCATGAGCGGTGTGCCGATGCCGAGTACTTTGACGGCCATATTGCCGGGACGGTAGTCGTCTTTGTCGTCAAAGTTGGCCCCGCACAGAGTATGCTCGAATCCGTGCTCTTTGGCATATTCGGCAATCGTGCGGAACTGATGGATTTTGCAGTGAAAACAGCGGTCGGCCTTGTTGGCCTGGTAATTCGGATCGTCCAGTTCGTCCAGCGGCAGTTCGGCCATTTTAACACCGATCAGATTGACCATCTCGTGTGCCTGTTCAAGCTGATGCTGTGCTAACGATGGACTGATGCCGATGCACGCCAGCACGTTGTTCGCCCCCAGCATCTCCACGGCGGCTTTCAGCAGAAATGTACTGTCAACTCCGCCGGAAAACGCCACAGCGACCTGCCCATATTCTTTCAGCAATTTCCTCAGTGTCTTATATTTTTTTTGTGCCTGGCTCATAGATCAATTGTACGCAACATTTCAAATATAGTCAAACCCCATGATCGATCAGATGGCTGATAAGGATTTTGACGCCGATGCCGATCAGGATCAGACCGCCGGCAATTTCGATTTTGTTTTCAAAGAAATGCCCGATGCGTTTGCCGAGCTCAAAGCCGCCGTAAGACAGGGCAAATGTGATGGCTCCAATGACCATAACCGCCGCTATGATGGAGGATGTGACCAGCGACAGCGTAATGCCGACCGCAAGTGCATCAATGCTGGTCGCAATACTCAATGCCAGCAGAACGGCCAGATTGGACGGGTCCCGGGGCCTTTTTCCCACTTCGCTGAATTTGAAAGATTCATAGATCATTTTCGCCCCTACCGCTGCCAGCAGGGCAAAAGCGATCCAGTGGTCCCATGCGGTGATATATTCAGCGAACAGGTTTCCCGCCGCATAACCCGCCAGCGGCATAATCGCCTGAAACGCCCCGAAAAAGAACGCCATCCGCAGGGCCTGTTTGACTTGCAATTCCTTAAAAACAGATCCCGAAACGATTGATACCGCAAACGCATCCATCGCCAGCCCAATCGCCAAACCGCAAATCGTCAGCCATTCGACAAGATTCATCGTTTTGCATCCACCGGGGTTTGGGTCGACAGATGAGTTGATTCAGACTGCTTTGGAGTAATATCAAACACAGCTATTTCCGGCCTCGCCCAAAAACGTACTCGCGGCGCTTTCCCGCCTTCCATGCCAATTCCTCGATTGACGTAGAGCCGGATGTGTTCCTGTTGATACAGTCCGGCTTCATATTTTTTACCATGTTTTGAGAGTGTTGTTAGTGCGCCATAAAATGGCAATGCCACTTGTCCGCCATGTGTATGGCCGCACAAGTACAAATCGACAGGGCTGTTGTCAGTATGGTCCATCAAATCGCTATTGTGATAGAGAAGCAGATTGAAATTTTCCGGCTGAAGTTTTTCTGCTACATCTTGGAAGTTTTTGCCGTTTTCGAAAGCAAGTCCGGAGATACTGATACACTCCCCATCTTTTTCGACGGTTTTTTCATCTGTCCGTAATTCTTCAAAACCGGTGTTGTCAAACAAATCAAGGGTTGACCGATACCAGCAATCCCAGTTTCCGTTTACAGCGAATTTACCCAGCGGAGCGCGCAGTTTTCGCATGGTATCCTGAAACAGCGGCAATGCTTCTTTATCGTTGATAGTGTCACCGGTAAAAACGATGATATCGGGTTTCAGGCTGCTGATAATTCCGGGAAGGTGTTTTTCGAGACGAACCTTTGCATCGCAATGGGTATCGGAAATATGAACAATGCGAAATGTCGCAGAGGTCAGCTTTTCAGTCTGGATTGAAATAACATTAACCTGCGGCCAATAGGGCTCGATAAAATAAGCGTAGGCCATGCAGACAAATCCGACCCCGGCAACAATGTGCAGGTAAATTGCGATCCGGTTGGTCAGGATTTTGCAAGTTTTCTTCTTGCGGATTCTCTGAATCAGCCATGTCAACCACAAGCGGACATAGAGAATATAAACCAACAGAACAGTGCCCGCGAAAATCATAACTGGCAAGCTGGATGTCGCAATATGTTTCATGGTTATTCTCCGGATGAAGTTTCACTGTTGCCGCACTGGTCGCAGTGGGGTTCGGTTTTCATGATGTGCGATTCGGTCAGGTCGTCGCGGATGGTTTGGCCCGGCTTGACCACGAGAAAGTCCTCATCGTTCCAGTCACCTTCAATGAGTCGCCGCATCAGATCGCCATCGCCTTTGATCTCGTCGTAGTTCCAATTCAGGTATTTGGCGCATTCCTTGGTATAGGCCTTCGCCTTTTCAGTTCCCGGCAGGTTCCAGTCGATAAAGACGGCACGTTTGTATTCCTTGATCCAGGTCTGCTCGGCCTCCATCAGGTATCGGGCGTTGTCTTCGCCGTATTTTTCGGTGTATTCGGCCAGCAGTTTTTCGTAGCGGTCTTTGCCGGGCATGAGTTCGTTGCAGTGTTCGATCCAACCGATGCTGTACCAGTAGATGCCTTTGTGCGTGTCAAAATACTCCTGATATTTATGGCGGCTGCCGAGCAGCAGCGTCATACAGTCATGCCCGCGGGCAACAACGACGGGAATATCGCTATGCAGGCCGCAAATGCCGTTGCTGCACAGGCAGTAGCCCAGCAGGATTGCGTCATAGGGCTTGCCGGTTGCATCAGTGGTGGTGTCCAGCTCTTTCTGGACCTCGCTGCGCAGGATATCCGGCGTGTCGTGCAGTCCCTGCGGCATCAGCACGATATCGATGATATTCTCGCTGCCGGAAGCACACAAATACGCCTCCCGCTGCATCACTTTGCATGTTACAAACTTATATCGCATAGCCATATTGTAGTGTTTTTGACACCGATTTACACGGTTTTTTTAGATGGGATTAACGGGATTTGTCATTCAGCAGTTTTATGAGGTTGTCTTGAGTCAGCATCTGCAAGTCATTTTGTTTTTCGATGAAGGGTTTGACATCTGCGATGATTTTATCCCAGTCGAATTCTGCCAGCCGTTCAGTGATTTGTCGCCGCCAGTTGTCTTGGGTAAATTCCGGCCCCGGCCAGCCGGTTTGCTGGAGGGCATTATTGAGCAAAACGAGATTCGGTTCCGGCCAGGTTCTGTCCGAAAGGTACCACATCAGGTCGTAAACATCTCTGCCTTTTGTGTATTTGCGGGTTGCCAGTGCATGCAGTTTGCCCGCGAGAAGGGAGCTTTTGTCATAGTGCTGGAGATTCAACAGACAATGTCTTCTGACAATGCTGGTTTCCAGCTTTGCTCCGGCGGGGGGATTCGTATCAATTTCTACTTTAATTGAAATCGTTTCGGACGAGAGCGGTGAAAGCCCCAACTCATACAGCAGACCCCGAAATTTAATAAAGGCCGCACATACGGTTTTAGCCGCCTTGGCTTTGATCTCGACTTCATAGTTTTCTGCAAGAAATCCATTTTTGATCTTTTTCATAGTATCGAGAAAGTTGTCTTCGGCTTGCGGTTCTCTGATTGAGAAATCAAGATCCTCTGAAAATCGCGGCATTGAAAAGAGAAATCGCAGGGCGGTTCCGCCGACAAACGCCCAGTTGACAAAGCCGCCGCTTTCCTGAAGGCATTCCAGTGTTCGTGCCTGGAGGTACTCACGGACAATGCACCGGGCCGCATTATTATCCTGAATGTTTTCAATTTGCTGTTTCAGATAATCTTTCATAGCTCAACACCTTCGCCTTGATCGAGAATAGTTTCAATATTGGCCAGTGCTCGGCTCATTTTGGGGCTTTGGAATTTTTCCGTAAACTGACGCAACCGTGTCCGGTCAATTTGCTCAAAATTCTGCAAGCGCAGTTGGTCAATAAATTCCATTTTGTCTCCGCCGGGTGTCAGGTAGATCAAATCGAACAGGGCCTTTTCCGGATAGGCAATAAAGGCCGATAAGCCAGATTTTAAATCGATTTGCCGATAGCCCCAGAAGTTTTTTTTGCTGACATGCCGGAAGTCAAATCGGCCTACCGGGGTTTCCATAGTTTGGGGTCTGCCGGTTGTAATGCTGGTAACAGACGGAACAAACTCCGGGATCATTCCATACCACGACAGTGCAGAATGCATACTTACATAGGAGGGTTGTTTGAGGGTGTTGGCGATGCAGAATGGCTCGGCGAGGATTTTTCTATAGGGTTCCGCAAGCGTATAAAGCCCCTTGTGAATTTTAATGATTTTACCGTCTTTGACCCAGCGGTTGATTTGGAGGCGAATTTGGGCGAGATTCTCCCCCGCGGCCAGAAATCTGGCCGTAAATGCCGGAAGCTTGGAAACCTTTTCTAATAAACCATCAAATTTCATAGCAATAATATATCAAAAATGATAAAATACTGCAATATATCTCGGCATAAAAAGGATTAAACTTGAGAAAATAGCTGTTTTATTCCGAAGCAAAATGCTTCGGCTACATTGTGCGGGTCCCGGATCCTGCCGTCGCTAAAGCTATGGCAAGGCAAGCAAGTCCGGGACAAACTCAGCCTGCGTTCCCAGCTGGAGACTGTCATTTTTTGACCGTTTCACGCAAAATATTACGGGGAATCCGAGTTTTTTGGATTTTTGCATAAAAAAAACCGAGCCACACGGCCCGGCTTGAGTTGCAATTTTTTGTGCCTTTTACAGTTGTGACAACTTCTTAATATGACAGCGCTGGTTTTCAATGAAAACCAGCTTTACGACATCAAAAATACTGTTTGACAAAACATCTGACCAACGCAAAATAAGGACTTACGAACAAAGTAGCGCTGTCATATTAAGAGTCCTCTGGTTGGCGGGGCTTAAGTTCGCTCCAATCATATGGGGTTACTTCGTAAGCTTTGTCCTTTGTCTGTCCGCCGATGATGCCGGTGTCATCTTGTCTGCATTCGCTGATTGTAAGATGATACTCCCGGCCCGGTTTCATATTGCTGAAACGAAATCGCCCGTCTTTGTCGGTTTTGGCTTCAGCCGAGAATCGCTCGTATTCAGAGTTCTCTTGTTTGTAATTATGATACCAAGCGGAAACCTCTACATTGGGAATCGGCCAGCCGGTTTTTTTGTCGATAATCTGTCCGGTGGCGATGGCTCCCTGTTCAAGTTGAACTACGATGGGTTTGGTCAGTCTTTTCAATTCCATCCGCATCGGCCGATAGTCCTTTTTCGATTTTATCGAAAAACTATAGGAACCGTCTGCGTCGGGATTGGTCTGTTCAAACGCAAAGCATCCCTGTGAATCCGTAAATTGGCCCTGGTTACCAAACCCGTGATTATTGCTTGTGCCAAAATGAAGATGGCATTTGATTCCGCCTGCGGGTGTTCCATCCGGAGCAAAAACCTGGCCTGATACAGTCACCCCTTTCGGAAACGTCAGATTTACTTCCCAAATAGGATTTTCCTCCGTCAATTCTATTGGTTCACTAACAGCATACGTATTCTTGCGATGAGCAACCAACTGATAAATTCCACCTAAGGGAAGCGGTGCCGCGGTGTACTTGGTTTCAATTTCTGTATCGCTCGAACTGTTTTTACCAAGGTCGGATACGCTATAATGTGTCTTTTCGTCAAGCAGGGGTGATTTTTTGATGATCTGGCAGCTCACCATGGTATTGACTGCCGGAGTGCCGTCTTCTTCAAAAACCTGGCCGAAAATCATCCCCGCCGGAATTGTTGGCACCTGAATCACAAGTGGTTCAGTACCATCATCAACTTTAAGTTCACGGACTTCTTTGAACCAGTAGCCGACAGTGTCCGCAATTTCGTAGGCGATCTTTCCAGGTGCAACAATCTCAGCTTGGGCCTTGCCGTCAATGATTTCAACGAGTTTGCCCTTATATGTATTATCGGCATAAGCCGGGTCAATATAATTGAGCCGGATATTACCTGTCGGCGGTGGAAATCCCTCGAGCGTTTGAAACTCAAGTACCAGTTGGCGTGAGTGATACGGTTGACCATTTTCAGTAAGCGGATCATTCAGGTCCAGCACGATTTCGTCCGGTATTGGTTCATTCAGCTTAATTCTCTGTTTCCAGTGATCCATGCCCAATCGGACACTAGTTCCCCACAGGTCCGTCAGTTCGAAGAAACCTTGATCTCCCTCCACATCAACAAAAGCACACTGTGTTGAATCCGTGTCACTAAAATTGTTTGCCGTAAATGTGCATGTATAACGTATATACGGTTTTCCGTCTTTTTGAGGTAACCGTTCCAACGGACCGACAACCCTACCGGAAATAACGATTGGTTCCTCAAGTTCAATCATGAGGTTGTCATCTCCGG
>JBDLJN010000030.1:0-19613 GCA_039714335.1 Planctomycetota bacterium
GTTTTGTTTTGAACCACAGTGCCACCGGCAATGTGTTCCGTTATAATGTCACCGAAGGAATGCGCAACGACCAATGGATGCGGAACCTCGGCGGGGTGAATACCTATCTTTACAACAATACGATCTACCTCGAGCCGGGGCAGGATGTCCAGCTTATCAGTAACGGCTATGCGGTGAGTGCAGCGCAGGAACCTGCGACCAATGTATGGTGCTATAACAACATCTTCTACAGTGCTGGCGGAACCGTTACGGCGGATCTGATCACAAACGTCCCTGAAGCAACGGGCATCGATATCGACAACAATGCATTCTACGCTGTCGGAAGCTTCACCGACACCATCCCCGAGGATACGAACAAGAAGACCGCAGACCCCGTTTTCGCCAACCCGGGAACGGGTAATCCGGACGGTTTTCAGATCCTCGGCAGTTCGCCCTATATCGGCACCGGCAACATCATTGCCGGCAATGGCGGGCAGGATTACTGGGGCAATCCGGTTTCTGATACCGAACCGCCGTGTCACGGGGCGCATGAATACGACGGTGGCGACACCACGCCTCCTGCAGCCCCGACCGGACTGGCCGCGACAGCCGGCGATGGCAGTGTCTCGCTGGACTGGGCCGACAATACCGAGCCGGACCTGATGCACTATGATGTCTATCGCTCAACTACCTCCGGCAGCGGTTATGTATCGATTATCAGTGGTCAGACAACCAGCGACTATGTCGATAACGGTGTCACCAACGGCATCACATATTACTATGTCGTAACCGCCACGGACACCTCCAGCAACGAATCCGGTAATAGTAACGAGGATTCAGCCACGCCGGTTGCTCCCAATGGTGCCCCGACGTTCACCGTTGATCCGATCAACGAAGTCGATGCGACCGAAGATGCGGCTTACAGCAGCACACTGGCCGATGACGCCTCCGATCCGGAAAGCGATCCGATGACCTTCTCGAAGGTTTCCGGTCCGGCCTGGTTGACGGTTGCGGCGGGCGGTGCCTTAAGCGGGACCCCGGCCAACAGCGATGTTGGTGTCAATGTCTTTACCGTTCAGGTGACTGCAACCGGCGGTTCGGACACGGCCACGCTGAACATCACGGTCATCAACACCAATGATGCCCCGACGTTCACGGCCGATCCGATCGTTGAGGCAGGCGCCACCGAAGACGCCGCCTACAGCAGTTCGATCGCCGATGATGCGACCGATGACGATGCCGGCGATACCTTGACCTTCTCGAAGGTCTCCGGTCCGGCCTGGCTGACGGTTGCGGCCAATGGGGCACTCTCCGGTACCCCGGCCAACGGTGATGTCGGTCTGAACAGTTTTGTGGTCAAAGTTGAAGATGCCGCGCTGGCTTCGGATACCGCAACCCTGGAGATCACGGTTGCCAATACCAACGATGCGCCGACATGGAACACAAGTCCGGTCAATGAGGCCGCGGCCACCGAGGATGCGGTTTACAGCTCCACGCTGGCGGACGATGCGACCGATGCCGACAGTGATCCGTTGACCTATGCCAAGGTTTCCGGTCCGGCCTGGCTGACAGTCGCGGCCAACGGTGCCTTAAGCGGCACCCCGGCCAACGGCGATGTCGGCGCGAACAGCTGGACGGTCAGTGTCAGCGATGGGATTGCCGTTGCGGTTCAGGCGACCCTGAACATCACGGTCAATAATGTCAATGACGCTCCGACCTTCACGGTTGATCCGATCAACAAGCCGAATGCGACGGCCGATGCCGCTTACAGCGACACCATCGCCGGTTCGGCGACTGATCCGGATACCGGCGATACCCTGACCTACTCCAAGACTGGCGGTCCGGCCTGGCTGGCTGTGGCAGCCGGCGGCGGGCTTTCAGGGACACCGGCCGAAGGCGATATCGGCGCGAACGTCTTTACCGTCCAGGTGGATGACGGCAACGGCGGCACGGATACGGCCGTATTGAACATCACGGTTGTCCCAGCCCCGTCGCCTCCGGCGGCCCCGAGCGGTCTGTCGGCAACGGCGATTGCGACGACCCGGATCGACTTGACTTGGGTGGACAATGCCGACAATGAGACCGGCTTCAAGATCGAGCGTTCAATCCGAACCAACGGTTCTTTTGTAGAGATCGCCACGGTCGGTGCGGATGTGACGTCTTATAGTGATACCACGGTCCGAAAGGGCACGACATACTATTACCGTGTTCGTGCGACGAATGGTGATGGCGATTCGGCCTATTCCAATGAGGCCAATGCAACGACACCGAAGAAGTAATGTTAACAATGATTGAACACACCCATGGCGGGGCCCGCAGCGGCCCCGCCACTTTTTTTCTGCCTTACGGAATGCCGAATGGCCGGACCTGATCCTGGGCGATGGTTCGATCTGTGATGGGGTTGCAGCGGCGATGTACATCAATGCCGGGAAAAGTCTTGAATTATCAAGACATACTTGTTATCATTTCAGATTGAAATGCTGGGAAAAACACACAATGTTATCTGAAGAGCCCAGATTATAATGGAAAAGTGTGAGTAGCTGTCAAGTGAGGTGATTCCATGGAGATCCGGCAAAACCAAAATCTGTACGAGTTGTCAGAAAACGTTCAATGGCCCAAAAGAAAGGCTCATCCAAAGGGTAAAATATTACGTGTCAAACAGGGCTACAATCCAAACTCAAGTTCAATCGGCTCGATCATCTTTGTACTGCCCGCCGCTCTTTTAGGAATAACGGCTGCTTTTGGCGCGGTATCGGGAATGATTATGTCCGTCCTGATGACCGACAAGGCAAAGGACACAATGGCCGCGACAGAAAGGGAAGATGATGAATAAATTCCTTCCCCTGCTGATGATACTGATAGCGGTAATTCCGGCCAGTGCCGACTCGGAAGATGTGATTGGCAAAGCCCAAACGCTGTTCGCCAAGGGCCAATACAGTGACGGCCAGAATCTCCTTAAAAACAACCTTCGGGATCAGAGCCTGAATAGTTTACAGCGTAGTCAGATTCTCTATTCCCTGGGGAACTTCAGTTATGAATGTGTTGGTGATTTTGATACTGCGATGACATTCTATCGTCGAATTACCGACAGTGACTTGGGTGATGATCAAGACATAAAGATTCAAGCACAAGAAAAAAATGCCGAAATTGAGGCATTAAAGACAGAATTTCTCGCCCAGGACAAATTATTAAAAGAAATCTCCACCCAGTCTTACCATCAACTCCAGTCGCCACAGATCGAAAAACTAATATCCCAGTTAAAAAGTTTGGCCCTACAAAATCCAGATTATTACAAAATTGCCCATGTGCATTTCTTCATGGGATTGAACCAGGAAAAACTCAAAAACTATAAGGCGGCATACACATCCTTTGAAAAAGCCATGGAATATAAACCTGCCATGGATTTTTATCTACCGCTGTCTCGCATGGAAACCGTGCTTGAAAAATGGCGTCGTCAACGGATTAACAGTGCCGTCTGGGGCGTCGCCGGGATACTGCTGGTAATCATTGCTCTGACATACTACCTGTCTACGCCCTGGCGATGGATGAGACTCAGGCATGTCATGGTGGGCCTGAGCATGATCGTTTTGTGGTGGGGCGTGTTTAAGATTTCACATACATGGCTGGGCAGTCGATATGTCGTGCCGGAAACCATTAAAGCGGACTTACTTAGCACTCCAAAGTATCCCAGTGCAGCACCCGGCAGTTATGGCAGCGAGGTCGCCGAGTATCTTTTTGGCTATGGGCTGGTGGGGGTCGTCAGTTTGTACACTTTTGCTCTTGGCAGCAGTCGCCTGAAATTTCGGTTGCTTGTTTTTTGTGCCAATGGCGTAATGGGCCTGTTGATAGTGTCTGCGATGGTGACGATTTTCTATATGCGCCACTGCGACCGTAAAAGCGACTTCATTTCACAGGGCCAGGGTATAACGTTCTATGCTGCCGGTGAGATGTATTTTCAGGTTCATGAACCGGAAGCCAGTGTATTAACCAACCCCAAAGCATACCCGAATCCGCTTGTGGGCAATGCCGATGCCGAGTTTAAAGAGTGGCTGCTGCGTCATTGTGAATTTGACAAACCCCGGGAGCAAGAAAGCACGAACCATTAAATGCAGTACCGGTATGAAAATTTTGGTGGGATTATCGCCAGTCAGAATCCGCCTTTTCTGGCTTATGTAGACCGCAACTACATGCGTGAATTGGGATTGGACGAATCGCTCCTGTGGGAGACTGATGATGAGTCGATCGGCCTGTTGTCAGGGCCAACAGAAGTGCATTTGGCTATCACAAATCGATGTTCTGCCGGTTGCGAACACTGTTACATGGAAGCCGGCCAGGCCGACGACGATGAAATGGATACCGAGACCTTCAAAAAGGCCCTGGATACCCTGTCCGAAATGAAAGTTTTCCATGTGGCGCTCGGCGGCGGAGATGCCTTGGAAAGAAACGACCTGTTTGACATTGCCGCCTATGCACGGGAGAGGGGAATTGTACCGAATTTAACAATATCAGGTCTTAATCTGACGGATGATATCGCCCCGAAAATGCGGGTCTTTGGCCAGGTCAACGTATCGGTCGATGGACTTGGCTGCAATTATGGTGTCTTTCGCGGCAATGAGTTGTTTGACCATGCCGACAAAGCCCTTGATCGGTTAACCGCCGCCGGGGTACCCACCGGGATCAATTGTGTGCTGGGCCGTGAGAACTTCGATAGGTTGGACGAACTGTTCGCCTACGCCGCCGATAAAAAATTAAACGAAATTGAATTCCTTCGGCTGAAACCTTCCGGTCGCGGCCGCCAGGTGTATATGCGGCAGCGTACCACCTATGCCCAGAACATAGCGCTGACGCCTAAGTTGGCTGAGTTGTCTGAAAAATATGGTCTGACTGCCAAGATAGACTGTTCTTTTGTTCCCATGCTCTGCTATCACCATCCGCCAAGAGGAATTCTCGAATCAATGGCGACGTATGGATGCGAAGCCGGCAATGTGTTGCTGGGCGCGCGCAGCGACGGCTCCGTCAGCGGCTGTTCATTCCTGCCGGATTCCGGGTTGAGTATTTTCGACCTTCCCAAAACATACGGTAAATCACAAACCTTCAATACTTTTAGAGACTGGGCGAGCAGCGCACCGCAACCTTGTCTCGACTGTGATTACCTGGATATTTGCAAAGGCGGCTGTCACGCCGTTGCCCGGTTTATTGGCGGCAGTTACGAAATACCCGACCCGGACTGCCCATTTGTGGTTGATTACTCAAACTGACCGAAAACTGGCGGTTTTGCGACATAAGTTTTTATCTTAAAAGATGTTATAAGTTTTTAAAAATGTATTAATACCCTCGTCCAAATGGGCGAATCCTCAACTACGAACTAAAAACTAAGAACTCAAAACTCTCAAACTGACCATCGGTCAGTTTGAGTAAACAAGGATGCATTTGATGAATAAAGATTCAAACGATAAGAATATCAGTCTCACGGGTGTCATGATGACCGTCATGGTAACGATTGCTCTGGTCTGGGCCGGGTTGCAATGGAAACATCGTTACAATTGGCCCAGGCCCATTACCGACAAAGAGCGGCAGGCGAACAGTATGGAGGCCTTTAAAAATCTTCAACTCATCTGCGCTGCCCAGGAGAAATATAAACAAAAAGACTGGGACAACGATGGCCAAAAAGTTTATTCCCGCTACCTGGCCCATCTGTGGACGACCCTGAACCAGCAAAGCGATCCCATACGAATCAAACTCATCCCTCAAAATCTGGCCTTTGCCATGGGGCCCAAGAGAAGTGTGGAGGGTTACTACTACAGCGACCTTCCAGAAAGGGAAGTGGACTTAGAAGGGAATACTCGCAAAAACGATTATGCCAAAGAATGGGCCATCGTCGCCATTGATGCAACCGGCAGCCCGACCGCCAATAGCATTTTTCTGGCTGACAACAGCGGGAAGATATTGATGAAATACACCGACGAATACCCAACAAAGTGGCCGTACGACCCGCATGCCAGCGGATGGAAGATCGTTACAGACAGTGAGCAAATAACACGCAAGCGTTAAAAGATAGTAAGCGTTCACTGTGAACCGCCAACTTAATTCATCCGCGGTTCCCTATTTGCCGACTCCTGACTTCTGTCCCCCTGATTCCTGAAAGAATTCCTGTCATTCGTGGTTCACCGTTTTTGATACGCTTTAAAATTTTTCACTTTTTTTATAAATTTGGTTCTCATCCAATAAAGTTGGTTAAAAGTAAATGAAATACAATGGACATTATGCCGCCTTTCGTGAGATAAGTTACTTTCTCACAGGAACTTGTAAAACGAAAGGAATCGTACAATGTTCGGACTCAGTATAATACCAAGTCAACTTAATCGTTGCGCCTGCTATCTTCCGCCCCCTGTTCAGGGGCTTTGGTGGGTTAAGTTGACTTGGTATAAATAGAATTTTATTTTTTTTACCCTCCATTTTTTTTGATTATGACAATATAGCTATGGAGTGAGTCCCAAAATAGGTAAGCCACGCCCCTTCATAGGGTACGTTATGACTGAAGACTTGCTTGAGAGAAACATGTTGGTTCGAGGATTTTTGAAAAGATGTCCAAATCAGATAAGGCGAACACTAAAAATTGAATTGCTCTAGGAGAGTCAAAGAAAAGATATTCTCACCACGGCAAATTTACTCAACAGTGGACTTGTAAAATGGGATAAAGTACCTTGACTCGACCGGTCGTGCTAATTTGAGAATAAGAGAGACAGTGAGAGGTAATTTCGGTTGGCGAACATTGTTTACATTACGAAAAGAGGCTTGGTACCCACTGTTTTATCTGTTTTTAAGCCATCTCCAAATAATACGATGTCCGCAATCTGGCACAGAAGGCATCGTTTCACACGGCGGTCCGGGCAGTGCCGTATTATGAGTACAAGTTGTTTTCATACAGCTAAAATCTTCATTGTGTACGGCTGTAAATTTGCTTTTGGTTAAAATTGCCTGTTTGTAGCTGTGTGTTGGGTGTTTCTTATCAGCGGTTACATGCAGGCAGGAATGGTTTTCAAGGGGGCAGTAGTTAATGATAGACTATGAACCAGGAGAAAATAGAATGGAAAAGCGAATTATTGTAACAGTTCTGTTTTTCGTCCTATTGCCGTCTTTAACCAGTACGGCGGCGATTATTACGATCAACACAGATGGAAAAACAACGACCGTAGAAACGGCGCAGATCAAAGTTGCCTTGGGGAAGGGGGGGACCGTAGCTTTTACGGCTGAAGATGTTCAATATCTCAGCAAGAGCAGTGAGCCTCAAATTCCATGGAAACTGATGAGGGTGCTGTTGCCGCCCAACGCAGACTTGACAACCGTTTCATGTAATGTCATCTCTGCGGAATACGAGCCCGTGGAAGGCGTATGGAGTGTTGCCCCTGCACCCCCTATATTGACTCATGACAAAAAGGGCAAAAAAATAGTCAGCGGTTATGATGTCGATATTTACTCTGCTGATGCTCTGTGGCCGGCTGAAGATGTTTATTTGACGGATACAGGAACACTTTGCGGGTGGAAATTAGCTGAAATTGCCATACCGCTGGTTCTTTACGATCCGGTAACGGGTGAATTACAGCAGTTGGTCCAGGCAGAAATATCGGTTGATTGCGACAGGAACGGGAACGCCGCGGTAGGCAAGGGCCGCGGACGTGATAGAGTCAAAAAGCTTGCGGTAAACTTTGACAAGGCAGTCGGTCTTTATGAAGCGGCTGGAGGCAGGGGAAAAAGAGTGCCTGCCGATGCACCTTCAAGTGATGAAGGCATTTTGCCTGCTTCCGTAACCGGAACATCCGGTTATGTGATTATCACAACAAATGATATTCGTGCGAACTCGACTAAGCTTGCTGATTTTGTCACGCATAAGGAGGGCCTGGGATATACTGTTACCGTAATCGATGAAGATGATACGGGAGCAACGGTAGTTGGAGATCCTGCGGCGACGGCAATTCGTGAGTGGCTTCAGGCCAATTATGTGTCAATGGATATTAAATACGTGCTGATTATCGGCGATCCCCGGACCGATCAGGATTATGTGCCGATGAAGCTGTATCCGTGTGGCGGCCGAAATATTCCGACCGATTATTTCTATGCGGAATTAACCTGCGACTGGGATTCAAACGATAACGGTATCATCGGTGAAACCGGCGAGATCGAGCGTTATTTTGAAGTCTATGTCGGCCGTATTCCTTATTATGGTGTGATAGCGGATACCGATGCAATCCTGCAGAAGACGATCGATTATGAAAATGATGCGGATCCGCAGTGGCGTCGTAACACGATGATTACTTCTGTGCCGTTGGATGCAAACATGCATAACTACAATTGGGGCGACCAGGTTAAAGACGAGAATTTTGATCCTGTGCATATAACCTATGATCGTGTTTATCGTGACGGGTACGGTTTAACGCCTTCGACGTCTGGTTATACGCCGGAATTTTCGGACCCGATATACCCGGTAAACGTGTGGACGAATGACAAGTACGGTCTTCATATCTGGAGTACACACGGCTGGGCCAAGGGTGCTCTTGGCATCATTGATGTTGGCTCGGATATGGGTAAGATGAGCAACGATTATCCGTCGGCAGTATGGATGGGTGCCTGTGAAAACGCGTTTACGACCTACACGGACAACCTGGCTTACTCTGTGCTTAAAACCGGCGGTATCGTTACGAATGGTGCGACTCGTATTTCTTATTATACGTACGAGACCGATTTTTCTAATTCGCCAACGGATGCCGGCATGGGTTATCGTTATTCTCAGGGCATTGCCAATCGCAAGTCCTGCGGCGAGGCGCTATATGATCTAAAGGAAGAAATAAGTAACTGGTGGAACCATAACTGGACACTGTTTAACGCTTATGGTGACCCGTCAGTTGTAGTTATGCCGGAACAGCTTAGCTTTGCGGTTACACCCCGGTCTCATTACGAGTATGAGGAAACTCTTGGAAACTCGTTCAGTACTGATCAGAAAGATTACACACTGATCAATGATGATACATCGAGTATTAACTGGACGGCTTCTAATACCTCCGGTTGGCTGCAGCTTTCGTCAAGCGGCGGTTCAATAAATTCGAGCCAGACAGCGACTGTTAGTGTTTCACTGACTCCTGCGGCTGAATCGCTGCCGGGCGGCTCGTATATCGATATCGTTACCTTCACGGATACAACCAACAATATTGTTGAGACGCGTGAAGTACGGCTTATCATTTTTGATCCTCTGGGTGATGCCGATACCTATGTCAGAGACGGCAGCTATGCGGATACCAACTATGGTACCGAGATTACTGTGGCATTGAAGAATGATGCCGCGGGTTATGCTCGTCAGACCTATTTACGGTTTTCTTATGAAGATCCTGGTGCGGAGCCAGTCGACAGCGCAACCATGTATCTGACACCTACTAACATCGGAACAGACACCGCTTCGATGACCATTCGTGTCCGACTGCTCGATGACGCAAATGACAGTTGGCTTGAAAATGGGATCACTTGGAACAACAGGGCTGCTGGAACAGGTATTGAGGCCACATTCAACGGCCCCTTCACGATCGGCCAGACAGTATCCATTGATGTAACCGACCTTGTCAACCAGGCGATGAACGCAAATGCTGTTGCTAGTTTCCATCTTGATGCGACTAATGCTGCCGGTTCGGCGAGGTTCGTTTACTTTGCTTCCCGTGAACATGCAACATCTGAGTATCATCCTGTTCTGGATGTTGTTTACTCCGGCGACACCACTCCTCCGACGCCGGATCCGATGACCTTTGCGGAAGCTCCATATGCGAGCAACTCGACTTCGATTACCATGGTGGCAACAACGGCATCAGATTCCGGCGAAGTGGAGTACTACTTCACCTGCACCGCAGGCGGCGGCAACGACTCCGGCTGGCAGGACAGTACGATCTATTTGGATACAGGTTTAACGCCGGATACGCAGTACACGTATACGGTAACCGCTCGCGATAAGAGCGCCAATCAGAATGCGACAGCGGCTTCAAGTCCTGCTTCTGCAACAACGGATCCTGACACCGATCCTCCGACACCGGATCCGATGACGTTTGCGACAGCTCCTTACGCAACCGGTTCTGCTTCGATCAGCATGACAGCTGCGACAGCGACAGATCCATCCGGTGTTGAGTACTACTTCACCTGCACCGCAGGCGGTGGTAACGACAGCATTTGGCAGGACAGTACAACTTATGAAGATACCGGTCTTTCGCCGGATACGCAGTACACGTATACGGTAACCGCTCGCGATAAGAGCGTCAATCAGAATGCGACGGCGGCTTCAACTCCTGCTTCAGCAACAACGGATACTGCTGATATCGATCCTCCGACACCGAACCCTGCGACATTCGCAGCAGCGCCGGCAGCCGATAGTGATACTGCTATCAGCATGACAGCGACGACCGGTTCGGATGCCAGCGGTCCGGTTGAGTACTACTTCACCGAAACGTCCGGCAACCCCGGCGGTTCTGATTCCGTATGGCAAACCAGTCCGTCGTATACGGATACCGGTCTCGATGCTTCTACGCAGTACACCTACACGGTTCAGATGCGTGACAGCTTAGGCAACACCGGAACAGCTTCGGCTTCGGCTTCGGCGACGACAACGGATCCGCCTTCTACTAGCGATGCCGATGCCTATGTCAGAGATGGTGGCTCTGCGAATACCAACTACGGTACCGATACAACTTTGTCAGTGAAGAATGATGCTGCGGGTTATGCTCGTCAGACCTATGTACGGTTTACTTATGTAGACCCTGGTGATCCGCTCAGCAGTGCAACCTTGTACCTGACTCCAGATGGTATCGGCTCAGACACTTCTTCGATGACCATTCGTGTCCGGCTGCTTGATGACGCCGATGATGGTTGGGACGAAAGCACAATCACCTGGAACAACAAGCCGACCGGAACAGGTATTGAGACTACAGTCGACGGTCCCTTTACCATTGGCCAGACGATCTCGGTTGATGTGACCACCCTTGTCGATCAGGCGATGAATGCCAATGCAGTTGCAACTTTCCATCTTGATGCGACCAACACTGCCGGTTCGGAGAGGTATGTTCACCTTGCTTCCCGTGAACACGCAACATCTGCATATCATCCAGGTTTGGATGTTGTTTTCGACAGCACCCCGGACACCGATCCTCCGACACCGGATCCGGCGACCTTTGCTTCGGCTCCGTCTGCCGATAGCGACACCGCGATCAGCATGACGGCGACGACGGGAACCGATGCCAGTGGTCCGGTTGAGTACTACTTCGATGAGACATCCGGCAATGCCGGCGGAACAGACAGCGACTGGCAGACGAGTCCTTCGTACACCGACAGCGGTTTGACTGCAAGTACGCAGTACACCTACACGGTTCAGATGCGCGACTCTGCAGCTACGCCCAATGTTGGTACGGCTTCGGCTCCGGCTTCAGCGACCACGCTGGCGGCCCCGAATGATCCGCCGACGTTCACCACGGATCCGATCGACGAGGTCGACGCGACCGAAGATGCCGCTTACAGCAGCAGTATTGCTGATGATGCGTCTGATCCGGAAAGCGATCCGATGACCTTCTCGAAGACCGGCGGTCCGGCCTGGCTGAGCGTGGCGTCTGACGGCGCCTTAAGCGGCACCCCGGACAACAGTGATGTCGGCGCCAATGTCTTTACCGTTCAGGTTACTGCGACCGGCGGTTCGGATACGGCCACATTGAACATTACGGTCATCAACACCAATGATGCCCCGACGTTCACGGTCGATCCGATCAACAAGCCCGATGCGACCGAAGACGCGGCCTACAGCGATACCATCGCCGGCAGTGCAACCGATCCGGATGCGGGCGACACGCTGACCTACAGCAAGACCAGCGGTCCTGCATGGCTGGTTGTAGCAGCAGGCGGTGCGCTTAGCGGCACACCCACAACAGGCGATGTCGGTGCGAATGTCTTTACAGTCGAAGTTTCTGACGGCAACGGCGGTACGGATACGGCGACGCTGAACATTACCGTGGATGCGGCTCCCCCACTGGGAACGATGTATGTTCAGGCCATAGACCTTAGCGTTATCGTTGCGGGCGGGCCTAACCGTAAGGGCGTGGCGGTGGTTACTATTTTTGACAATAACAACCAACCCGTCAGCGGTGCCACCGTTTACGGCACCTTTACGGGTTCCTACAATGAGGCCGGTTCGGCTGTTACAGACGCAAGCGGCCAGGCAACGATTACGACTGCGGGAAAATCGAAGACTCCCAGTTTTACCTTCACGGTTGACAATGTAACACATGCCAGCCTGACTTATGATAGTGCATCGAATGTAGAAACGAGCGACACCTATTGACGGTTCGATTGCAGAAGATCTGAGACAAGTTGCCAATAGGCAGCTGCAATGTTTGACTTAGTAAAACGGCATGGCGGCGTCGGTCGCCATGCCGTTGTATCAGCTTTTTTTCTCGTATTGCTTTACGAGAGGTTTTGTGTTAATGCCCAGTTGTGTTTGTGGCCAGTGTGGGTTGACAAGTTCAAATTGGGGAAATGAGGATTTTAGTTGAAAGGAATGGGAAATGAAAAATGGATGGGTTTTAATGTGTGTTTTATTGGCGGTTACCGCGTTTGTGAATGCGGCAGACCCGGTTGGCCAGTGGACGTTTGACAACGCCGGCGATCTGACTCAGGCAACGGTCGGCAGCGACCTGACGCTGGTCGGTTCGCACTCGGCAACGGCCGGCATTGACGGCGGCGACGGAGCAGCGAGCATCGGTGTGGGCAGTTACTACAACTGCAGCCACGGCATCGCGGCCAACGGCGGCGGCAGTTTCGTCAATGAATGGTCCTTGCTGGTGGATTTCAAGTATCCGATCCTCACTTGGATCTCTTTCTTCCAGACCAGTACGTCTAATAGCAACGACGCCGATTGCTTTGTTCGCGGCGGCGGCGGAGTTGTGGGATCGCTGGGCCTCAGTGCCACCAACTACAGTACTTCGGCAACAACCGCCGAAACTTGGTATCGGATGGTGGTTACGGTGGACAACGGCAGCTTCTATCGTATCTATGTGAACGGTTCTCTCTGGCTTGAAGGCATTGTTCAGTCTGTAGACGGCTCATATTCACTGGATTCTGCTCTGCTTCTGTTTGCCGATGAAAACTCCGAAGACAACGAGGTCCATGTCTCAGAGGTCGCCCTGTATGACCAGGCGCTGACGGCGGGAGATGTGGCGGCCCTAGGTGGCCCCGGCGGCGAAGCACCTCCGTTTGAGGCCTTCGAGACGTCCCCCTATCTGCAGAATGTCAAGCAGGACGGTATGACGATCATGTGGGAACTGGCCGACAGTGCAACCTGTTCTGTTGATTACGGTCTGGACACCGGTTACGGCAGTACAAACGGTACGACCCAAATCACGAGTGCCGGCGGTACAGAGGTTTACACGTCTGTCCTGACGGGTCTTTCGGCCGGAACCACCTATTGCTATCGCGTGAATGTCGGTGGGGTTACCGGTGAGGATCAGACCTTTACGACGGCTCCGGCAGGCGAAATTGATTTCAGCTTTGGTACCTGGGGCGACAGCCAGGGTTCCAGCGCTGCGACGACCCCGATGATAGCACACTTGGGGCAGAATGTTGATATTGCCATTGCTGCGGGCGATATGTGTGAGAGCGGCACTACTTACAGCAGTGTCGATGCGTACTTCCTCAATCGTATACATGTTAATCTGGGACCGGCTTCGGTGCCTCTCTATGTGGCCTGGGGTAACCATGACGGCTATGTCTGTAAACAGTTTGCAAGTCATCCGGCGGGAGATAGTTACGGTAACTTTTCGTTTGATTACTCCGGCTGTCACTTTATCTGTATTGATGATGACACTTGGCCGGCTGGAGATGGAGCGAGTGTTTCCGATGAAACCTGGCCATTTCCACAGGCAGCTTTAGACTGGATCGAAGCGGATCTGCAACAGGCGGTTGCTAATGAAGCCCGAGCCATCTTCCTGTTTATCCACCGCGCCCCTTATTACGAGCGCTGGTATGAAGGCCAGTATGATCTTCAGGACTACCTGCGTCCGATGATGGAGGCGTATGGCGTGGACATTTGCTTCAGCGGTCACATGCACGGTTATGAGCGTGGCGAGCTGAACGGTGTTTACTACTGTGTTGCCGGTGGCGGCAGTTGGCTTGATTACGGCGAGCCGTTGACAGTTGACTATCCGCACATGACGGTTGGCGGCTATACGGACACCTGGAGCGCCTACGGTATCAATGGCGGTCTGGTGAATGGGTATGTTGAGGTTGAAGTTACCAGCGCCGGCTGGATAGCTACCATGCAGGGCTTTAATTCTGATGGTACGGTCAAGACAGGTGTTACGGATGTCTTCAGCAAGACGTTTGTTCCTGACTATGATCCTCCGACACCGGATCCGGCGACATTCGAAGTGGCACCGGCAGCCGACAGCGATATGGCGATCAGCATGACGGCAACAACAGGAACCGACATCAGCGGAGTTCTGTACTACTTTACAGAAACTTCCGGCAACCCCGGCGGTTCTGATTCCGAATGGCAGTCAAGTTCTTCATATACCGATACCGGTCTCGATCCTTCTACGCAGTACACCTACACGGTAACCATGCGTGATTCACAGGGCAACACTGGGACGGCATCAAGTTCTGCTTCGGCAACAACAATGGATCCGATTCCTCTGGGTGATATCGATGCTTATGTACGAGCTGGTACCTACGGGAATACCAACTACGGTTCTGCCATACTCTTGAATATAAAGAACGACATCGATGTGAACTATGACCGTGAAGCCTACCTGCGGTTTGCTTATACCGATCCCGGAACTGCTCTTAGCAGCGCGACCCTGTATCTGACACCAATCGGCATTGGAACAGATACAAGCTCAATGACGATTCGTGTCCGGCTGCTCGATGATGCCGACGATGGCTGGGACGAAAGCACAATCACCTGGAATAACAAGCCGACCGGAACAGGGCTGGAAACGACTTTCAGCGGTCCTTTCACTGTTGGCCAGACAGTCTCCGTCGATGTGACCACCCTTGTCGATCAGGCGATGAATGCCAATGAAGTTGCGACTTTCCAGCTCGATGCGACTAATGCAGTGGGATCGCAGCGATGGGTGGACCTTGGCTCTCGTGAAAACGCAACAGCGGCATATCGTCCAAGTCTGGATGTTGTTTTCGACGGCACCCCGGACACCGATCCTCCGACACCGGATCCGATGACGTTTGCGACTGCTCCTGTTGCGACGGGCGCAACGTCGATCAGCATGACAGCGACGACAGCATCTGATGCGAGCGGTGTGGAGTACTACTTCACCTGCACAGCCGGCGGCGGCAACGACTCCGGTTGGCAGGACAGCGCCACCTATGAGGACACTGGTTTAGCGCCGAGCACGCAGTATACCTACACGGTAACCGCGCGTGACAAGAGTACCAACCAGAACACCACCGCGGCCTCAAACCCGGCTTCGGCCACCACCGATGCGGCGCCGAATCCTCCGGCAGCCCCGAGCGGTTTGTCGGCGACGGCGATTTCTGCGAGCCAGATTAACTTGAGCTGGACGGATAACGCCACTGATGAAACCGGCTTCAAGATTGAGCGTTCGAAACGGGACAACAGTTCTTTCGAGCAAGTCGCCACGGTCGGCGCCAATGTCACCTCTTACAGTGACACCGGTCTCAAGAAGAACACGACGTATTACTATCGTGTTCGCGCCACGAATGCCGATGGTGATTCGGCCCATTCCAACGAGGCCAGCGCCAAGACACCGAAGTAACGACACCAATGTTGATTTAAACAGGCATGGTGGCTTCGGCCGCCATGCCTTTTTTTATTGGGTATCAGAGATGGTTTACGGGACCATCATGAGGGAATGTATGGAATAAAACAGGGGGTATCCCTTCACAGAGTTTTTTCAACTTTTTGCAAAATTTTCTGTGAATGGATACAGGCCGTCGGCGTTCACAGCGAACCGCTGGTTCAATCCGAACCAGCGGTTCTTTTGTAGAGGTTGCCACGGTCGGTGCGGATGTGACTTCTTATAGTGACACCACGGTCCGAAAGGGCACAATGTTGATTCATTGTTCTGATTGAGGACGTAAAAATAGCACAATTTTGCTGTTTTTTGGTTTTTCTGAAATAGCTCTTGCCAGCGGTGCCATTCGTTGCTATGCTTTGTCCCGTTCTTTGATAATTGATAAGACATTTTCAGGTCCGGCCGGGTTTTTCGGCTGGATAATCAAATGGGAACACGGTGAAAATCCGTGACGGTCGCGCCGCTGTGTGTGTCCGCTGTGCCTGTGGCACAAATCTTTGCAGCATCGTCTCACTGTCCGTTTTGGATGGGAAGGGGCGGCAAAGTAGGATACGAGTCAGAAAATCTGCCTGGATGATGTTTATTGTGTAGTGTTGTTCTCGCGAAAAGGAACAACGGCACTTCTGTCAATCAGCGTAAAACGATGTATTCGGATGCCCGCTGTCCCTGGCAGACGATTATTTATCCTAAATCATTAAGCCGTTGCTTTCGAACACGAGAGCAGCGGCTTTTTTTATGGACATTTTATAGATTTGCGCGAAACAGATCGAGAAAGGAGTTGCCTGGAACAAAAAGACCTCATTGTTTAGATGTGTTATTTCCAACTCTGGTCCGGCGTAGGACCAGAACATGAAAAAGGGTTGCCGCGGCGGTTCATAATCTGCCGACCGCCGCGGCAGCAACCTTAACAAAAAAACGAAAAATTGGTTTCGGAGAATGGAAAGATGAAAAATAGTATATTTTCTTTAACAGTGTGCTTGCTGTTAATAAACAGTGCGCTTTTGGCAAATGTTATTACATTTGATGAGTTTACAGATTATACTTCTGAAACGCTGCATTATGGAGGAGTGGGTACAGGGGCCACGGGATTTACGTCACAAGGGGTATTTTTTCCACAGGAAAATGATGACTACTCATGGAGTGGTTGTTCGTACTCGAAAGAAAGTGACACAGCGACAGGGGCCTTTACAAATCAGTTCAGTGCGATCACCGGGCAGGATGTCAGCGGAAACGGCAATTATTGCGTTGGTGCTGGTGCCTTAAAATGGTGGGATGATTATTCAACATTGCCGGTTTCCGTTTCTTTAGATCCCGGCCAAACAGGGACAGCTAAGATGGTTTCCGGGGTATATGTTACCAATACAACATATGTGGCATCGGATATGCTCGATGGCAGTGACTTCTCTAAACAATTCGGGGGCGCCAGTGGTGATGATGAAGATTGGTTTCTTTTGACTATTACGGGAAAAGATGCTGCAGGTCAGGCAATTGCTGATTCTGTGGAGTTCTATCTTGCGGACTATCGCTTTGCGAATAACAATGAAGATTATGTTGTTAATACATGGCAATATGTGGATTTAAGTTCGTTGGGCATGGTCAGTACATTAGAGTTTTATCTTTCATCAAGCGATACGGGGACTTACGGGATGAATACCCCGGCCTATTTTGCAATGGACAACCTGACATATGTGCCGGAACCGCTGACAATTGCTTTGTTCGGTTTTGGAGCATTGGTAATACGACGCAGGAAATAAAACAAATACAGATAACAGCAGGAGCCGAGCGTTTCTGCTGTTATCAATGGTGCAATCGATGATACAAAAAACATTATTACTACTTTTGCTTGTTTTTTTGATTTGCGCGACGGGTACAGCCGGGCCTTACGCACCCGCCGCCGGACAGACTGGGTCCACAGCCATTCCGATGCCGACTGACCCGAACGATGCCTCTGTCTTTATGGGATGGGCTACAGGGGCTTTGATTGAGCGTGGCTTCATTCAAATTGATGAGCCGTCATTGGGTGCTGTTTCCCATGGAGAGCCGAATGACGCACTTGGTCCGGCTCAGGGGCTGGATGCAACGGGTGTGGTATCTCTGGGAGATGCGGGCGTGGCAATACTTACTTTTGCATTGCCGATTTCCGATGGTCCCGGATACGATTTTGCGGTGTTTGAAAATGGGTTTGCACCGAATGCCTCAGAACCCAACATTTTGTTTTTGGAATTGGCTTTTGTAGAGGTTAGCAGTGACGGTGTTCACTATGAGCGATTGCCCGCCATCTCATTAACGCAAACAGAGTTTCAGGTACCGCCTTTCGGGTTTGCAAGTACCCTTGATACAACGGATGTCTATAATTTCGCCGGAAAATATCGGCGGGGATACGGCACACCGTTTGATTTAGGTGAAATTCGTGATGCGAATGATCTTGTAGATGTAACCGAGATTACTCATGTGCGTTTAGTTGATGTCGTGGGTGCATTACAGAGCCAGTATGCCCGTTATGACTCTCTTGGGAACATCGTTAACGACCCTTGGCCGACCAATTTTTCGACCGGCGGTTTTGATCTGGATGCTGTGGGAGTCATTCACGAAAAGACATTGTCGGCTGATATTAATGGTGATGGGATTGTGAATCTGGGTGACTATGCCGCTTTCAGTGCGGCCTGGCGGTCAGACCCGGACGATCCTGACTGGAATTACAAATGCGACTTAGAGCCATTTATTAATAACGATATCAACATCAATGATTTTTTTGTATTGATGGAACAATGGCTGTCGACTGAAATGTGGTATAGCGGATGACGCAAAAACGAAACATTATGGGTCTTCATAAGAGGCGGGCATTTACCCTGATTGAATTGTTGGTGGTCATCGGGGTCATTGCGGTGTTATTAAGTGTCCTTGTCCCATCACTCGCCAGGGCGAAACGCCAGTGTCAAGAGGTGGTTTGCAGAAGCAACCTGCGACAACTTGTAATGGCGAACTTGGGGTATGCTGTCGAGAATAACTCGGAGTTTATTCTGGCCGCCCCGGATATCTTTAGCGGGCAAAACCTCAAACGATGGCATGGTGTACGCAACGATACAAATAGCCTTTTTGATTCAACACGAAGCCCTTTAGTCGATTATCTGGCCGATGGTCAGGTCAAGCAGTGTCTGCAGAAGGTGGATTTTCGTAACGGTGATCCGTGGGATTGGGATTTTGAGCAGGGGTGCGGCGGCTATGGCTATAATATGACCTATTTGGGCTCGCGCGTTTGGGAAAACTACACTTCCGACAATTGTGCCCGTCCTACGCGAGAAACCGAGGTGGGATCGCCCGTATCGACGGTGATGTTTGCCGATGCAGCGATGACAAAGTTAGACAACGGACAACCGTATTATCTCGAGTATTCATTTGTTGAGCCGTATTATTTTGTCGTCAACGGAAAGCCCGACGACAGTTGGGGTCATCCTTCTCCCTCGATACATTTCCGGCACAATCAAAAAGCCAATGTTGCCTGGTGTGATGGGCATGTGGAATCCAGGAAAATCGCCGCTGAGGACAGTGTCAATGTGTATGGTGTGCGGTCGTATGATGTACAGATTGGATGGTTTGAGCCGCTGGATAATTCGCTTTTCGACCTGAAATAATTACTTTTGCTATTGTCGGTTGATTTTTTATAATACTTCCATGTGGAGTCATACGAAAGAGCGTTGCATTGGTTTATTTCATCGCATTATCCCGTTTTATCAGGCGGCGGGGCATTTTTTGTGGCCGGGGCGATGCTCCATTTGTCGGGAGTGTATACTG
>JBDLJN010000031.1:0-19545 GCA_039714335.1 Planctomycetota bacterium
AATTCGAGGGAAAAGGACTCGTCGGTGAATACGCCGGAAAGCATCTGACCAAGATACCCGCCCAGATCATTTCGTTCGCCCAGTTCCAAAAAGCGTATCCGGCCGGGACCGTGCTGTCCAAGGAAACCGGACATCGACGACCCTATGGCCGCAATCCTTATTCCGGTTATGACGACATCCAGAAAAAGCCGTTTATGTACCACGATTCCAAAGACAACCGTCTGCCGCCGATGGAAAAAGTGATAGCCGTGACCATTGATGATAAAAGCAAAGCGTATCCCTATTCGATCACCCAAAAAAAGAACGTCATACACGACACCATCGGCAAAACGGCCATCGTTGTTTTTCATGATCGCCAAGGAGCTGTTTCAGCGCTGGATAAAAGACAAATCGCCGCTTCGAAACGTGCCGGCTCGACGGGGGTGTTCTCGACAGTCCTCGACGGGGACACGCTGACATTTCAATGGACGAAGAAAGGATTTGTCGATGAACAAACGCAAAGCACCTGGAACATCACAGGAAAAGCGATTGACGGGAAACTGAAAAGCAAACAGCTCAAGCGCCTCGTCCACGGTGACTACTTCGCCTTCGCCTGGCTAGTCTTTAAGCCCGAAACCCAGATTTACTCAGAGACTACAGCAAAACCTGCCGGCAGGATGCCGGCGGTACCGTAACGGCGGCTTTAGGACGGGGCAGTAAACGCTATCCTGATGATTTTGGTTTTCGGCGGCGGAAGTTTTTGCGTTTTCCGCCGCGGCCGGAACCGGATGGTCTGCGGCCTTTTCCGCCACCGCAAGGGGCCTTGTTCAGGTCCGGTTCGTCACCCATCCATTCCGGCTTGATCTTGTTGACTCGCAGGATGGTTTTCATCTTGCGGATATCCCGGTCCATCACAAAGGTAATCGCCTTGCCCTCGCGGCCCATGCGGGCGGTGCGCCCGGTGCGGTGCGTATAGGCCTCGGGGTTCTGTGGCAGGTCATAATTAAAGATGTGTGTCGTATGCGAAAAATCCAGCCCGCGCGAAGCGATGTCGGTCGCCACGAGGTACTGAATATCCAGCCGCTTAAATCGTCGGAACAGACTGGTGCGTTTGCCCTGTTCCAGGCCGCCGTGGATCTGCTCAACGGATTTGACCTTGCTCTTGAGGTGGTCGTACAACTTGTCACAGTTGTTCCGGCTGGAGCAGAACAGAATTGCCTGGTCGGGTTTTTCCTGCTCGATCAGTTCCAGCAGTGTCTCAAAGCGATGCCGCGGGCGGACCACCTGAAAACAATGGGTCAGCGAGTCGGGCGCCTTCTGGTCGGCGATCAGCTCGACCATGACCGGGTCTTCGAGGTAGTTTTTGGAGAGATGCTTGATCTCGTTGGGCATCGTGGCGCTGAACAGCATCGTATGATGCTCATGCACCATGCACGAAAAGACGAATTCGATATCCGTCAGAAAACCCTGATTGAGCATCTCGTCGGCTTCATCGAGGACAAAATACCGCACCTCGGCCAGCCGCAACGGGGAATTGTACAGCAGATCGATCAGCCGGCCCGGCGTGGCCACCAGGATCTGCACACCATGTTCGAGTTTGCCCTTCTGGATATCCATCGAAAAGCCACCGTATACCGCGAAGGCGCTGACATGCGTTTCCTTAGCGATCCAGGCGATCTCGTCGACGTACTGCAGCGCCAGTTCCCGCGTCGGCACCAAAATCAGGGCTTGGACCTCTTTGAGGGACGGATCGACCGACTGCACCACGGGAATCGCACAGGCTGCCGTCTTGCCCGAACCGGTCTGGGCCAGCGCAATCAGGTCCCGCCCAGTCAATACATGGGGAAAAGTTTGCTCCTGAATCGGAGTCAGATCCTCATAGCCCTTCTTTTTGAGGGCCTTGAGAATTCCGGGTTTTAGGTCAAGTTCTGTAAATTTCACAAATAATTCGTCTTCAGTCAGCTATATGGACATTTTTCATCAACAACGAAAGGGATTATAACCGGTTTACCGCGGTGTGTATATAAAAATCTAAAACTCTCTGCCGCCAGCGCTCTTGTTATTCCAAATCAAGGTGCTTCGGCTACAATACCTGCTGATTCAAACCCCTCCGGCCACCTCCCCTTGGCAGGGGAGAAGCTTTTGGAGTTTTTTTTGTTTTTCGCTTGACACAATTTGCATATTTGGTAAAAATATTATGAACATATGTTCATAACTGGAGTATAGAGTATTATGCCAAGACCTTGTAAAAACAGATTTGTTTCAGGACAGCCGGAGTCGGTTGTATATAAGCCGGCGGGGATCCCCGCACGGTCGTTAGCATGGGTTCAGGTTGCGATGGACGAGTTCGAAACGATTCGTCTGCTGGATCATGAAGGGCTGGATCAGGAAAAAGCATCCGAATTAATGGGAATCTCCCGCCCGACGGTAACGCGTATTTACGCCAGCGCCCGCAAAAAAATCGCGGAGGCACTGACCGAAGGCAAGGCGATCTCCATCGAAGGCGGGCCTGTTGCGGAAAGCGGAACAATCCCACCGCAGCAAGGCGGGGCAATGGGTTGTGGTCGCGGCCGCCGCCGCGGAAGAGAAACCACGAATAGACACGAATAAACACGAAAAAGAAAAAATCGATAGTCATGGTTAAAAGAAAGAGGCAAATAGAATGAAAGTAGTCATAACAGCACAAGGAAATGAAGTGTCAAGCGAGGTCGATCTTCGGTTTGGACGCGCTGCGAATCTGATCGTTATGGATACGGAAACCGGCGATTTCCAGACACACAGCAATACAACGAATTTGAACGCCGCCCAAGGGGCCGGTATTCAGACGGGGCGGAATGTGGCCGAACTCGGCGTTGAAGCCGTCATTACCGGCAATGTCGGCCCGAATGCCATGAAGACGCTCAAGGCAGCCGGTGTGAAAGTCTTTCCCGCTGAGAAACAGACGGTCGCCGAAGCGGTCGAATCGTTCAAGGCAGGCAACTTAAAGGAAGTCGATCAGGCCAATGTTGACGGTCATTGGGTATAAAACATCAAAGGAATGAATGGAAAATGAAAATATATCTGGACTGTATCCCGTGTTTTTTGCGTCAGGCTCTGGATTCTGCACGACTGGTTACGGATGATGAATCAATACACGAACAAATCCTTTACGATGTTCTCCATCTATCCAAAAACTTGAATTTTCATCAAACGCCGCCCGCGATCGGACAGCAGATCCACCGAAGAATTCGTGAATTAACAGGAAATTCGGACCCGTATCGTGATCTAAAGAAATGTCATAATCGGTTCGCGATGGAATTGTATGAGCTGCTGGAACCGACGGTACACAGTACCGAAGCCCCCTTGGAAACCGCTGTTCGATTAGCGATCGCGGGCAATATCATTGACTTAGGCGTGAAAACCTCTGTCTCTGATTCTGATATCCAAAAGACGATCAACGATTCACTCACCGCGTCATTTGACCGGGCAATGGTTGAACAATTGCGGTCGGAGACCGAACGCGCCAAGGACATTCTTTATCTGACGGATAATGCCGGCGAGATCGTTTTTGACCGTTTGCTGATCAAACAGCTGCCTGTTGAGAAGGTAACTGTTGTTGTCAAGGGTCAACCAATCATCAATGACGCAACAATGGAAGACGCGGAATGTGTCGGACTCACAGAAATCGCCGAGGTTGTTGACAACGGTTCCGACGCACCGGGTACGATTCTGGAAACATGTTCGCAGGATTTCCGAGATCGCTTTGAGAAGGCCGACCTGATCATCGCAAAAGGACAGGGTAACTATGAAACCCTCAGCGACTTGGATAAAAATATATTTTTCATCCTGAAGGCAAAATGTCCGGTGATTGCGAGAGATATCGGTTGTAAGATCGGAGATATGATTTTGTGTCGAAACGAAAATAACAAAAAAACAGATTGATTTTGAAAGGGGTATTATTATGCCAGGTGGAAACGGAACAGGGCCCGCAGGAATGGGGCCAATGACAGGCAGAGGCGCTGGTTTTTGCGCAGGTAATCAAACGCCGGGTTTTGCAAATGCCGGCGGCGGACGCAGATTCTTTGGCCGGGGCCGGGGGATGGGCTGCGGCCGTGGTTTTGGCTGGGGCGGAGCCGGATACGGTGCGCCCGCTGCTCAGACCCTGACGAGCGAACAGGAACTCGAAGGTCTCAAAGGCCAGGCCGAGTCTCTTGAGAATTCGCTGAGCCAGATCAAGGCACGCATCGAAGCGCTTCAGAACCAAAAGTAACAAAAAAGAAAACATGAAGACCGTGGGCATCGTGTACGGTGTCCACAGTTTCTCCAAGATGATCCATGGCTTACGGAAAAGGTGTACGATATGAATCCAACGCTTAAAGCGGATGGGGTAACAGTGGGGTATCACCCGGCAGGTTACCGCATCGACAAGACGGCCGCGGCAATGGATCGCTATACGCAATGGCAAATCGACGGCAACAAGTGGCACAGTCCTAAGCCCGTCTGTTTCCATTCGTTGCCGGAGGACGGCTGGATCCAAGAGAATACGATTGCGGAGTAAGTTTGATATGAAAATAGCGATTGCCAGCGGTAAAGGCGGCACAGGCAAAACAACCATTGCGACCAATCTGGCTCGCTCGATTGCCCAGACGGGTACAGCGGCACAGTATCTTGACTGCGATGTGGAAGAACCGAACGGCCATATCTTTTTGAAGCCGGAGATCGACCGGACACGGGCGGTTACGATTGATGTGCCCGAAGTGGATGTTGAAAAATGTAACGGATGCGGTAAATGCGGCCAGCTTTGCCAGTATAGCGCGATTATCTGCCTGAAAGATAATGCGATGACGTTTGAGCAGTTGTGCCATTCCTGCGGCGGGTGTGTACGGGTTTGTCCGACGGGCGCAATTACGGAAGTGCCCAAGGAAATCGGCTTCGTGGAAAGCGGAATGGCAGGCAGTGTCAAATTTGCGCACGGGCGGCTGAACATCGGTGATATTCATACGCCGTCGGTGATAAAAGCGGTCAAGACCGAAGCGATACAGGAAGACGTCATCATCATCGACGCGCCGCCGGGGACTTCGTGTCCGGTGATCGAGGCAGTTAAGGGGACGGATTTTATTCTGCTGGTGACTGAACCAACGCCGTTTGGATTGAACGATCTGAAACTGGCCGTTGGGATGGTGCGAGAACTGGGGATTCCGTTTGCGGTGGTCGTCAATCGCAGTGAACCGGATGAGCAGATGACGCGTCAGTACTGCCACAATGAAAACATCGATATCATTCTTGAAGTACCGGATGATCGGCGCATTGCGGAGGCGTATTCGGTGGGTGAAATGATGGTGGATATTTTACCGGAGTACAAAAAAGATTTTACGGATCTTTATGAAACAATCTTAAAGAAAATCGAAAGCTAAAAAAAATGGCAACACTCATTATATTTAACCAGAATCCTTATGACGGAACGGATGTAACCTGGAACGGGCTTCGGCTGGCCGAGCAATTGCTTAATACCGGCCTGGAGGTCAATATCTTTTTGATGAACGATTCGGTGGATTTGGCACGGGATGTTACAAAACCGCCGACAGGATATTTCGATCTGGTACAGATGCTCAAAGACCTCATCGCCAAAAATGTCCCTGTCAAAGTTTGCGGCACCTGCAATGCCCGCTGCGGCATCCATAAAGGCGTGCCATACTTTGAAGGCGCCAACGCAGCCAAAATGACCGACCTGGCCCAATGGGTCAAAGAAACTGATAAGGTGATTACATTTTAGTTGTTATCAGAAGAACCACGAATGAACACCAATAAACACGAATATAATTTTGACGGGATTAACAGGATATACAGGATGAAAATCTTGTTAATCCAGTAAATCCTGTCTGAAAACTGAATACAAGGAATGTTTCAATGAAAGAATTAGTTGTTATCAGCGGTAAAGGCGGCACGGGCAAGACCAGTATTACGGCGGCCTTCGCAGCCCTTGCGAAAAATGCAGTGCTGGCCGATTGTGATGTGGATGCGGCGGACCTGCACTTGGTATTGAATCCGACGGTTAAACAGACGACCGACTTTTCCGGCGGCAAACAGGCAACTGTCATTACTGAAAAATGTATCGGCTGCGGTAAATGCCAAAAACTGTGTAAGTTTGACGCGATCACGTTTGACGGGCCGGCCAATGACCTGATCGCCAAGACCTATCGGGTCGATCTGATCTCGTGTGAGGGGTGCAAAGTATGTGCGGAGTTCTGCCCGGCAGATGCGATTGAGTTTAAGGACCAAATTAACGGTCAATGGTTCATATCCGACACACGGTTCGGGACGATGGTTCACGCCAATCTGGGAATCGCTGAGGAAAACAGCGGCAAACTGGTGTCGCTGATCCGCCGGGAGACCAAGCAGATCGCCGAAGAGCAAAAGAAAGATCTGGTCATCGTCGATGGCTCACCCGGTATCGGTTGTCCGGTGATCGCTTCGATTACCGGAGCGGATCTGGTGCTGATCGTTACGGAGCCAACACTTTCGGGCAAGCACGACCTGGAGCGTGTGGCGGAATTGGCCGCCGGTTTCAACATTCCTACAATGATCGCGATCAACAAATACGACCTGAACCCCGATATGGCCGGGCAGATCGAACAGGATGCTCTCAAGCGAAATATCAAGGTGGCCGGAAAAATCCGCTATGACAAGGCCATTACCGCCGCACAGGTCAAAAAACAATCTATCGTTGAATATATCGATGCGGGTGTATCGGAAGATATAAAGTCTTTATGGGAAAATATTGTTGATGTACTTAACTGACGAATTATTATTGACGTTGATAGAAAAATTGAAATCCATCATTTCAGGAGAACAAAATGAAAATTGCAATTCCGTTAGCACAGGAAAAACTGGCACTTCACTTTGGTCATTGCGAGCAGTTCGCGATTATCGAGGTGAATGAAGAAACAAAAGAAATCACCAATCGTACAGACGCAACGCCTCCGGCACATGAGCCGGGTGTTCTGCCGAAATGGCTGCACGAAGAAGGCGCCAATATCATTATCGCCGGCGGGATGGGACAACGGGCACAGCAACTGTTTACGCAAAATGATATTCAGGTCATTGTTGGCGCGTCATCCAGTGACCCGGAAGAACTGGTCGGGGCCTATCTGCAGGGCTCACTTGAGACAGGAAGCAATATCTGTGATCACTAAAACTGTTTAGCAGTGAGATATTATGCAGTACACAGACAAGGTACTTGAGCATTTTACAAACCCTCGCAATATCGGCGAGATCCTTGATGCGGACGGCGTCGGCAATGCCGGTTCGCAGGACTGCGGGGATACGCTGCGCGTCTGGATCAAGGTGGCCGACGAACGGTTAGTTGATATCAAGTACCGGGTATTCGGATGCCCTGCCGCGGTGGCCTGCTGCAGTATGATGACGGAACTGGCGATGGGCATGCATATCGATGAAGCCGCCGAACTGACGGATGACCAGGTGGCCGAAGCGCTGGGCGGACTGCCGGAACAAAAGTATCATTGCTCCAATCTCGCCGCTTCGACATTGTATGACGCGATCATGAGCTATGCTCTCAAAAGTCATCGTCAGGATAAGACGCTGTCTGTTTCGGTGCTGGTTGAAAACACGGCAACCGAGGGGTTTTCGTCCGAACACGGGCTGTCGTTTTGGATCGAATACAACGGCAGGCACATCCTTTTCGATACGGGCCAAAGCGACCTGGCTTTGCGAAACGCAAAAAAACTCAGTGTCGATCTGTCAAAAACCGATGCAATCGTACTCAGTCACGGGCATTATGACCACACCGGCGGCCTGAAAGCCGTTCTTGATAAGGCACCGAAGGCGATGATCTACCTGCATCCGGACGCGCCCAAGGTTCGATACAGTTTTAATCGCGGCAAAACACCACGGCAGATCTCGATGCCGCAGACATGCTGCGATGCGTTGGCGGAGGCGGTTCCAAAAGGAACGGTGGTCTATACGGAAAAACCGCAGCGCATTTATCCGGGGGTGATGGTCACCGGCTCAATCCCGCGTATGATGAAATATGAAGACACCGGTGGGGCATTTTATGACGACATCGAAGGCGCCATTGCCGATAAGATTGTCGATGATCAGGCGATGCTGATCGATACGCCGCAGGGGTTGGTCGTTATTTTAGGGTGCGCTCATTCCGGCGTGGTCAACACCCTGCATTATGCCGCAAAACTCACCGGACAGGATCATATTTACGCTGTCATTGGCGGGATGCATCTGTTGAACGCCTCTGGTAAGCGAACCGAAAAGACAATTGAGGCGTTTAAGCATTACAAAGTACAGAAAATCGCCTCCTGCCACTGCACCGGCGAGGAGGCCGCCGAAAATATAACCACCGCATTCGGCAACCGGAGTTTTCGCTGTCCCGCCGGGAGCAGGATAGTATTGTAGGGTTTTGCGATCTCTTTGTCTGCCAGAAACCTTATTTTTCAGGCAAAAAACGGCCTCTTCTTCCTTTTTTCAAAAAAAACATCTTTTTTAGAAAAAAAGGGTTGAACAATCTTAGATAATTAGTATATTACTATATAGTAATATAATGTTACGGTTATTTAAGGGATTTGAAATATGAATGATATAACAGCAGAACATGTGGCGGGCGTTTTGAAGGCACTGGCTCATCCGGTGCGTTTGAAGATCGCCGATATGCTTGAGTCGGGCGAAAAGTGTGTCAATGAAATCGTCGAAGCAGTAGGCGGCAAACAATCGATCACCAGTCAGCAGCTTAATATGATGAAAGATAAGGGCGTGCTGAGCTGTCGGCGTGAAGGGGCCCGGGTTTATTACAGGATAGAAAATCCAAATGTGATCCGGTTACTGAACTGTGTATATAATAATTGCCAAAAGAACGAAGTGTAAATCGGTCTTTAATCGTTATGTTACAAAACAAAAATACGGAGATATTGAAAAAATGTCAGAAAAAATAACAGACCTAAATGATGCCGGTTTTGAGACGGCTATAAGTGAGGGAACAACACTTGTTGACTTTTGGGCTCCCTGGTGCGGTCCCTGCCGGATGCAGACGCCGATATTGGAGGAACTGGCCGCGGGCATCGATGGTCGGGCTATGATCGCGAAAGTGAATGTTGATGAAGCCGGAGGCGTCGCAGGGGGTTTTGGTGTACAGGCGATTCCCACACTCATACTGTTCAAGGATGGAAAGGAAGTGCAACGCTTCGTTGGTGTACAATCTAAAGAAATCCTGGAAAATGCGGTTAGTTCGGCTCTTTAGCCGAAAAAAACTGTTGTGATGACAAAGGAAATGAATCGACATTTTTAATAAATTGATATGCCACGAAATAACAGGAGATTAGTGCAATGAAAAAAAGAATACTTCGAAAATGCAATGCATGTGAGAATGACATCAGTCGACACAGCTTATTCTGCCGTCATTGCGGTCATCCGCAGGCAATGACGCTGGCAATCTGGTTGATGGTATTGTTTCTTTTGCTGTTAACAGCATTCTACATTGCTTTTTGCATCTATGGAATAACACTCATTAAATAGCTAATCTGAATCAGATAGCTCTCTTTAGAAAAGCGAATCGCGAAAAGTGCAATTTTGCTTTACAGGACTTTATCAATTGCTCAATATAAATGAATCAGCGTTTTAACAATAAATGTAAAAATTGGAGATTTGAACAATGTCAGAACAAGAAAAAAAAGTTTCAACAGGCAAGGGAAAAACATGGGCAGCGGGTTTAATTGGAGTCGTCATCGGTTTTGTGTTGTGCGGCGTTGTGGTATTCACAGTAATGCCGTCGATGATGATCGTCACCAAGGAATGTGAACTGGGATTTGACGAAACGGTCGCGGCATTGGAAAAAAGCATCCCCGAACATGGTTGGACTGTTGCAGGCGGCAAGCCAATCGATATGAATGCGGCGATGGCTAAAAACGGCGTCGATTTCGAGCCGCGTGTCAAACTGGTCAAACTCTGCAAAGCCGAATATGCCAAAAGCGTCCTGACAACGGATCGATGGGTCTCGTGCCTGATGCCCTGCACAATGGCAGTCTGGGAAGGCGATGACGGCAAGGTCTATCTGTCCGAAATGAATATGGGACTGATGGCGAAAATGTTCGGCGGCAATATCGCAAAGGTCATGGGCGGCAATGTGGTGCATGAGGAAGAACAGATACTCGAAGGTCTTCTGAAAAACTGACTTCGTCTGCAAGGAAAAGGATCGATTAAAATATCCATACAAGTAAGCAACGCAAAGAAAGGTTCAACGATGGAAGTTTTTACAAACACTGTGTATAAAGAAGCAGGCAAACCCGCCATGACTCAAATGAGCGGTATCACCCATGCAGAGGTTGGCCCGCCGGAATGCTACGGCGGCAGCACGGATGCTCTGAATCCGGAGGAGTTGTTTGTCGCTTCGATCAACAGCTGTATTATGCTGGTTTTTTATCATTTCGCCGATAAATATAAGGTCGGCATATCGTCATATTCTACTGAGGCCGCCGGCACGGTGGAAAAGACCAAAAACGGCCTTCGTTTTACAGCTGTTGATGTCAAGGCCAAAGTAACGCTGGACGACACGACCCAGGCGGAAAAGATTGAAGAAATCGCCAAACTGGCGGAAAAATACTGCCTTGTTTCCGGTTCCGTGGCCTGTCCTGTCAGTTATGAAGTTAAAATAGCAACCGAGGAATAAAAAATTTTAGTTTACCGGAAAAACCAGAGATTATAGAATACCCACAGAGTTAAGGTTCTGTGTTAGGAGAACACAATGAATGTAAAAGAGAAGATAGCCGATTTTTCGATCAGGCATTACAAAGCTGTTACGGCCTCACTTGTTACAGTCACCATCACTGTCATGCTGCTGGCGGCGGTTCCATCGTTTTGGCCCAAGGCACTGCCGATGCTCAATTCGATCACGGTCGATACCGACCCGGAGAATATGCTGCCCGCCGATGAGCCGGTACGGGTCTTCCACAACCAGATGAAGAAAGAACTTTCGCTTTACGATATGGTTGTTGTGGGCATCGTGAATGAAGAGCATCCGGACGGGGTATTCAACCCCCAGACGCTTGGCAATATCTATGAACTGACCGAGTTTGCCAAGACGCTTCACTGGACCGAGGACGGCAAGGAAGTGGGCATTGTGGAAGTGGACCTGATCGCGCCCTCGACCGTGGATAATATTGAGCAAGGCGGCCCGGGAACGGTTGAATTTGAATGGCTGATGTCCCAGCCGCCGCAGACGAGAGAAGAGGCCCTGACCATTCGCCAAAAGGCCCAGCGGATTCCGTTCCTGAACGGCACGCTGGTATCCGAAGACGGCAAGGCGATCTGCATTTATCTGCCTTTGACGGATAAACATTTGAGTTATCGTGTGTATTCGGAAATCCAGAAAAAAGTTGCTGCATTCTCCGGCAATGATGAGTATCACATCACCGGCCTGCCGGTGGCGGAGGACACCTTCGGCGTGGAGATGTTCATGCAGATGGCAATTTCCGCTCCGACGGCGATGGTGGTTATTTTCCTGCTGATGCTGCTGTTTTTCCGAAAGCTGGTGGTAATCGTTTCGCCGATGATCGTGGCGATGGTGTCGGTTATTCTGACGATGGGATCACTGATCATCGCCGGTTTCCCGGTACATATCATGAGCAGTATGATCCCCATCTTTATCATGCCGATCGCGGTGCTGGATTCGATCCACATCATCAGCGAATTTTTCGAACTGTACCAACAGACCAAAGACCGGCGGCAGACAATGATTCGGGTGATGGACGAATTGTTTGTGCCGATGCTTTACACCTCGCTGACATCGGCGGCAGGGTTCGCCTCGCTGGCGCTGACACCCATTCCGCCGGTACAGGTATTCGGCACCTTCGTCGCGATGGGCGTGATGGTCGCCTGGGTTTTGACGGTGGTATTTATCCCCGCATACATTATGTTCGTCAAGCCGCAAACGCTGGAGAAGTTCGGCGCGGTCCATATTCCCGGCCAGGAAGAACACACCACTGCAATGGGACGGCTGCTGGGCCGTATAGGTGTGGGCACCTATCGCCGGGCCAAGCTGATACTGACGGCGACCGTCATGGTGATCGTCGTTGCGGTGTATGGCATGAGCCGGATCAATATCAATGACAATCCCGTTAAATGGTTCAATCAGTCACATCCGATTCGGATTGCCGATAATGTGTTGAATGACCATTTCGGCGGAACTTATATGGCCTACCTGGCGCTGAGTGCCGAAGATGGGCCGTTCGATCCCGAACAGTTTATCAGCGAGTTCAACACCGATGTTGCCGCACAGATCCAAACGTACAAAGAGGAAGAATGGCCGGAAGCTGAAAAAGCGTTTGAACAATTAGGACCCATCGCAGACGCCGCGATTAAAGAAACCCAGAGTAATATGGAGGCCCTTGGCATCATTGCAGACACTGTCAGCGAAAAACTGGACGGTGCCGATGATGACATGGCGGATGCGTGGGATGAGGCGGGTTTGTTTGTGGATCAGCAAAAACAGAAAAGCCATATCTTTAAGGATCCTGCCGTGCTTGCGTATCAGACCCAATTACAGCAGGCGCTTGTGGAAACGCAGATCGTCGGCAAGTCGAATTCGCTGGCGGATATTGTCAGTACCGTCCACCGGGAATTGTTTGAGGGCAAGGATGAGCAGTACCGCATCCCCGACAGTTCCAACGCAGTCGCTCAGTGTATGATCACCTATCAATCCAGCCATCGCGCGGGCGATTTGTGGCACTTTGTGACCCCCGATTATCGCAAGAGCAGTATCTGGACTCAACTTACAAGCGGCGACAACAAAGACATGACCAAAGTGGTCAAAGCGATTGATGCATTTATCGCCGAAAACCCGCCGCCGGTACCGCTGAAGTACGAGTGGTTCGGGCTGAACTATATCAATATCGTCTGGCAGCAAAAGATGACCAGCGGGATGCTGCAGGCATTCATCGGCAGTTTTCTGGTGGTATTCCTGATGATGACGATCCTGTTCCGCTCGGCACTGTGGGGCTTTCTGTCAATGATCCCGCTGACGATCACCATCGCGGCTATCTACGGCGCTGTGGGTTTGGTCGGCAAGGATTACGATATGCCGGTGGCGGTGCTGAGTTCGATGGCGCTGGGACTGGCGGTTGACTTTGCCATCCACTTCCTGGCCCGAAGCCGGGAGATGCACCGTTCGTTCGGGTCATGGGAAAAAACCGCATCGGCGATGTTTGCCGAACCGGCCCGGGCGATCACGCGTAATGTCATTGTTATCGCGGTTGGTTTTCTGCCGCTGCTGCTGGCGCCGCTGACGCCTTATAATACCGTCGGTACCTTACTGGCCTCGATCCTGCTGGCCTCCGGCGCCGGGACGCTGCTGATCCTTCCGGCGCTGATACGGGTTTTGGAAAAGCGGCTGTTTGTAACCAAAAAAACACTGGGTGCAGGCTGCAATTGTATCACCTGCGCGGTCTCATCGATTACCATGGTGGTGTTGATCGCGATCACCCTGCACCAGTACGCGGCAACAGGGTGGGGCAAACTGACATGGTTCAGTGTTATCGCCGTCCCCGTGCTGGCACTGGGCTGCGGGCTTTTGTCAAGACGTGAAAAATGTAAAATCCTTAATGAACAGGAGGTACCTGAAAATGACTAAGAAGATAATGCTGACAATTTTTATCTCAACATTACTGCTGTCGATTGGCACTGCTGCAGCCGAAGAAGAAAAGGCCGCCGCAACAGAAGAAGCCCTTACGGTGGATCAGATCGTCAATAAGACGAATCAGACGGCCTATTATAAGGGAGCCGACGGCAGAGCCAGGGTTAAGATGACCATTACGGACAGTCAGGGCCGCGAGCGAAACCGCGAATTGACCATTCTTCGCTGGGACCAGCCGAATCCGGATCTGCCCGAAGACCAACAGGGCAAAGATGACACGTACTGCGGCGGGCAGAAGATTTACGCCTACTTCCATCGCCCTGCCGATGTCTCCAAGACTGTTTTTATGGTCTGGAAATACCTGGATAAAGACGACGACCGCTGGATGTATCTGCCAGCGCTGGACCTGGTCAAACGCATTTCATCCGCGGACAAGCGGACCAGCTTTGTCGGTACGGACTTTTACTATGAGGATGTTTCCGGCCGCAATATCAATGACGATGTCCACGAACTGATCAAGACAACGGACGACTACTATGTATTAAAGAATACACCGAAAGATCCCAAGCTTGTCGAATTCGGGTATTTTGAAATATGGATCCATCGCAAAAGCTTTGTCGTTGTCAAGACGGATTACTACGACAAAAACAACAAGAAGTATCGAACCTATGAAGCGTTGAATGTCGAGACGATCCAGGACTATCCGACCGTGACCAAGGCCAAAATGACCGATCTGCGAACTGGCGGCCACACCATTGCTGAATACAGCAATGTTAAATACAATGTCGGTATTCCTGAGTCGATCTTTACCGAACGATACCTGAGAAGACCTGCAAGGAAGTACCTGAAATGAAAAAATCTACCAGCCCGCTGTATAAAGGATTAACAGCTATCGTCATTGTGCTGTCGCTGCTTAGCACAGCAGCTTATGCTCAGGATGGACCCGCACTTCCAGCTGGGTTGTCCGGCAGCCAAAGCGAAAAAGAGGCCCCGCCCGCTTTGCCAAGCGGATTGGGGTCGGGTACAGGCGATTCCAACGATGCCCCTACGCTGCCGAGCGGTCTGGAGTCATCAGCGCCGGCTGTCTCAGAAAAATCAGATACGCCGCCGGATGCCGAACCCTGGATGGACATCACCGGTTTTCTAGAAGTGCGCGGCGGCTATCGGCTGCAAAACGATAAATATCAAAAGGACACCTCCATCGGTGAGAGTCGATTGCAGTTGGAAATGGAAAAGCTCTGGAGCGGCTTTTCATTTAATGTAACGACCGATCTGTATTATGATTGGGTCGATCAGAATCATTCGGTCGATCTGGAAAGAGGCGAGGGCTTCCTGGATCTGCGGGAAGCCAATGCGGCATATTCGTTCGACTTTGTGGACATCAAAGTTGGTCGGCAGATACTGACATGGGGAACGGGCGATCTGGTGTTTATCAACGATCTGTTTCCGAAAGATTGGCAGTCATTTTTGCTTGGCCGGAACACCGAATATCTTAAGGCCCCTTCCGATGCGGTCAAAGCAAGTTTTTTTATGGATATTGCGGACATTGATGTGGTGTATACACCCCGTTTCGATTCCGATCGACACATCACAGGGGAGCGTTTGTCTTATTGGAACGGCAGCCGCATCGCGGGCAATGATGATATTATTCGCACCGATAAACCAGACGACTGGTTTGACGATGACGAGTGGGCAATTCGAGCATCGAAAAATGTCAGCGGCTACGAACTGGCCGCCTACGGCTATTGGGGCTACTGGAAAAGCCCCGCCGGATTTGATATGGCGACTTCCAAATACACCTTTCCCAAACTCAATGTCTATGGGGCCAGCGTCAGAGGGCAGGTCGGCAAAGGTATCGGCAATATTGAAATCGGCTATTATGACTCTCTTGATGACACCGCCGGCGACGACCCGCTGACGAATAACAGTCAGATGCAGTACCTGGTCGGTTATGAGCAGGATTTGCCGAAGATCGCCTCGGACTTTACGGTTGGTTTGCAGTATTATGTTGAACAGATGTTGGACTATGGTGCCTATAAGCGAACGCTTCCCACCGGTAGCAAGGCCGCTGACGAATACCGCCACCTGTTAACACTGCGGCTTACGAAATTGTACTGGAACCAGAATCTGACCTGCTCGCTGTTTACCTTTTATTCACCGTCCGACGAGGATGGGTATCTGCGGCCCAATATCCATTACAAAGTCAATGACAACTTAGCAGTGGAGGCCGGGGGCAATGTCTTCTGGGGCGATGAACCCCATACATTCTTCGGCCAGTTCGAGGACAACACCAGTCTGTACAGCGCGATCCGCTATAGTTTCTAACTGTAATCGAAAGGGCTTTTGCCCAGTTTTTGGCGGAGGTCGTTGTGCATCTGGTGCAGGGTTTGATTGAACTCGGCGATAAATTGTTCTTCGCCGACCTGTTTAATATCGTCGGCAGATATGGGCTTGCCGTACATAATACCGATGCGGCCGCCGGGTTTGGGGTATTTCTGTGTGCGGGGCCACCGTTCGAAGATGCCGTCAATGACCACCGGTATAACCGTGGCTCCGCTGCGGCGGACGAGCAAGCTAAAGCCCGGCTTGATCTGGTCAATCTTGCCGTCAAATGTTCGTGCCCCTTCCGGGTACAGGCAGACGATGCGGCCCCTTTTCAATACATCGATGATTGCCCGCATGGATTGGATGCCGGCCTTTTCCTGGTTGATAGGAATCGTATAGAACAAATCAATGATCCAACCCCAAAATCCAGTAAACAGGCTGTCACGCGGGACATAATAGAACGGCCGCCGCAGCCACCCCTGACAGAGGATCGGATCGAATAAGCTTTGATGACTGCTCAGGACAAGCACGGGCCCGTCGGCGGGAATGTTTTCTTTGCCATACACCTTCACACGGTACAGCAGCCAGACAATGCCAACCGACACAAAACGCCCGATCTCATGCCATATCCGGCGCCCAAAGCCGTCCTTATTCTTTATTTCAGCCATGCCGCTTAATAACCTCCAGCATCCGGTTGACAACGCCCGCAGCATCGATATCAGTTGTGTCGATATGGATTGCGCCTTCTGCCGGTTTTAACGGGCCGACCTCCCGGTTCAGGTCCGAATCATCCCGCCGGGTAATCTGCTCGTGCAGCCTGTCAAAATCCATCTCCCTGCCGGCGGCCTTGAGTTCTTCATGGCGTCGGCGGGTGCGCTCTTTCGGGTCGGCGGTCAGAAAGAATTTGAACTGTGCATCGGGAAAGACCACCGTGCCCTGATCGCGGCCCTCGGTCACAACCTTATCAAACTGGGCGGCAAAATCCTGCTGAAGCGTAACCAGTCGCTCCCTGAGCAGCGGGGCCGAAGCAATGTGCCTGACCTGTTCGGTAACATCGGGCCGGCGTATCTTTTGCGTCGCATCCTGTCCGTTTACGGTAACCCGCAACACATCGCCATGGTGACGGAACTGAAAATCCGTTTTATCCATCACGCCCAGAACGTCCTGCGGGTCTTTGAGATCCGCGCCGGCATCTATCGCCGCAACGGTAACCGCACGATAGGTTGCGCCCGTATCCAGAAATACCGCACCCAATTCGGCGGCCAGCATCCTTGCGACCGTGCTCTTGCCCACCCCCGCCGGTCCGTCGATCGTAATGACAAGCGGACCAGTCACTGGCTGTCTCCTGCTGATTCTTCCTGGCATCCGCAGTCGTTGTTTTCGCAGGTATTGGCATTATCATCCCGGCGGATCGCGACGATGCTGGTATCGTCCGTCTGGCTGGCCAATCCAACAAAACGCCGTCGATAGCCGAGAGTGCTGTGGATAAGCTGTTTTGGCAAACATCGCGGGCATTGCTTCAGTGCTTCAATAAGCCGGTCCTTGCCCCAGGTCTCGCCTTCAAAGTTCATGGCGTCGATAAGACCGTCGGTGTACATCAGCAGCATATCGTCCTGCTTGAACTCGATCGTGCTGATGGTGTATTCGGCGTTCGGCATTACGCCCAGCACCAGGCCGCCTTCTTCCAGTTCGATGATTTTATGATCCCGCAATAACAGGGCCGGTTCATGACCGCAACTGCAATAGGTCAGCGTATTGTTCTCGATATCAATCCGCGCGACAAACAGCGTAATGAACTCGCCGTCACGGCATTCGGTGTACGCGACACGGTTGAGTTTATGGATAATTTCATCCATGCTGTGGCGGCCGTAACCGCCGTCCGTATATGCACGCATCGTGCCGCGAAACATGCTCATCATGATCGCCGCGGGGATGCCCTTGCCGATCACATCGGCGATACCGGTGACCAGCGTTTTTTCACCGACCTGCAGAAAATCGTACAGGTCGCCGCCGATCTGGTAGCAGGGTTTATACACCGCCGCAACATCCAGCCCCTGCATACAAGGTGCCTTTTTCGGGATCATTCGCCGCTGGATGACAGCCCCGAGCCGCATCTGCTCGGCCATTTTGGCCCCTTCGATGGCTTCGGCAAACAAACGCGCATTCGTAATGGCGATCGCGCACTGGCTGGCGACCAATCGGGCCACACGGATGGTATCCGTGTCAAAGCGGGCCGGTTTCGGACTGTACAGACGGAGCACTCCGACCGGGCGGTCCTTAAAAATCATCGACACGGTCAACTGGCTGACAAGTCCCTCTTTGCGGGTTGCTTCCGGATAGATAATCCGCCCATCGACCCGCATGTCGTCAATCACCACCGCGTCGCCCTGAAATGCCTGCTCGATCACTGGGTCTTTTTTGGTCACGGGGCCCTTGTTGCGGTAGACCTCGCTCAGACCGTACGTACTGCGCATATTCAGCTTGCCGACGCTTTCGTCCAGCAACCGGATGGAACAGGCGGTGGTGTTGGTGATTGTCACCGCCGCTTCGGCCAAACGGTCCAGCACTTCCTGAAGCTCAAAATCGCCCGCTACCAGCGTAGAGATGCGGTAAATATCCTCTTCCCGCTGAATTCGGCGATTCGTTGGTTTTTTTTCAGTTTTTTCCATTATGTCCAAAAATATAAGCTTTTCTATTCAAAGGGTCGGTTATTATACCGGATTTGGGTTAATTTCGATACGAAAATCTGGACAGAGAGCTAACCCGGCAACAGTGCGGCAGAGTTTACCCCAGACGAGATTCGGGGCTTCCAGATTCGGAAAAGTAGGAGTTCAAGCTTCAGCTTGTAATGCAGCCGGAACTTCCAGTTTCGGAATAAAACAGCAAACTTTCACAAGCCCGCAAGGGCTTGAAGCAACAGCCGCGGGTGCAGGGAGCAAAGCGATCGGAACCCGTGGTTCGGACACCCCACGACCCCAACGGGGTCGAACAAGGTAGCTCAGGCATCCTGCCTGAGTCACACAAACCCCAACAGCCGGGTAGTTCGGGCAAAAAATTGTAGGTGGGCTGTGCCCACGCTGATAAAAACAGGAAAATTCCTTATATTCTCTGTGCGTTGAATACAATGATGGTGCCGGATGATCTTTCAACATTTGAATGAAGCATCTATCGGATTAAAGGCTTTGGATGAACCAATCCAGGTTACATGAAACAACTTTTTCGCTGTCAACATTTTGAGATGTTCGGCTAATTAAAATAGTCGCCTTCCAGTGATTTGGCAAGTGTGGTTTTTCCTGACTGGCGGGGTCCTAAGAATGTAACCGCTGGATATTGCTGAAGCCGTTTTTTAATCAGTAGTGAGGTTTTCCGATCTATCATTCTTCGCATTTTAGAAATCAATTTCTAATTTACAGGTTCCCATCCAAAAAATTGGTTGGCCATAACAACATTTTAACATAAGTCCTGTCACTTAAAACCTTAGCTTGATATTGGAGTCCCCTCTTTTCCATTAAATTAACTTTATCAAACCATTGTGACAAATGGGTTCGTTTGGTAATTTCGTGTTTTTCGTGTTTAATCGCAGATTTCGCTGAACCTCGCAGAGAAAAGAA